>CAYMJH010000051.1:1275-21338 GCA_964390385.1 uncultured Bacteroidales bacterium | reverse complement strand
TTCAGGACGTGCCTGAATGCGTGAAGGTTCAGGCCTCAGGGACCGGGTCCTTGTCCTCCGCCCAGTAATCGGTTAATCCCCTGCAATTGTTCCGACGGCAGAAAAGCCACCAGTGGAATCCCGAGCGGATATAACATTTACTCAGATCACAGGCCCGTGTTTCTATTTTCCCAACAGCGGTCAGTTCCGATAATTTCTTAATATTCCTCAACTGCCGTGTCATCATTATTTTATTGATGATGCTGAAAAAGAAGTAGAACCCTTTTGCATTGAGGCCTTTCTTGAGGTATCCTTTGACTTTACACCACAGGATTGTTTTACCTCCACGGGATGCAACGCTGTATTCAACGTACAGGTCGCTCATATAAAGACTGACCGGCGGATTGACGGGTTCACAGAAACGGGCCGCAATAAAGGCGTTTTCCTCGAAGCTGATAATATGAAAGGCCAGCAGGAAATGGGTGTTGACTTTAAGCGGAGGCAGGTTAGCAATGATAAAACGGGGGGATTGCATTCTCTTATTATCGATAAAATCATAACTGTAGGGTGCAGCACGCATTTGCTTCAGCCATACGAAAATGTCTGCTGCACCGGCCCGGATCTCAATGCAGCGGAGCAATTCCCTGGTGTCTGTATCGGCCGCATCGGGCAGTGAATCGACGAAAAAGAGGGGAGGGGTGAGCGATCTTCTTTTCATCCGGATCTCGGTATGATGGGTGCTTAATTAACATTCAATTTCTCCCATAAAGATATCAATTTGCTGCATTGCATGCAAAAACGCCTGCGTTTCACCCCTGTGAAAAAGATGGTGATAACTTTACAGGACAGGCTATTGGTTACAGTCCCTGATCACCTATTTTTAAACAAAAATCCAGCACCATGCTGAACATTCCGGTCATTACAGTTTCAGAGAGAACACTGGCCATGGCATTTGAAAAAGCCCTGGTTGAACTGTATCATAATGGCATACGCTTTAAAACACAGTATGATAAGCCCGGCGATCCTGAAAGCCTGGATTGTTCCCTCAACCTGACCATCGAAGAGCCTGAAGGCGAACCCATGATCCACATGGCCTTCCCCGGGGGTATTGAAGAATTGAAGGAATATGTGCTTGAACTGAAGGGTTTCAAGGATCATTGGGTAAGAAGTATGAACGTCCACGGCGATACCCGCTGGGAATATACTTATCATGGCCGTTTGAAACGATATGGCACCTGGAAGGAAACAGGCGAAAACGGACCGGAAATCAAAGGTCACTTTAACATCGACCAGATCGAGAACGTTATCAGCAAACTGTGCAAACAGCCTTTCACCCGTCAGGCCCAGATGATTACCTGGATGCCGGACCTTGACCTGGACTGTTTTGATCCCCCCTGCCTGCAATCTCTTTGGTATCGCATACTGGAAGATGAGAACGGGATATACTGGCTGAACTGCAATATCCGGTTCCGGAGCAACGATGCCTGGGGGGCCAGCTTTATGAACATGTTCGGGTTTATCCAGTTCAACCGGGAAGTCATTGCCGCCGAAGTCGCCCGCCGCACCGGCAAGACAGTCAGGCTGGGAAGGCTGAACTGGCAGGCCGATTCCTATCATATTTACGGGAAAGATATTGCACAGGCCAAGGCCATGTTATTTGACCGGATTGAAACTATGCGTTTTGAAGAGCGCACTTTCAATTTTTCCGACGAATACATCAGGCAGATGTATGACGGTGCTGAAGCAGGGATCCTTCAAAAAATCAGGGATTATGATGTATCGCATAACCGGTAACAGGTTCATTCTTTTCCGAAATCCAGTCCCATGGTTATTCGCATGGTATTGGCCAGCGGATTATTCCTTCCGGAAGCAGAGATGAGATAGGAAAAATCAAGATAAAATACATTAAGGCTTAAACCTGCCCCGATTGAAAAGTATTTCCGGTTGCCTTTGGTTTCATGTTCAAAAAAATACCCCCCGCGAACAGCAAATTGCTGACGGTACCAGTATTCGAATCCCGCAGCAATCATAATCTCATGCATTTCTTCACTGAATCCGCCCGGCGCATCATAAAAAGATTGAATCCAGCTCAGCGGCAGTGAAGTAGGGATCGATCTTCCAAATTGAATGACTTCATCGCCTTTTTCATCCAGACTGTCTGCATAATATACCGGAGGTGTCGGAACCAGCATTTTATTCAGGTCAAGAGCTCCGGTAACGGAATTGTATTCATCCAGATCAACCGTCATGCGGGCACCAACGCGAAGGTCTGCCGGTATAAATTGCTTATCACTGCCTTCTGTATAGGAAATTTTGGTCCCAAGATTTGAAAAGCAGGCTCCCCAGGCAAACTCGCCGTTCATTTCATTGATTTTTAAAGGCTTCTGATAATAAGTTGCCAGATCAGCGGCAAATGAATTGCCGGCGTTGTATTGCTGCCCTTCAATAGTCCCCCCTCCGGTAATGTCAGAGCGGATATATCGTAATATCAATGCGCCGGAAAAGCGGTCAGAAAAAAGGCGTGAGTATCCGGCATCGATCGATAGTTCATAGGGCATATATTGTCCGCTGTACTGACCATAGGAATCACGAAAAACAATCTGACCTATGGAGAGGTATTTTAGAGAAGTGCTGATGACCTGTTTGTTGTCGAAACGATAATAAAAACCCAGGTACCCCAGGTTGATATCCTTAACAACACAGCGTAACCAGGGCACATAAGATAATGATGCACCCAGTTTATTCCTGATAAAGGCATATTTTGCGGCATTCCTGGCTTGTGAATTTGCGTCGGGCGAAGTTGCCGCGCCCAGATCACCCATTGCGCCGCCTCGTGAATCGGGATGGATGGAAAGAAACGGAACAGTAGTCTGTAAAGAATTCAATGATTTCTTCAGATTTTCAGGTATGGGCCCGGAATTCTGCCCCTCAAGGACATTCATAAGGAATAACCCCAGGCAAAAACCAAAGGTGATCCTGCTGAGGGCCATCTTTTTGCGTTTAGGTACCATAAAGTTATGATAATTATGGCCAGGTAGTATCGTGTGTTTAATATGATGATCAATAATTTTAATACATATTCATTAAAAGTTAAACATATATTTATATACTATTTAGAAATAATTTATATTAAATTTTATAAATATCATATAAACAGTATTATAAAGATATAATTATTGAAGGATTTATTGTTTGTTTAATTATTTTGTTTAATAAATAATATTTAAAATTAAACAATAAATAATTAATCCTGTTTCTGCATTAAATACTAATACAATTTTACTATGAAAACAAACGGACGATTCTTTATGATGCTGATGATAGCTTTGCAATTTGTATTTAATAATGCAAAGTCTCAGACAACTGTAGTTGACATCATAGTCAACAGTGCTGCCCATGATACGCTGGAAGCAGCGGTGATCGCTGCCGGACTTGCCGATGATCTTTCGGGAGCAGGCCCCTTTACGGTGTTTGCACCCACTGACGATGCCTTCAAGGCATTGCCGGCCGGAACTCTAGAGACTCTATTGGGTGATCCTACGGGTGACCTGGCTGACATCCTGCTCTACCATGTGGTAGGGGCCAAAGCCATGTCGACTGATCTTTCGAACGGTCAGACCATTACCACCCTGCTGGGCAAGGATATCACGGTTACCATTAACGGGGAAGGTGTATTTATTAATAATGCCAAGGTTACGGTAGCCGACATAGAAGCCGATAATGGCGTCGTGCATGTTTTGGATGCCGTATTGCTGCCGCCGGTTATAACGGTTGTGGACATCGTTGTGAACAGTGCTGCCTATGATACGCTGGAAGCAGCGGTGATCGCTGCCGGACTTGCCGATGATCTTTCGGGAGCAGGCCCCTTTACGGTGTTTGCACCCACTGACGATGCCTTCAAGGCATTGCCGGCCGGAACTCTAGAGACTCTATTGGGTGATCCTACGGGTGACCTGGCTGACATCCTGCTCTACCATGTGGTAGGGGCCAAAGCCATGTCGACTGATCTTTCGAACGGTCAGACCATTACCACCCTGCTGGGCAAGGATATCACGGTTACCATCAACGGAGAAGGCGTATTCATCAATAATGCCAAGGTAACCGTTGCTGATATCGAAGCCGATAACGGTGTTGTACATGTGATAGATGCCGTTATCCTGCCTCCGGTCATAACCGTGGTGGATATCGTGGTGAACAGTCCCGTTCATGAAACATTGGAAGCAGCGGTGATCGCTGCCGGACTTGCCGATGACCTTTCGGGAGCTGGCCCCTTTACGGTATTTGCACCCACTGATGATGCTTTTGATGCATTACCGGCCGGAACATTAGAGACCTTGCTGGCCAATCCGACCGGTGATCTTGCAGACATCCTGCTCTACCATGTGGTTGGAGGCAAAGCTATGTCGACCGGTCTTTCGAACGGTCAGACCATTACCACCCTGCTGGGCAAGGATATCACGGTTACCATCAACGGAGAAGGCGTATTCATCAATAATGCCAAGGTAACCGTTGCTGATATCGAAGCCGATAACGGTGTTGTACATGTGATAGATGCCGTTTTGCTGCCTCCGGTCACGAGTATTCTTGAACTTGCCGCTGAGAACAAAGTTTTGGATATATTTCCCAATCCTGCCACAGACTACGTGCGAATTTCAGGCATCGATGCAAAAGGGGAAGTCAATCTGAAAGTGATCAATACAAACGGGATGGTTGTAATAAACAACATGTTGAAAAGCAATTCAGATACCCTTAGCGTCAGTGGTCTTGCCAAAGGCTCCTATATTGTGGTTGTGAATGCGGGATCAGGAACCTACACCGGTAAGCTGCTGGTGAAATAACGAAGTTTTAATGAATAGAAAGGGATGCCGGTTTAAGGCATCCTTTTTTTTTAACTATTGTATCACTTCAGTTACCTCGTAGCCGGCAAGCATAATTGCTAATGTTCTGTTAAAGATTTTCATAAAATAGGAATAGGCTGAAATGAAGGAATTCCTCGCGGAGGATTACCGGAAATACAAGGCTGAAACCGCTGAATTTTACTCTTTTCCGATAAAAAAATGGTTCGGGTCTGCCGAAAATTAATTTGCCGGTTTCAAAAATTTTTGCTAATATCAAATGACTTTTTGAATGTTGTTTAACCAATAAAATCATGGAGGAATTGAAATGGCAGACAAAGGAACCACAAAAAAAATTACACGGGTAGAAGGCGGAGATACACCTTCATCAAAAGAAACAAAAACCTTTGTTCCGACGGAACAAAGCCAATCAAAAGCGACAACTTTTCGTATCCTGGCCGTTATTTCCTGGCTCCTTGCCATTGCGGCTGAAGTTTATGCGATCATCCTGCTCCGGAAACCGCCCGTCAGCACTACCTGGCTCATTGTATTGATTGCGGTGGCCCTGGTATTTGCCATTATCGGTTCTGTTCTCTGGAAAAAGTCAAACCGGCTCGATCCGGCCTCTGAAAAAGATAAATTCAGGTTTTTCGTACAGAACCAACTGGGTGCCATCATAAGCATCATTGCCTTCCTGCCCCTCGTCATCCTTATTTTTACCAATAAAGATCTGAGTGGCAAGCAGAAAGGATTGGTAGGCACCATCGCTGTTGTTGCCATGCTGGCCGCCGGCCTTGTGGGAGTCGATTTCAATCCTCCTTCGCAGGAGCAATATCTTGAGCAGACACAGGAAGTCGAGTCGCTGAATGACGGTGTAAACTATGTATACTGGACAAAATCAGGTTCCAGCTATCACCTGTTTAATGATTGCTCATATATCAACACTGACAGGACTACTGAAATTTTTGAAGGTACCGTAGCCCAGGCCAGGGAACTGAAAAATATCACCGATCTGTGCGATCGTTGCAGAAACCGGGCAAAGAAAGAAAAAAGTCTGCTGGAGGAGGGAGAACTGGACGAGGAAGTAGAAGAAGCTCTGGAGATAGAATAAATAGTTTTTTCAGCAACCTGTTAATAGGTGGCCATACTTTGTTAATAAAGGAGTATGGCCTTTTTTTCAGGCGAAGCTCAGGGGTTTGCCGAACCAACTTTGTCTCGCTATATGGATTAAAAGAAAAAAGTCAGCAGTCTGTTTACCAATCCCGCCAATATTATAGCGAATCCGATTTCAAGCAAGGTGACGGTAAGGGCTTTCTTCCATCCGTATTCTTTCCACAGTACAGAAATGGTGGCAATACAGGGTACGTAGAACATACTCACAACAGCAAGGGTGATCATCTGATGAGGTGTCAGCACCTCGGAGAAATTGGTATTCCCAAGGTATGCAGCCAGCATGACCAGGATCAGCTCCTTCCGCAGGATGCCGAAAATGAGCAGGATGCCTGTAACAGCCGGGAGCCCGAGCCATTGAACAGTAACGGGACTTAAAAATCCCGCTATAGCCGGCATCCATCCTGCCAGGTTGATCGCATGAATAAAAACTCCGGCAATGACGACAATAGGCGCCGCGATAAAGATGAATTCCTTCAGGGCATCCCAGGTTTGGTAAAGGATGGTTTTAAGCTGGGGTGTCTTATAATCGGGCATGGGCATGATCAGCTCAACAGGTTCCCCGAGCAAGAGTCTGGAAGATATTCTGCCGGCCAGGAGAATCAACATCATGGCAAACAGATACAGCACGACAACCCATAAGAGGCCGACATATTTTCCTACCAGTCCGAACACGATGACAGATACGGCGGAACAGGGCACCAGGGTCACCAACACTGCGGTGATAAACCTTTCACGTCTCGACTCCATGATGCGGCATGACAGGCAGCCGGGCACATTGCAACCAAACCCGATGATAAAGGATATGCAGGCTTTGCCATGGATCCCCATTTTATGCATCAGGTTGTCCATTAAAAACGAGATCCGGGCTATATAACCCCATCCTTCCAGTATATATAAAAGAATATAGAAGGGCAGGATATAGGGGAAGGCGATCTGGACCAGCGCCAGGACACTTTCAACGGCGGCCCATCCAAGTGAGGCCAGGAAGGTGGTCCCTACATGCAGGTTCCACCAGCTATGCCAGTCCCGGAACAGGTTGTCCAGCAAGCCTGAGAGCCAGTCTCCCAGTTTAAAAACAGTAAAGAACATCCCGCTGAGGATCAGGATCATCACCAGGTAACCGGTGAAACGGTCTGTAGTGATGATATCCAATTTGTCGCTAAGGGATAATTTTTGGCCGGAAGAGATGGTCTCTGTATTTCTGGTTATCTGGTAAGCAAGATGACTCCTTTCATCTGCAATCACGATGGAAGAATTATGCCCGTGCATTTCTTCCAGCTGCAAACAGAGCCGCTTTGAAATTTCGGCCGCTTCAGGCTTCCTGTCCTGCACCTGACGGGTAATCTCCCTGTCTTTTTCCAGCAGCTTGATAGCTATCCACCGCATGGGGTAGGGGAGATCGATTCCCTGAAGGGCTGAAGCAAGCTGACTGATGGAGTCTTCGATTTCCTTTCCGTAAGGTTGTATGGGATACTGCTGCACTTTCCCCTTCATGGCAATCACTTTGTCGATGATCTCAGTCAGTCCTGATCCCCGGGAAGCGACAACAGGCATTACAGGGACTCCCAGGCTATCCTGAAGCTTTTTATAATCGATCGTGATTCCTTTCTTTTTGGCCAGGTCGACCATATTCAATGCCACTATGATCGGGCATTCAAACTCCAGGAGCTGGAGCGTGAAAATCAGGTTTCTTTCCAGGTTGGTGGAATCCAGGATGTTGATTACGCAGTCCGGCCGCTGGTGCAGGATATATTCACGGGAGATCAGTTCTTCGGCGGAATAGGTTGTAAAAGAATAGATGCCGGGCAGATCCAGCACATCAATGGTGTGATCTTTATAGAAAAGAGTGCCTTCATATTTTTCAATGGTCTTTCCGGCCCAGTTCCCGATATGCTGATGCAGTCCTGTATAATAATTGAACAGGGTGGTTTTCCCTGTGTTTCCCTGTCCCGCCAATACGATATTGATCTTCTTTTCTTCGGTCATGTCAATGAGATGTAAATCTTAGCGGCAAGGCCCCTTCCAATCACGAGTTTCGAACCGCAGGCCTCAATTTGAACGGGGCCGGAAAACAGGGCTTTTCTCAATACCTTGATTCCGGCACCCGGCGTAAGTCCCAGATCCGCCAGTCTTTTTGAAGCACCTCTTCCGCCGGCAACTGAAATGATGATCCCGGTCTGCCCGTCTTTTAGGTCCAGCAGGGTTAAGTGTTTTTTACCAACCATTTAGCATTGATGTAAATATGTGAACAAGTATTCAACTATCAGGATAAAAATTAAAGGTCCTTTACATGCCTTATCCCCTCGGCAAATAGGTTATTGATATGGATGTCATCCAGCGAATAGAAAGCCAGTTTCCCGACCTTGTTGTATTTTACCAGTTTCATATTCCGCAGCATCCTTAGCTGATGCGAAATAGCAGAATTGGTGGTTCCGATGACGAGCGCCAGGTCACATACGCACAATTCCTTTTCCTGGCAAAGGGCATAAATTATTTTCGTGCGGGTGGGATCGCTCATGGCCTTGAACGTTTCCGCCAGGGCATGGAAAAACTGTTCGTCTTTCATTTTCTTTTTCACCGAACTGACCTTCCCTTTCTCAACACAGTGCTGATCAACAAGATCTGATTTTTTTACTTTCATTTAATTCAATATATGAACAAGTGTTCAATTATACGACAAATATTATAATATGTTTTTAAAAAACCAAGTTATTTTTATTAATTTTAAAAACCCAAGACCGGTTTGAATCTGCGCTTCAAAAGAGAACAAAGAACAAAGACTAATATCAGGGGATTGAAAGGTTTTATTTTTTAACGGGAACTTTTTTCATTTCTTTGTGTTGGATAGGATAGATATTCATTGTTTTTATCAGAAACGGTCATGAAAATACTGATCCTTTGCACCGGTAACAGTTGCCGCAGCCAGATGGCACACGGCTTCCTGCTGTCTTTTAACCAAAACCTCATCGTCCGGTCGGCCGGCACCGAACCGGCTTCTCAGGTCAATCCGAAAGCTGTGAAGGTCATGGCCGAGGCAGGTATCGACATCAGCCATCATAGGCCGGTACAAGTTGATCGCTATCTGAAAGAGGAATGGGATTATGTCATTACGGTATGTGATCATGCGAATGAAACCTGTCCGGCCTTTTCCGGTAAGGTTAAGAACCGTTTGCACATGGGTTTCGAAGATCCCTCTCATATCACCGGAACCGATGAGTTTATCCTGAGTGAGTTCAGAAGGGTAAGGGATGCGATCAGCAAGGGATTTTATAAATTTTATACCGGACAAATTGAACCCTTGATTGATAGCCGGATTTAAACACCTGGTTCTCCCGGATTATTCTTCTTTGATCTCGCTCACCAGCACTTTATCCACCCGGTTACCATCCATATCCACGATCTCAAATCGATACCGGTCTATGATGAAGAGTTCGCCCACCACCGGTATTTTATTCAGCATGCGCATCGCCAGGCCTCCCATGGTAATGATCTCTGCTGTTTCCTCTTCCTGTTCGAAAAGAGAATGCAGCCCCAGCAGGTCTTTCAGGTCGTCGATCCGCATCATCCCATCGATAATATAGGATCCGTCTTCCCGGCGGACGGCCTCGGGTTCATCAATGTCTTTCATTCCGGGGAAGTCTCCCAGGATATTCTCAGCGATGTCATGCAGGGTAATAATGCCTTCAATACTTCCATATTCATCCACCACGATGCCGAAATGTTGCTTCGTTCTCCGGAATATTTCCAGTATTTTCACGGCGGAGATCTTTTCAGGGACATACAGGGGTTCGGTCAACAGCTTTTCAAGATCAACCTGCTGACCGCTGACATAGGCTGCCAGGATATCCCTAACATTCACGATACCCCTGACCTCATCGAGGGTACCGGTGCAAACCGGCAAAAGCATATGAGTCGACTGAACCGCCGTACGGATGATTTCTTCCTGTCCGGAATCCAGATCGAGCCATTCCACATCCATGCGCCTGACCATCATATGGGATGCTTTTCTATCGCCAAACCGCATGACCTCGCTGATGATCTCCGATTCTTCCTTTTCAATGATGCCGGATTCAGAACCCAGCTTCAGTAATATCCTCAACTCTTCCTCTGTAACAGGAGGTTCCTCTTTTTTCCTGACGCCGAAAAGCTTCAGGATCAGTTTAGTGGAAATGGCAAGAAACCAGACTACCGGGTAAAAAACGGAGCCCAGGATTTTAAATGCCGGGGAAAGGAAAGAAGAAATACGTTCCGGGTTGCTCAGCGCCAGCGTTTTCGGAACCAGTTCTCCTATGATCAGGGAAAAATAGGTGATAAAACCCACTACCAGGATGACAGCGATGACATCCGCATAAGGTTCAAGCCAGGATACCCTGGCCAGGAAGGGAACAACATCTGCGGCAAAGGCGAGACCGCCATATGCACCTGTGACAATGCTGATCAGCGTTATTCCCACCTGAATGGCAGAAAGTATGTTCTCAGGATGCTGAAGCAGCTGCAATGCCGTTTTTGCTCCCTTGTTTCCGAACTTGGCCTTTTCAGCCAGACGGGTCTTACGGGAAGATACCAGGGCAATTTCATACATGGCAAAAATACCATTGAATATCAAAAGGATAAAAATGACAATCAGTTCCATTATTGATATAGGTCTGTCACAAAGTTAGTCATCCCATTCATATAGAACCTGATTGAACTTCTTTTGGTCGGGTAATCTATACAAATGCCAGCAATCCTTACCTTTATGCATCGGGCTATATATCATATTATCAATTAAATATATCCAGTTTTAAGATTTTATTAAAAATATATCCTGATTGATTTGGCAGATTGAAAATTAATTTATAGTATTGCACTGTATTAGTATAGTAGTACACTAAATATCTAATTCAATATGATAAAGATTGAAAACCTTTCATTCAGTTATCATCAAAGGAAGCCGCTCTTTGACCGGCTCAATCTTGTTTTACCGCCCGGAAACATCTATGGTCTGCTGGGGAAGAACGGTGCCGGCAAAACTACGCTGCTGAAGATCATGGCCGGTTTGTTGTTTCCCAAAATAGGAAGACTTGATGTAATGGGTTTTTACCCGAAAGACCGGCATCCCCGGTTTCTGAGCGAAATTTACCTGATAGCCGAGGAGTTTAATCTTCCCTCTATGAAAATGGACCATTTTATACGTCTATATAGTCCTTTTTACCCCCGTTTCAACCATTCCCTGTTCCAAGAGTACAGCAAAGAGTTTAAGCTTCCGGAGGAAGAAAAGCTTTCTGCCATGTCGTACGGGCAAAAGAAGAACTTTCTCCTGTCTTTCGGACTGGCAACTGACTGCAGGTTGCTGATACTGGACGAACCTACCAACGGCCTGGACATTCCGTCAAAAAGCCAGTTCAGAAAGATTGTGGCCAATGCTATTCACGGTGAAAGGAGTTTCATCATCTCCACGCACCAGGTCAGGGATATGGAAAACCTGATAGATCCCATTGTCATTCTCGATGAAGGAAAGATCATCTTCAGCCAGGATTGTGAACGGATCTCCAACCGGCTTGCTTTTGCAAGGCAGACAGAAATTGCGAAAAACAATGATCTCGTCTATTATGAGTCCGTCCTGGGAGGATATGCTGTTGTGAAGGAAAACACTGAGCACGAAGAAACCAGGATGAACCTGGAATTATTATTCAATGCGGTGATCGGCAACAAAGAAAAAGTCAATGAAATCTTTAATCGTTAGCCCTATGAACCTGACCTGTTATTTTAACCTGAGCAGATTCCTGCAGCTGATGAGAATGGAATGGAACAGAAGCAGGAAGGGGATACTGATAACCTTCGTGATCACCTTTGGCCTGCTGATGACAGGTTTCATCCTTGAATCAGTTTTCAGCTATCACAAGGTTATCAATTCGCATCCCCCGGCCTATGCTTTTGCTTTACTCACCGCAGGTTTTATACTGAGCAGCCTCGCGTTTACCGACCTGGGCAATCCCCTGAAGAGGCAAAACTATATCATGCTTCCGGCATCAGCATTTGAGAAGTTCCTCAGCATGTGGTTGCTCACCTGTGCCGGCTGGATCATTGCCTTCTCCCTTATTTTCTTCCTCTATTCCGCAGGGGCCAATGCATTGGGCTATATGTTCTTCAGCGACAAGACCTACCCGGCTTTTGATCCTCTGGGAAGGATCCCGCTGGAAACGATTAAGTATTATATTGTCCTGCAGGGAATTTTTTTAGTGGGAGCGGTTCACTTCAGGGGATTTGTTCTTCCAAAAACCATCCTCTCCCTGTTGTTGTTCGGGATGGTCTGCGGAATCATCTTCTATTTTGCGATGTCGGATTTGTTTCAAACCGATGCGGAATCGATCGCTGAATACACAGCTTTGAAAGAAACGGCATTGTACCGGTTTTGGATGGCGATTCAATGGATGTTCTGGTGGTTGCTGGCACCCTTGTGCTGGGTAATAACCTATGTAGGACTTAAAGAGCAGGAGGCATAAGATGGAATTTGGTGACGGTAATGCAATTTATCTGCAGATTGCGGATCATTTTTGCGAGAACATTTTGCTTCAGAAATGGAATCCCGGCGACCGGATTCCTTCGGTCAGGGAAATGGCCGTCCAAATCGAAGTGAATCCTAATACGGTCTTGCGGACCTACAACTACCTGCAGGATAAAGGCATTATATACAACAAACGGGGCATTGGCTATTTTGTATCGGAAGATGGTTTGCAGAAGACGAGGGCGCTGAAGAAAGAAGATTTTGTGAACCGTGAACTGCCCGGTATTTTTAAGGCCATGAACCTGCTCAGCCTTACCATAGAAGATATTCAAATATACTATCGCCAATTTGCGGATCTCCATAAGCACGATGCTGACCAGGCAGGCAGGTAACATTATTATTGAACTGATCTTTCAAAAATCATAAACAGATGAAAACAAGCAGGAAAATACTCATTGCGTTTGCAGCCTTTATGCTGGTTCTGTTCTTTATTGCCATTATGATGCTGCGGAGTAGCGTGAAATCGCTGGCAGAAAAAAACGACCGTAAATACCAATACAAGACCGTGCCTGTAAATGATTTCGAAAAGCTCGATTTTACTTCACGCTGGATTGTCAGGGTCAGGCAGGGCAAAACCTGCAAAGTGGAGTCAACAGCAGCAGAAAATGTGACCCTGAAGCCAACCATGGAAAACATTAACGGTACGCTTTTCTTTAAAATGGATACCTCTGTTGCAAAGGAAAACACCGATAGTATTTACGTGCGGATAACCATGCCCTCAATAAAGGCAATCAAGGCAACGGGCGGCGCAACAGTTACTTTGGAAAACTTTCAGACGGATTCTTTACATATCATACTGGAAAACGGATGCGTGTTTAAAGGAATGAATAATACCATTAAACACACCTTTTTTAAAACATCAGGAGAAAACCGGCTGGATATAAAACAAACCCTGTAAGTTAAAAAACAATGAGTAAAGTAATAAACAACAAAGAAACAATAAACCGGCGGAGATTTGTCAAAATGTCGGCATGGGCTGCGGCCATATGGATGAACACACTCACCTGGTGCAAAAATCACCCCGGAGAAACACCTCCATTTTTTAAGCCTGATGAATCTGGTGTGATGAAAGCACTTAATAATGTGACCCGCAATGAAATTTTGTGCCGTAAAATAGCGGGACATTCTTTTGAGACCATAAATGATCACACCAGTTTCATACAAAACGGAGGTTGTGATAAACTGATTCAGGCACTCTCCACGGCAGGTTAACCTCATTTAAGATCCGGGAAAAACCGCTCAGGCATACAACAATAATACAAGCTGATCGCAAATGCAAAAAACCATCAGGATGGAAACTGCCACTAACAATAGGGTCACTCCGACACAGATCTTTTTAGCTATAATAAAAGCACTAACGTTTATTATGATTATAACAACCAAAACAGTCATGGGACTTCTGACTTGTGTTGAAGTGTTTTTGAGGTCAATGGAACCGGTACTTTTTAATCAAAACAATCCAAATGAATCCATCAGAAAGAATTACCATGAATGTTGAGAAGGCTTTCGGCCTGTCCGCCGGATATCATTATCAGCCGGAAGAAGAACAGTTGAAAGAGCCTGCCTGCACGACGATGAAAGAAACCGTAGAGCCCGCGTTGCCGGGAAGCGCTGAACAAGCAGCCGTATACCCTGCGCTGGAGAAAAGTGTATTCGCGGCACTTGAAACCTATTCCAACGTACATCGGGGCAGCGGGCACAATTCCATGGTTACCACCCGTTTATATGAACAGGCGCGGGACGTGGTACTGGAATATCTTGAACTGAAGAAGAACCGGTACAGGGTAATCTTCTGCTCACCGCGAAGGGCAGAGATGCTGACAGTGCAACTGGATCCTGGTGATTATCATGGTGTGTCAAGCCAGGAAATCGGTCTGCCTTTGGGTGTAAGGGCGCTGGCTATCAAATCCGGTGCCTTGTCTAAAATCAAACAATATCAGACCGGCGGAGGTACAGCAAGACTCGTATCTGCTGACCGGGTCACCTGGGCTAAGGTGCCTGACCGGTTCGAGGCCGGTACTCCTGCCATTGTCAACATCATTGCTTTTGCTGTCGCACTGCGACTGATCCGGAAATACGGTGAATATGCATTCCACGATGCCATGGCAGAAAAATCAGTGACGGGTGAGATGCTTTACCACGATCAGCTTTCATCTTACTCAGGGAAACAGCTGCTGGATGAGCTCAGGAGTACCCTGATCGGCGGGAATTTGCATGTGCCCACCCTGGAAGGATCGCGGCCCTTTCTCAACCTTGACAACGGCGCCAGCACGCCGACATTCTCACCCATCTGGGATGTGGTTTGCAGGGTGTGGCGTCAATCCCTTTCGGGCCGCCAGGCCATCGTTGAAGAGGCGAGGGCAGTTTGCAGCCGTTTCCTTGGAGCGCCCCCTGACCATTACGAGGTGATCTTTACTTCCAATACAACCGAATCCATTAATCTGGCAGCCCAATGCCTGGGCAGAGCGTCTGCCAAAGGCGGCGGATCAGTCGTGCTTAACACCTACCTCGAACATACCTCGAACGAATTGCCGTGGCGGATGACACCCGGCCTTTCGTTGATCCGCCTTCCGGTAGATGATATGGGGACCATTGACCTGAACCTGATGGAAACCCTCCTGCGTGAATACAACCTGCAGGGACAGCATGGCAAAAAGCGGATCGGGCTTGTTACGGTGAGCGGCGCTTCCAATGTGCTGGGCGTATACAACGACATACAGGAGATCTGCAGGATCAGCCACCGGTATGGTGCGCGTGTGCTGGTAGATGCGGCACAACTGGTCGCGCACCGCAGGGTGGAGATGGAGAAATGCGGGATCGACATCCTGGCCTTTTCTGCGCACAAAGTATACGCACCTTTCGGCTGCGGAGTGCTTGTAGCAAGAAAGGGATTGCTTGAATTTATTCCGGAAGAACGGGAAATGATCCGTTTATCGGGGGAAGAAAATGCCGGGGGCATCGCGGCGCTCGGCAAATCGCTCGTGTTACTCCAACGGATCGGCATGGACCTGATTCAAAGGGAAGAGCAGGTTCTGACACGGAGGTTGCTGAGCGGGATGTCGCAGATAGCGGGACTAAAAGTTTATGGTGTTAAGGATCCGGAGTCTGAAGGATTCACCCGGAAAGGAGGCGTAGTTGTTTTCAGTCTTGGTGACCGCATGCCCAACCTGGTAGGCAAAGAGCTCACCATGACGGGAGGGATCGGCGTACGGTACGGATGTCATTGCGCTCATCTGCTGATCAAGAGGATACTCAATGTTTCTCCGGCACTGGCAAGGTTTCAGCATATGATCCTGCTCCTTTCGCACAAGATCAACCTGCCGGGCCTCGTGAGGGTCAGCCTGGGCCTGGAGAACACCGAATCCGATGTGGACAGGTTCCTGGAAGTGCTGAAAAAAATTGCAAGGTCATCAAAGTACGGAACCGGGAGGCAAATCACTGCTGCGCAGGGCGAAGGCCTTGGTTTATCAAAAGCGCACTATCAAAGGCAGATGGATGAATGGATCCGCACTGCAACCGCCAGGGTATATCATTAATCACCCTCCATCTCCCGTTTTATCGGGCTTCGGAGGGATCTGCCTGACCAGCAGCAGATATTGCCGGTAAACTATTATATTTGTTTCACCATCAATACCAGGAACTATGTCTCTTTTTATTGACGTTATCGAAGATTTGAGCAGCAGGATCAAAAAGGATCTAATTGAGATCATTGAACGTGAGAGAAAAAACCAGGAACGTCCTGTGAGGAAGATATGCGACGCCTGCAGCAAGTACCTGGATTACGGCGAACTCCGGTACGATAAAATGGAAGAAGGAATTGCACTGCTGAAGCAGAACGGTCTTTCACAAAACGACTTGCAGGGTATGCTGATGGCAGTTCTTTATGAGTCCCTCGATGAAGACCAGGCTGCGCTGGAGCAATTCATGAAATTCTCAGGTTCATCTCTCGCTGAACCTTTTCGTTCAGCATTGCTCGATTTCATTGCCATCGGTAAGTTTGCTACCCTGAAAGATTACGATATGCTTGAAAATGCAGGAACCATCATAATCGAGCGTTATACTGATGAGGACAATTTAACCGATACCCTTTCCAACCTTTATCTTCAAGCAGAAAATGAAGAATATATTCCAATATTCCAGCGACTGGTAGCAAGAGCGAAAGAGCTTTATCCATCAAGCCTGCCCCTGGAGGGTCTCAACGGCTTCATCAACATGAAAGGCAAAGATTACAGGAAGGCGCTGGAATCGTTCCTGGTCATTAAGGACAGCCTGGAACAGGAGAAAGATGCTCTCTATTATCATGATCAGCTTGCTGCTGCATGGGATAATATTGCCGGCTGCTACCTGAAGCTTGAAGATGCAGCCAGAACCATTGAAAGTTGCGATATTGCAATTGCATTTGATAAGCAGGCAGAAACCTTAAAAATAGGTAATTCCGCTCTGTGTAAAAAAGCTGAGGCGTTGTTGCTGGCAGGGGAAAAGGAACAGGCGCTTGCCCTTGCCGAGGCTATCCTGAAGGAATACCCGGATGATGAAAAGGCGATGGGAATCAAAGGCAGGATTTCCGGCGAATGATGTCTGTGGTGCGGGATTTGGAATGCTACAATAATGGAACCTCTACAAGGTTCTTTAAATGCTCTGAATTATTGGTTTATCCTCGTAGAGCCCGCCTGCCGGACGGGCAGGGATGAATTATTATAACATGGTTTTGTAAAGGCCCTGAATCATTCCAATCCGAACCTCTCCCCGGCAAACCGTTGAATGAAGCTTACCGTTTCCTCAATCCCCAGCACCGACGAATTTATGCACAGGTGGTAAGACTCCGCCGCCCCCCATATCTTGTTGCTGTAGTAATTGTAATATCCCGCCCGCTTCTTGTCCGTTTTTTCGATGATGTCCCTGGCCTTCTTTTCCGGTATCTGCTGTATTTCCGCAATACGTTTGACCCTGTCCTCTGTGTCGGCACTGATGAATACGTTAAGGCACCGCGGCAGGTCCTTTAGTACATAGTCGGCACAACGGCCGACGAAGACGCATGATTGTTTCCCGGCCAGCTCACGGATCACGTCGCTCTGAATTTTAAACAGCATCTCGTTGCTCAGGTAACTGCCGGTATAGATGCCGGCTCCCGGGGGACCGTCCAATCCCAGCAATCCTGCGAAAACGCTGTAACTTGTCTTTTCGTCAGCCTGCTCGAACAACTCTTTTCCCAGGCCGCTTTCCTGGGAGGCGATCAATATCAGTTCCTTGTCATAAAAGGAAATGCCCAGCCGGGAGGCCAGTTTCTCCCCGATCTGTCGGCCTCCGCTTCCCAGCTGTCTGCCGATGGTGATGATATATTTTTCATCCATAACATAAAAATTTGATTGCAAATTTATTACGCCACATTGAATTTTCTGTACTGATTGACCAGCATATAAGTGGCGATGATGCTTGACAGCAGATCAGCCACGGGCATGCTGAACCAGACTCCTTTCAGGCCCAGCAACAAGGGCATGATCAGCAGGCAGGGCAAAAGGATAAGCGCCTGGCGCGACAGGGATAAAAAGACTGCCTTTCGTACCATGCCGATACTCTGGAAAAAATTACTGGCGACAATCTGAAAGCTGACAAGGGGTGCAAACATAAATACAATGCGTAAGCCTGACTCAGCCATATCGATCAGTTCCTTGTCTGTTGTAAACATGGAAGCGACGGTTCGCGGCAACAATTCGCATATGATAAACCCTATTGTCAGCACGGCTAAAGCAATGATGATGGTATATTTCAATACCCGGTTCACCCGGTCAAATTGCCTGGCTCCGAAGTTATAACCTGCGATCGGCTGCATCCCCATGTTCAGTCCCATTACGATCATCCCGAAAAGAAAAGCAATGCGGTTAACAATACCATAAGCCCCCACCTGCAGGTCACCACCATAATGGATCAGGCTTTTGTTGAGGATGATGACCAGTATGCAGCCAACGCTGTTCATCAGGAAGGGCGACAGTCCGATGGACAGGGAATCCTCCACGATCTTTCGCTGCAGCCTGAAGATCCCCTTTTGAAGATGAATGAACTTGTTCCTGTCGCTGAAAAACATGACCTGCCATACGAGCATAGATGCCTGTGAGATGATGGTCCCCAGGGCTGCTCCCCGTATTCCCCATCCAAAGATGAAGATGAATACATAAGAAATGATCGCATTGATAATAACGGAAAAGATAGTGGAGAACATGGCTGTTTTCGGACTGCCCGTTGCGCGAAGCATAGCGTTCAGGCCCAGGTACATGTGGGTGATCACATTGCCCAGCGTAATGATCTGCATGTATTCGCGGGCATAGGCTATGGTGTCAGGGCTGGCACCGAAAAAGAACAGGATGGGGTCAAGGAATACCAGGATGACGACGGTGTAGGCCAGGCCGAAGATCAGGTTCAGCGAGAAAACGTTGCCCAGGATATTGTTTGCTCCGGAGTAGTCTTTTTGTCCCAGCCTCAGCGACATCAGGGTGGAAGCCCCGACACCGACCAGGGAGCCGAAAGCCGCGGCCAGGTTCATCAGCGGGAAGGTGATGGCCAGTCCCGAGATAGCCAATGCACCCACGCCATGACCGATAAAGATACTGTCGGTCATGTTATACAGCGAGGCTGCCGTCATGGCGATCACCGACGGTATGGCATACTGCATCAGCAGGCGCCAGACGTTCTCTGTTCCCAGGCTTACCGGTGATCCTTTCTCATCCATGTTCATTTTTCGTTTTCATTTTCACTGCTCAATTTTTTCCCCGCTGTTATGTGTTGCAGTTTTTCAAAAGGGATAACGTGTAAAAATAAGCATACTTCTTTGAGTCTGTCATAAAAAATGTATTTCAAATAGCCTAAGAATCCAAATATTCACCATACTCTTAACCGATTATCACCAAACCGATACCCCGTAAGATTTATTCCTGAATAATTATAACTTATTTTCGGGTCATCCGTATATTCATTACCACCTTCCTACTCAACCTCATCGATTTAAGCTTTTTCTGGAGTTTGCGGGATAGATTTATACACTTCAATTATCTTACTAAACAAATGAAACACTTCGCTTATATGCTGATTGTATTATGCCTGTTTGGCCATGAAACCCTGCAGGCACAGCAAGCCATCGCTGCGTCAGGCGGAAATGCAGCTGGTGCCGGAGGTACAATGAGTTATACCATAGGCCAGACATCGTATACAACCAACTCAGGCTCATCCGGAACAGTGGCACAGGGCTGCCAGCACCCCTTTGAAATTTATGTGCTGACAGGAATGAAAGAAGCCAGCGAGATCAATGCTGAATTTATGGTTTATCCAAATCCCTCATCGGGTTTGATAAAACTGACCCTGTCCGGCGATGGGCATGAAGATATCGGCTTCCAACTATACAGTAGCCTGGGTATCCTTATTCAGCAAAAAAGGATCACAGACAGGGAGACCTTCATTAATCTGGAGGGCCTTCCTGCTGCTGCATATTATCTGAATATTCATGACACCAACAAAGAGCTAAAAAGATTCATACTAAT
>CAYMJH010000051.1:0-1265 GCA_964390385.1 uncultured Bacteroidales bacterium | reverse complement strand
TCAAAAATTGAAAATGGTGAAAAGTTTATTTGCAGGATTGATTGCCGTTATATTTACGGCAACCCTGTGGGCGCAATCGCCGGGGAAGGTCAGCTATCAGGCTGTGATCCGCGATAGCAACGGAGATCTGGTGACAAATCAGGCAGTGGGACTGCAGATCAGTATTTTGCAGGGATCGGCGGAAGGGATTGCGGTTTATACCGAAGCCCAAACCCCCGTAACCAATGCAAACGGCCTGGTGAGTGTTGAAATTGGCGGCCAGGCTGGTTTTGATGAGATTGACTGGAGAAACGGTCCTTATTTTATTAAAAATGAGGCTGATCTTTCCGGCGGAACCCATTATACGATCACCGGCACCAGCCAGATCCTTGCTGTACCCTATGCATTATATGCTGAGCAGACCGGTGATATTGACTACAACTCCCTGCTGAATAAGCCGGTTGTCCCAACCCGAACCAGCGAGCTGACAAACGATTCCGGTTTTCTCACCCGTGAGGTTGACAGCTCAGTGATCAATGAATTGCAGGTAATCAGTATTATCAGGGACACTATCTTTTTAAGCAACGGTGGTTTTGTAAAACTGCCCAATGTTGTGACAGGGGTTCAGATCATCCGTGATTCATTGTATGTAACTTATCAGCAGGGGAGCATAGTCAACGAAGGATATATCGGGCGGGGAGCCCCCGGTTCAGTTATGGCCACCGTCATTACGGACAGTGTCACCTCCGTTACCTATACCACTGCCATTGTGAATGCCAATGTTGCTGACCATGGAGGGGAATTTGTCATGAGCCGAGGTATCTGCCTGTCGGCATTGACAAAGCCCACCCTGAATGACACCTGCTATTTCAGCGGAACCGGCACGGGGATGTTCAGCACTGCGATGACAGGTCTGGCTCCCAATACCAGGTACTATGTCAGGTCATTTGCCTCTAATGCAATAGGTACTTCCTATGGCAATGAGATATCATTTGCTACGTCGCCGCAAAAAATTCCGGTACTGACGACTGCTGATGTTTATAACATATCTCTTACCTCTGCAATGAGCGGGGGCAATATCAGTGATGATGGCGGTCTTCCCGTGTTGGAAAGAGGAATATGCTGGTCACTCAGTCCCGACGCAACCATGGACGACAGCACCGATGCCCAGGGTACCGGAGCCGGAAGCTATAATGGGCTGATGAACGGGCTTACTTCGGCCACGCAATATTATGTGCGCGCGTATGCAACAAATGCGCTGGGAACAGCCTATGGCAACGAACTTT
>CAYMJH010000050.1:19798-21541 GCA_964390385.1 uncultured Bacteroidales bacterium | reverse complement strand
CCTGAAGATGAAGTCTCTGTTGTATGATGTGCGGCAACAGCGGCCGGAACTTCACATCAAGCCGGGGGAATTCTATAACGGGATTGACAATTACAGCATACGCATCAACAAACGGGATCCGGTAAGCAATATCCTGTACGACATAAAAATTTACGATCATTCCCAGCGCAAAGGCAACGTGAATGTTACCGTTGCCGATTCAGGGATGATGGAAATGACGGCGGACAAGAGAAACCTGCTGGTCACATTGTGGCACGGAAAAAGTTACACCGAAGTGGAAGAGGACAAGAGAAACCGGTATAAAACCTACCCGCACCGGACCGATATATTTGATGAGGAAAAAATTGTTATTGCCCTTTCCGGTTTTGATCTGCAACGCACAGATGAAAGCCTTTTCAAGAATTATTACCAGATGCTGAACATTTCGCAGCTCTCTCACACCACCGATTCACTGAACACGGAAATGGCGACGCGGAATCTCCATTTCCAGCGATCGCTCATCAGTTACCATTATTTCAAGATACGGGGCAAATCTTTCCATCCGCCGGCACCCGTTCATACGGCTCCCGATACCGGTGATTCCGCGACACATGTTGTGCCGGAAAGGAAGATCATTCGTGATTTCGACAGCCTTTATGCCTCGTACGATCCTGCACTTCAGAAAAGGATCGTTTCCTCAGCCCTTTCGAATACCAGGTCGGCAAAAAGTTTTATCGAAAACACGGCCGCCAATCTGAAATATGAAAAGCGCAATATAAGAAAGCATGAAATTGAATGGCACAAGAAATTTACCCTTGCTGCGGCCTGCATGATCTTTTTATTTGTCGGTGCCCCGTTGGGAGCCATCATAAGAAAGGGAGGCATGGGGATGCCCACCGTTATTTCCACCGTGCTGTTCATCCTGTATTATATCATCTCCCTGATCGGGGAAAAAATTGTACGGGAAAGCATAGTCCCCAGCGTTCAGGGCATGTGGTTGTCCTCCTTCATCCTGGTCGTGGTTGGCATATTCCTCACCTACAAGGCTACCAACGATTCCTCCATGCTCAACGTTGACACCTACATTAATTTCGTCCGCACCTTTATCGGCATTGACAAGCATCATATGCTGGATAAAAAAATATACCTGTCCGGGAAATTCCAGTATGTTGATCTGCCGAAGGATGAATTACAGTCCATGCTTTCATCGCTGTCCGCCCAGGCTGCTGAATGCAGAAAGTCCATCAGGGCGAATGCCGGCTTCCGGAAAGTTATGCAGCATATCCTTCACCCGGACTTTAACGAAAAACTGGCTGCTCTTATCGGTTCCTACAGTATGTTTTTTGACCAGATCGTCATGAGCAAATGGTTCAGCATCCAGTATGTGCGCGACAGGCTGCAGGAATTTCCCGTGCTTGGAATGCCTGATCGTTTCAGACTGCCCGAGAAAAAGGGCTTGCGGACCCTGATCCTGATCGTTTTCCCTGTGTTTCTCACCTATGTGCTTCTCTATTATGTTTCCCTGCACCGTACCGTTAAAAAACTGCAATTCATTGAAGAAAAGACTAGATACCTGTCAGAATCCCTCCAGAATCCATCCGTTTTAATTGATTTTTAGCACCGGGTCATGAAAATCCTTCAGGTTAGTAACAAATATCCGTTCCCGCCCAACGACGGCGGGGCCATAGCCATGCTTAACCTGGCAGAGGCATTCAGAAGGGCAGGGCACGAAGTCACACTGCTGGCCATGAAAACACCCAAGCA
>CAYMJH010000050.1:0-19788 GCA_964390385.1 uncultured Bacteroidales bacterium | reverse complement strand
CGCCCTGCATACCGGTTCAGTCTACCGGGAGGTCGTTGCTCCCTTTGTCGATACAGGCATTAAACCTATCCGGCTGCTCTCCAACTTTTTATTCTCACAGCTCCCCTATAACGCCGAGCGGTTTATCAACGATGAATTCCGGCAGGTGCTGACGGAAATGCTGCACCAAAACACCTTTGATGTCGTTCAGCTTGAAGGGCTTTACCTGATGCCTTATGTTGATGCTATTCGGCATGTTTCAAAGGCAAAGATATCCCTGCGTTCACACAACATCGAGCATGAAGTGTGGAACAGGATTGCACAACAGGCAGGGCCCGGGCCGGCGAAATACTATTTTCAGGTTCTTGCCGGGCGGATGAAAACATTTGAGACCTCGTTCCTGAACCGGTATGACCTGCTGGTTCCCATTTCTGAAAGAGACCACCATTTCTATGCCATGCTCGGCAACAGGAAGCCTTCCTGTGTTATCCCGGTCGGCATTGACACATCCGTTAAATATTCACCGGTGCGCATACCTGAAAAGAAATCCATTTTTTCCATCGGATCGCTTGATTATATTCCAAACCAGGAGGGACTGATCTGGTTTATCGAAAAAGTCTGGAAGAAGTTTCCCCGGGCTTTGCATAAATATACATTCTATATTGCCGGCCGCAATGCCCCCGCGCACCTGAAGAAATATCTCCGCCGTCAGCCGGTGACCTTTAAAGGGGAGGTCGACGATGCAAGAGGTTATATGCGATCGGGGGGTGTGATGGTGGTGCCTGTAATGTCAGGAGGCGGAATCAGGGTCAAGATCATCGAAGCCATGGCGCTGGGTATTCCGGTGGTCACAACATCCATCGGTGCCGAAGGACTGGATGTGACCGATGGGTTGAATATCATGATCGCCGATGACCCCGAGGTCTTTACAAAGGCCGTGGTCAGGCTATTGGAAAATCAAACTTTTTTTGACAGCATGGGTAAAAGTGCGAGGGTTTTCATTGAAGAGAAAATGGACGGAGATGTCCTGGCAAAGAGTTTATTGAGTTTTTATAGGAACAACCTGTAATGGGACTGAAAATTGCCTTCTGGATTTTTATGGGCATTATCCTGTATGCCTATCTTGGATATACCTTGCTGTTGCTGGTACTGGCCCTGTTCCGGCGCAACAGGCCCGCAACAGGAAATACCGGAACATCATTTGAACCCCCTGTCACCCTGTTTATACCTGCTTATAATGAGGCCGGGATCATCGGGGAAAAAATGAAGAATTCCATGATGCTTGAATATCCGCCGGAAAAGCTCAGTATTATTTGGATAACCGACGGATCGGATGACGGATCTGCGACAGTGCTTCAGCAGTATAAGCCAGTCAGGGTGCTGCATGAACCGGAACGGAGAGGGAAAATTCATGCCATGAATCGCGGTATGAAACAGGTTACAACCCCGTTCGTAGTGTTCACCGATGCCAATACCATGCTGAACAAAGCGGCCATCCGCGAAATGATTAAGGTTTTCGCCGATGACACGGTTGGATGCGTTGCGGGGGAGAAGCGGATGGAAAACAGCAATCTTGAAAAAGCGGTTGAGGCGGGAGAAGGGTTATACTGGCAATATGAATCGCTGGTCAAAAAGCTTGAGTCAAAGATCGGTTCTGCCGTCGGGGCTGTCGGTGAGCTTTTTGCCATAAGGACAGCTTTGTTTGAAGAAGTAAAAGAGGATACCATCCTGGATGATTTTGTCATATCCCTGCAGATTGCATCCCGGGGCTATAAGGTTAAATATTCACCCGGGGCATGGGGGACGGAAACTGCCTCTGAATCGGTGAAAGAAGAGCTGAAACGAAAGATAAGGATAGCATGCGGAGGCTGGCAGACATTGTTCAGGATGCCCGGCCTGCTTAACATTTTTTCCCACGGCTTCCTGTCATGGAAATACTTTTCACATAAGGTGCTGCGCTGGACGCTGGTCCCGCCGGCTTTCATCATGGCATTGGTGTTGAACCTGATGATTGTCACCGAAAAGCCTCTCTTATCAGGATTCTATGGCTGGCTTTTCTGCCTTCAGATTCTTTTTTACCTTGCCGTTATATGGGGTGCCATGTTTCACAATACCCGCACCCGGACAAGGTTTCTTTTTGCCCCTTATTATCTGTTCGTCATGAATTACGCCATTGTGGCCGGCATGTTTCGTTATTTTTCGGGCAATTACTCGGTGAAATGGGAAAAGGCAAAACGCAGCTGACGTTTTTCATGAGCTTTTTCAATGAACAAATGTTATTTTTGCGGGAAGGTAATTTGATCAAAGATCAAAGATCAAAGATCAAAGATCAAAGATCAGTAACCAGCACCCAGCTGGCAACTTGAATTAATTTTTTCAATGCATTATGACCAAGGTTAGAAATAATACCCTTATTGAACTGAATACCATTCCCGAGGCCATTGAGGATATACGGCAGGGGAAGGTGGTTATTGTGGTGGACGATGAGGACAGAGAAAATGAAGGCGATTTTATTGGTGCAGCTGAGCTGGTAACCCCTGAAATTGTAAATTTCATGGCCACCCACGGCAGGGGTTTGATCTGCGCACCCATCCCCGAAAAGCGATGCGAAGAACTTGACCTTGAACTGATGGTGCGGACCAACACCTCTTTTCACGGAACGCCTTTCACGGTATCCGTTGACCTGCTGGGACAGGGATGCACCACAGGCATATCGGCCAGTGACCGGGCCAAGACCATCAGGGCCCTGGTTGATCCTGCCACTAAACCTGAAGACCTGGGCCGTCCGGGTCATATATTTCCCCTGAAGGCAAAGACCCGAGGTGTCATTCGCCGGCCCGGCCATACCGAAGCTGCCGTGGACCTGGCCAGACTTGCAGGCCTCAAACCGGGCGGGGTGCTGATCGAAATTATGAACGAGGACGGAAGCATGGCCCGCCTGCCTCAGCTGATGAAACTGGCCAAAAAGTTCAATCTCAAGATCATCACCATTAAGAGCCTGATCACCCATATTCTCAGGAATGAAAGCCTTATCATTAAAGGGGATAAAGCCAGGCTGCCGACCCAATACGGTGTTTTCACCATCATTCCTTTCATCCAGAAGTCAAACCGGCTTGAACATGTAGCCCTGGTCAAAGGAACCTGGAAAAGGGACGAGCCGGTCCTCGTCCGGGTCCACAGTTCCTGCATGACCGGTGATATTTTCGGATCCTACCGATGTGATTGCGGGTCACAGCTGCATGAAGCCATGCGGATGATCGAGGCCGAAGGCAGGGGAGTTGTCATCTATATGAATCAGGAAGGAAGAGGTATCGGAATTTTCAACAAAATTAGCGCTTATAAGCTGCAGGACCAGGGAAGGGATACCGTTGAGGCCAACCTCGACCTGGGCTTTGAGGAGGATGAAAGGGATTACGGGGTGGGGGCCAGCATCATGCATGAACTGGGCCTGGGAAAAATCAGGCTGATCACGAATAATCCGATAAAACGGGCAGGACTGGAGGGGTATGGCATTACCATTGTTGAGAATGTACCCCTCAACATTCCGCCGAATGAGCATAATGTTTTCTATCTCAAAACCAAAAAGAACAAGATGGGGCATCTGCTTGAACTCCTGGAGGATGAGGACTTTAAAGCCGATCCCTCATGACCGATCCCGATCCTACCTCTCTTGCCGCTGCCGCCCTGGCCCACCGTAGCCTTGGCGAAGGTGGGTTGCCTTCTTCCTCTTCCGGAAAACTCCGCCTCATCTTCATGGGCACACCCGATTTTGCAGTGGCTTCCCTGAGAAGTCTAATCAGCGACGGTCAAATTATGCAGGCGGTGGTAACGGCACCTGATAAGCCCGCCGGAAGGGGAAAGGAAATCCACTCTTCACCGGTTAAGATCTTTGCCAGGGAAGCCGGCATCGATGTACTACAACCTGCAAACTTAAAGGATCCTTCTTTTACCGAAAAGCTGATGTCACTGCATCCTGACCTTATTATTATAGTCGCCTTCCGGATGCTTCCCGAAATGGTTTGGAGAGTGCCACGGATCGGTACGGTCAACCTTCACGCTTCCCTGCTGCCCCAATACCGGGGTGCCGCACCCATTAACTGGGCGATCATCAACGGTGAAAAAAAAACGGGACTGACCACTTTTTTCATTAACCGTGAGATCGATACCGGGGAGATCCTGCTGCAGCGCGAAATGGACATATTCCCGGAAGATGATGCCGGCACCCTGCACGACAGGCTGAAAGACGCAGGAGCCATGTTGCTGGTAAACACCGTTCACCTCATTGCATCGGGAAATTATACCGCGAGGCCTCAATCCGCCATAACCCCTTCCGGTCCGCTAAGGCCTGCACCGAAGATAAACAGGGAGGATTGCAGGATTACCTGGTCATCACCAACTGCTGCTATCGTGAATTTCATCCGGGGCCTCAGTCCTTACCCTGCAGCATGGTCAACATTAAAAGGCGAGGACAGGGCGATCACGGTGAAGATCTTCCGGTCGGAAGCCAGGATCGAAAATCATACCTTGCCTTGCGGCACGATTATTTCTGACGGCCGGTCAAATCTGAAAGTGGCAGCCGGCGATGGATTTGTTGCGATCAGGGAATTGCAGCTGGCCGGCAAAAAAAGACTGAAGACGGAGGAATTCCTGAAGGGATTTCAGCGAATAGAGAACTATCGGTTTGAATAAAGAGTCGTGTAGTCCGGAAGTCATGCGGTCATGCAGTCTTACAGTCGTGCGATCAGGGATTTAGGGTTTTAGCTTTTTAGGGATTTAGGGGTTTAGGGATTTTGGAATACGCATCTGTATACTTTAAATTCTCCTTAAATTCCTAAACAGCTAAACTGCTAAACAGCTAAACCGCTAAAAAGCTTCAAATCTGATCCAGTACTTTTCACTATTCACTTTTCGTTATTCACTGTAACAATTTGTTAATAACATCCTCCGTTTTTAGAGCTGGAGCTGTTTTCAAATCAGTAGTTTTGGCCCATGAAGAAAAAGCTTATGAGGATGAGATCACTGTTGTTATTCGCGTTCATTGCAGGTATCAGTACGGTGCTGAAGGGACAATCCTCTGACCGGATATCCCGGGACGAATATATACGGACATACAAGGACCTGGCCATCGCCGAGATGAAACGGTCGGGCATACCGGCCAGTATCACCATGGCACAGGCCTGCATCGAATCGGGAGACGGCAACAGCCGCCTGGCCAAAAAAGCCAACAATCATTTCGGGATTAAATGCCATAATGACTGGAACGGAAAAGAGATCCGGCATGATGATGATAAAAGGAACGAATGTTTCAGGAAATATAATTCGGTGGTCGAATCCTATCGCGATCATTCCAATTACCTGTTGGGTAAAAGCAGGTATGCCTTCCTTTTCGAGCTTGACCCCTTTGATTACAAGGCCTGGGCCAGGGGATTGAAAAAGGCCGGCTATGCCACCGACCCTTCCTATGCCGGCGCACTGATCAGGGTGATCGAGGAGCATAAGTTGTATGCCCTCGACCGCGAAGCAACAGGAAAACCGCCGAAACACCACCGGCCGCTGCCGGTTACAGGCGAATTAAGGGATGGCAGAACTGTGCTGGAGCGTAACCGGATTCAATATATCATTGCAAAACATGGCGATTCATTTGAAAGCCTTACGGCTGAATTCGGAAAGCTGCCCTGGGAACTTACCCGTTACAATGACCTGCCTGCCAACAGTAAAGTCGATTCAGGACAGGTCATCTACATTCAGCCCAAGCGGAACTCCGCTGCGCCGGGTAGCAGAACGCATGTGGTAAAGGAGGGGGAGACCATGTATACCATTTCCCAGCTTTACGGGATCAAACTCGACAAATTGTATGAAAAGAACGGGCTTGCCTGGCAGAAAGATCTTCCCCCGGGAACTGTGCTTCAGCTCAGGAAACCACTGAAGGCCGGGAATCTGGACCTTGGGAAGCCTGAAGGAAGGGACAGGCCTTCCATCGACGGGGATGAGATGTATTTTGAGATGGTGGAGTGAAGGGGAAGGAAACCGGTAAACGGTAATCGGTAATCGGTAATCGTTAATCGGTAAGTCAATACAGACCAGCAGACCAGCAGACTTCTGTATTTTATGACTTGTCTTTCGCCGAAAGCTAGAATCCCTCCAATTCCATCGTAACCGTCGGGATCAACAGCAGGAATCCGATGAGGATGAGCAGCAGCACAAAAGGCCACACCCATCTGAACCATTTTTCATAAGGGATCCGGGCGACTCCCAGCACGCCCATCAGCACGGCAGATGCTGGAGTGATCAGGTTGGTGAACCCGTCACCGAACTGGTAGGCCATCACGGTGGCCTGCCGTGAAAGTCCGACCAGGTCGGAAAAGGGAGCGAAGATGGGCATGGTAAGGGCGGCCTTGGCAGAACCGGAAACCAGGATGAGGTTGATACAGTTTTGGATCAGGTACATGAATCCGATCGTGGAAACCTTTCCTGATCCTTTGATCCCTTCAGAAAGCCTGTATAGGATAGTGTCGACCACCTGACCGTCTTCGAGTATGACAATGATGCCGCCGGCAAGACCAACGATCAGCGCCGCCGGCAATATATCTTTCACCCCTTCCAGGAAGAGCTTGACGATTTCATCCCCTGACCGGTTCATGGCAATGCCGGCAAAGATGCCCATGGCAAAGAAAAGCGTGGCGATTTCCATGATGTACCATTGATATCCCATCACACCCGTGATCAGGAAGAGGATGGTGAACCCGAGGAGCAGCAGGATGAAAAAGTGAACTGACTTCCGGAGAGCCGGTATGCCCAATACCAGGAACAAACCGGAAAGGACCGGCAATACCGGAAAACGGAATCCGGGAGAATTGCCAATTTTGAAAGTGCTGAAAGGCTGGTCTACCGAAAAGATGATCATCACGATCAGCAGGATTCCCCATACAATCCATGCTGATACAGGGGTATAACAGACTATGCTTTCCTGTGAGGTCCTGTCTCTTTCCCGCCAGTATGCATCTTCGGCAAATACAGGAGACCGCTTAGGATCCTTTTTAACCTTCCGGGCGTAAGTCAGCATATAAATGATGCCGACCAGGTTGATCACCACCCAGCAGAAAAACCTGTATTCTATCCCTGAGAACAGCGGCAATCCGGCAATGCCCTGGGCAATCCCGATGGTGAAGGGATTGAGTATGGCACCTGCAAAACCCAGTCCGGCTGCTACAAACACCATGCCTGTGCCGGTGATGGAATCATAGCCCATGGAAATGGCCAGGGGAACGAGTATAATAATGAAGGCAATGGTCTCTTCACTCATGCCGAAAACCGCGCCGAATATGCTGAACATAAGCATGATCAGGGTGATGATGACAGGGTTTACCCCTATCGCCCTGAGGATCCTGAAACGCTCCATCCTTTTGGTGAAACCGATGAAGGAAAGGATGCCGGCATCGATGGCCCGGCTGTTGTTGACGATCCAGAATGCACCCCCAATCATCAGGATGAAGACAATGATGCCCGACTGGCGGGTAAATCCTTTATAGAAAGCAGAAAACACGTGCCACCATTGCTGAACATTATCGGTATAGTGAAATACCATTTCTTTTTGCCGGTCACCATTTACTTCGGTGATCTTTTCCTCGTACCTGCCGCCGGGGATGATCCAGGTCAGAACAGCGGCCAGGATTAACAGGCAGAAAATAATGACAAAGGTGTGGGGGAGTTTTTTGAGCATGGATTAAAGTTCTTTGGATTTAAACCGGGAGAAAATTATGAAAAATATGGGATATTTGGAATGACGGAGAAGTGGAACAGTGGAAAGGTGGAACAGTGCGTCATTGCGAGTCCTCATCCTGTAAACAAGAAAAAAATTCTTATGACGTCATTGTAAGAACTCTTCGATAAATCCACCCCCTTGCTCCCCCGCTTCGCCTTCGTCCCGAATGATCGGGACTTCGGCAGAGCAAGGCCAGCGGGGGACATCGCTGCGCTTCACGTTATCTGTAAACAATTATTGTTTCACATTGGATGAAATAAAAAGAGCACAAGGGATAGTGTTTTGCCCAAAGATAAGCAAGCGCAATTTCCCCCTTTGGAGGGGGTGCAGGGGGAGGATAATATGGATAATCTATACAAAATACTAAATATAACTATAATACTGATATTTAATCATATATACAGAGTGTCATTGTAAGTCCCGAACCTGTAAACAGGAAAAAAAATCAGATGACGGAATTGAATATCGAACAACGAACACCGAATATCGATTAATGAAGATAATGCGCTCTTTGTCTTATCTTCAGCGTTCGGCGTTCGATGTTCCTTGTTCAATATTCATATTATGTTATAAGTTAAATAGATAACGATGAACGTCATTGTAAGTCCTTATCCTGAAAACAGGAGAAAAATAGAGATGACAATTATATAAGGATTACTTTTTATGTCCACCCCCTTGCTCTGCCGAAGCGGCTACGCGAAGGCGAAGCGGGGGGTTGGGGGGTGGACTTTACAAATAGTTATTAAAAAGATGTCATCTGATTTGTTTTTCCTGCCTAAAGGATGAAGACTACTAATGACGGCTGCGACTGCACGACTGCACGACTTGGACTGTCGACAGTCGACCGTGGACTGTCGACTCTTCCAAAGATGACGAACGTCATGATTTCATAGATGAGTTATCGATATATTGGCATGAACGAAAAAAAACAGCGTTTAAACAGGCCTCGGGCCCGAAAAACGCTACCCTCATGCAGTTCATTCATATTTATTCATTTAAAAATTATATAAATTCATTATAAAATATTGTTAATCAGTATAATAAGAATAATGCCCTATATTTTATTTTTTATTTTTTTTTTATAGATTTGGTAAGATGAATAATTTGGAGTTATTATTCATTGGATATTTTGTTTAACAACCTATTATAAACCTAAAATTTCGATCTATGAAAAGAACGATTAGTTTTCTTGTATGCCTGTTGCTGTTTGGCTTCGCAGCCATTTTTGCACAGGACGTACAGATCAAAGGAACGGTTACCAGCGCCGACGATGGCAGTCCGTTACCCGGTGTGTCAGTCATTGTCAAAGGCACCACCACCGGTACTGCCACTGATGTCAATGGTAACTATGCATTGACGGTTCCTGCCAACGCCACACTGGAGTTTAGCTCGGTTGGCTTCATCACGCAGGAAATGGCTGTTGCAGGGCGGACCACCATTGATGCCCAGATGGCAGTAAGTTTGCTCGAGGTTGATGAAGTGGTGGTAACGGCCCTGGGTATTTCCAGGGACAGGAAATCACTGGGCTATGCAGTGCAGACCGTTACCTCCGAGGAGATATCGAGAGCCAACAACCCGAATTTGCAGACGGCACTCAGCGGTAAATTTGCCGGTATTGAAGTGCGCCAGTCATCGGGTATGCCCGGTGCTCCTGCAACCGTCCTGATCCGCGGCGCCCGTTCATTCGACGGAAACAACCAGCCCCTCTACGTGGTTGACGGTATGCCAATTGCCAGCAGTTACGACTGGGAGCAGGGTGTAACCGGCGCTTATTATTCCGCCAGGTCACTCGACCTTGATCCCAATGATATCGAGAGCATTAACGTGCTGAAGGGACAGGCGGCAGCTGCCTTGTATGGCCTGCGGGCATCCAACGGGGTTATTGTCATTACCACCAAAAGCGGTAAAAATATTTCCAAGGGCAAACCGGTCATCAATATCACCTCATCCTATACGATGGATAAGATTGCCGTCATGCCCGATGTTCAGCAGCAATGGGCACAGGGCTACTACGAAGATTTCTATCCTGCCTTTTCCTATTCCTGGGGGCCTAAAGTCAGTGATCTGCCTACCATCCCAACTTATGGGGGGAACGACCAGGGCCATCCGGGCCAGTGGTTCGATCCGTATAAAGGACAATGGGTTGACCCCAAGGTATATAACAATTCAGAAGGCTTCTTTGAAACCGGTTCCACCTGGTATGAAGGGGTGAACATCAGCAATGCCTTTGAGAATGCTAACTTCTCTGCAGGGCTAAGTTCAACACAGCAAAAAGGTATTGTTACCAACACCGGCATGAAGCGGTACACAGCCAAACTGGCCGCCGAAGTAAACCTGGGAAGAAAATGGAAAGCAGGATTTTCCGGGAATTATTCCGATGTTGACCTGCAGAAACTTCCCTCGGGGAACTCCAGTATTCTCTTTACGGTTATGGGTGCCCCTGCCTCCTTCGACCTGATGGGGACACCTTATCATATGGAAGGAAACTTAGGAGAGTATCGCCAGATCTCATACCGCCGCGGTGCCGTGGGAGAAAATCCGCGCTGGCATACGGAGTACAACCACAACCTGGAAACCACCCGCAGGTTTTTCGGAAATACATACGTTGAATATAATCCGCTGAGCTGGATGAACATCCGGTATCAGCTGGGTATCGATACTTATGCAACCGACCAGGAAGACCTGTACCAGGCAGGATCAGCCCAGACAGGCCAGGCTTTGCCTACGGCAGGCGACTACCCCACCCCGACTAACCCAAATAGGTTCGGATTCAGAGCTCCCACAGGTGGCTCGATTAATAACTATGGGATTAACAGCAGCACGCTCAACTCCCTATTGAATATTACCCTTACCAAAAACCTGACAGAAGATCTGCTGGGTACCCTGGTCATCGGTAATGAAGTATATGATGAGACACAGCGTACCTGGGACCAACTGGGAAAAGATTTTGTGGTCCCGGGATGGGAAAACATGGCCAATGCATTAACACAAACGGCTGAGGAAGCGAAATATACCGACAGAACGATAGGAACTTTCGGAAGCCTCTCGCTGGATTATAAGAGGATGTTGTTCCTGAATGCCACAGGCCGCTACGACAGGGTTGCCAGCATGCCCCGGGACAACCGCTCCTTCTTCTATCCCTCCGTATCCCTTAGCTTTGTGTTCACTGAACTGGGCGGATTAAAGGACAATAACATCCTTTCCTTTGGAAAGATCAGGGGCTCCTTTGCCCAGGTTGGGCAGGCCGGAACCTATAGTGTGAAAACATATCCGTTGGGCGGTGCCGGCAGCGGTTTCCTCGATGATGGTATTTCGTATCCCTTTAATAGATGGTCAGGTTACAGGCCCAATTCAATCATCTATGACCCAGACCTTGTTCCACAGAATACCGTCAACTATGAAGTGGGTCTTGATCTCCGGTTCCTCAACGGCCGCATCGGCATTGATTATGCCTACTCCGATCAGACCGCCACCAACCAGATATTCGCTGTGCCGATGGCGGGATCTACCGGGTTTGCAGCGTATGTGACCAACGCCGGTGAAATGAATTCAAAATCACACGAAGTGGTTTTAACGCTTATCCCGGTGAAGACCAAAAACTTTGAATGGCAATTCCAGACCAATTTTACCAAGATCAAAAATGAAGTTATCGAACTGGCTGAAGGTATAGAGAGCGTTTCCCTGGCCGGGTATGTAACGCCAAACGTGCGTGCATACGCTGGTTATACCTACCCGACTATTTATGGTACCATGATGGCCCGTGATGATAATGGGAACATCCTGATTGATGACGATCCGGATAGTTACTATTATGGAATGCCGATGTCAGGAGAGTCCGGCAAGATTGGTGATGTATCGCCTGATTTCATCGCCAACTTCATCAACACCTTCACCTTTTTCAAGATGGTTACCTTGTCGGCACAGCTTGACTGGAAACAGGGCGGCGATATCTATTCCGGAACCAACCGACTGATGGCCCTCTATGGTGCAGCCGGCTTCACCGAAGACCGCACCACCCCGTTCCAGTATAAAGACACCGAAAACTCGAAAGGCACAGGCGTGAAAGCATCTGACGGTTCACCCAATGACATCACACGCGGTGGAGAGGAAGATCTGTGGGCATATCCTGACTTCTACAGCGACCTGTTTGGTAATATTGATGAGATGGCGGTGTATGAAACCTCCTATCTGAAACTGAGAGAAGTGGCGCTGACTTTCGCTCTCCCGAAGAAAATACTGGAACCCATAAGGATGCAGAATGCCTCCCTGAGCCTGGTAGGCCGTAATTTCCTGTTATGGAGTACAATGCCGAATGTGGATCCTGAATCTTCACAGGGTATGGGCAACGGACAGGGCGGATTTGAGTATGTTTCCCTGCCGCAAACGAAATCGCTCGGGGTCACCTTAAATCTTACTTTTTAATTTCCCATGACAAAAAAACCATTGGATATGAAAGCAATTAAAATAGTATTTCTATTCCTCATCTCATTCCTTGCCTTTTCCTGCAGTGAAGATGCGTTGGATGAGGTCAGAAACCCTAAAAGCGCGGCTGTTAAAATGCCGGCTGTTAACATACTGACTGATATTATCCTGAAATCATCGGTTGAAACCAGCGCTACCGACCTTGCCTGGTATGCTTCGGTATACATTGAGCACAGTGCCGGCACCTGGGGCCAGTCGAATGAACAGGACAAGCGTATCGGCCAGGAGGCTGCTACCCTGATGAACAACAGCTGGAACAGTTTGTATGATGTGCTGATGATCTGCAAAGAAATCCTTGATAAAACCGGTCCCGAAGGGGATGAAGAAGATCCTTTCTCAAGGGGTGTTGCCCAGATCCTGACAGCTTATAACCTGGCTATGCTCACCAACATGTGGGGTGAAGTTCCCTGGACAGAGGCGCTGAAAGGTGCAGATAACTTTCAACCTGTGTATGATAGGCAATCCAGTATTTACCCCAAGGTAATCAGCTACCTTAATGACGGAATAACCACCCTGCAGACAGCACCAAAAAGAACAATTATCGGTGATTTCATATACAGAGGTGATCCTGCCAAGTGGATCGCGGCAGCCAATGCACTGAAAGCCAAGTTCGCCATTCAGCTCACCAATGTCGACGCGAATGCGGCAGCCAATGCACTGGCAGCCATTCCGAATGCTTTTGCTTCAGCGGCCGATGCGCTTATTTTCTATAGATATGAAGCAACAGCTACCGGTGAGAATCCCTGGTTCCAGTTCCTGAACGACCGTTCTCATCTTTCGGTCAGCCAAACCTTGTTTGATCTTATGGATGACAGGAATGACCCGCGTATTGAAGCCTATTTTACGCAGATTGATACCTCTACAGAAACTGATGTTGAAAAATGGGCTGTAATTCCGGCTCCCAACGGAACTGCTAGGCAGACACAGGGAGGCATTTATTCCATTTCGCTGATCACCGAAGAAGGCCAGACTGCTGCAACACCCTTAATGACGTATCATGAGCTGAAGTTCATCGAGGCCGAAGCCAAGTCCCGCGCTCAGCAGGAAGAGCTCAAGAAGCTCACCGGTGACGCAACCTGGAATACCTCATTGCAGGAAGCCATTGAAGCCAACTTTGATTATCACGGTGTGAGAGGTGCAGCCGATTATTTCACGGCAGAAGTGACCAGCCGCCTTACCACCGGTAATGAACTCAATGAAATACTGATGCAGAAATACATTGCATCGTATGAATATGAAGCTATCGTTGCCTATAACGATTACAGGAGGGTTCCGGGTTTCATTACCCTGAACAACCCTTACAATCAGACGGCGGGCTTTGTATGGAGACTTCCCTATCCGACCAGTGAGGAAGCTTCCAACTCTGCTCACATACCTGCTGCCAATGTATTCACCAGTAAAGTATGGTGGGCCGGCGGCAGTGAGTTTTAATACTGCTCGGTTTACCTGTAATAAAAAAGCTGCCCTCCTGTGGGCGGCTTTTTTTATGTTTTATAAAGTTACCTGATCGCAGTTCTCAATGCATATTCCTTCTTTGGTCTTCAATCTTCAATTGAAAATCTGAAATCCGTTTTTTATAATCGCCGTTTTTTAATAGTTTTGAGCAATATTGTCGGCTATTTCCGTTATCTATTTTGTATGAAAAGGCTGGTTTTCACTGTGTTTCTTTTAATGCTTCTCGCAGGCGGATGGGTGTTTTCACAAACCCATACCATCACGGGATTCGTTAAAAGTGCCGAGGACAGCCTTCCCCTGCCCGGGGCCACGATTGTGGTCAAAGGTACTGAGACCGGCACTGTCACCAACCTCGACGGTTTCTACACCATTGATGTTCCGGTTACTTCTGATACCCTATTTTACAGTTTCGTTGGCCTGCAATCTCAGTCGGTTGCCGTTAGCGGCCGGCAGACTATTAATGTAGTACTGGCTGCCGGTCTTTATGAGGTGAAGGAAGTGGTCGTCACCGCCCTGGGTATCAGCCGTGACAGCAAAGCGCTGGGATACAGCGCCACCAGCATCAACAATGAAGAGATCACCCGCAGCCGCGACAGGAGCCTGCTTAATTCATTGCAGGGCAAGGTGGCGGGAGTTGACATCAGCTCGGCATCGGGAGCGCCCGGATCATCGACCCGCATATTGCTCAGGGGCCTTTCATCACTGGGAGGATCGAACCAGCCCCTGTTTATCATCGACGGTGTACCGGTCAACAACAGCTTCTCGGGCAGCACATCCATCAACGGGGGGATTGATTACGGGAACAAGATCAATGACCTGAATCCTGAAGATATCGAATCGGTGTCTGTGCTGAAAGGGGCCTCCGGAGCAGCCCTATACGGCTCACGGGCTGCGAACGGGGTGATCATCATCACCACAAAAAAAGGAACGGGGGAGGAACGTAAGCCCGAAATCACCCTTACCAGTTCCATGGGATTTGAATACCCGCTCAGGCTTGTCAGGTATCAGAACGAGTTTGGGCAGGGATTGTACGGCGATGCGGTGGCCTATGAAAATACAAGCTGGGGACCTGCCTTCGACAACAAATTCCATTACTGGGGAAATGAAATTGACAATGCCCTGAGGATAAAATCATATACCGGCCTTGAAAAAAATGTCCGCGAGTTTTTCAACACCGGGAGAAACTATAACAATTCCCTATCGGTTTCCAGCGGAAACGACCAGATGACGTATTACCTTTCTTATTCCAATATTTTACAGGACGGGATCTTCCCCACACAATCCGACAGTTACTCCCGCCACACCCTGTCGCTGAGAAGCATGGTGAAACTCTCAAAGCGGATGTCCACTTCCATCTCGGCCAATTATGTGAAAAAGAACAACCGCTTTGTCCCTACCGGCCAGGGTGAACAATCGGTCTACAACCAGGTGATGCAGACGCCCCGCGATATCAGCCTGCTCGAGCTGGAAGACATCAGCAGCCCATGGAACAACCTCGATAATTACTATTCGCAGTATACCGTCAACCCGTATTTCCTGCTGAAAAAGAACGGAAACCGCAACAACGAGGATCGCTTTTACGGCAATTTCGACCTGGACTACAGCATTACAAAGCACCTGGTTGCCAAGGTGAGGCTTGGAGCAGACCTGTCGCATGAACAGTCCAAACTGTGGAGGGCCGTTATCGAGCCCAAAGGCAACAATGAATTCGCCTCCATATACGAACCCGGCGTTGTCAGTGAGTCTGCCTCATCGGTGCGGCAGTTCAACACGGATATACTGCTGACATGGAACCGGAAATTCGGAGCGTTTTCCATTGACCTGCTGGCGGGCCATAACCTTAATGAACGCTCTTCGAACAGCCTTTATGCGGCTGTGAGCAACCTCACCATCCCCGACTTTTACCAGTTGTCCAACTCCTCTGAAACACCCGTTGCGGATGGTTCTTACGGACAACGCCGGCTGGTAGGGATATATGGCAGTGCCGATTTTGGTTATAGAAGTCTTTGGTTCCTGTCGGTGACCTTGCGCAACGACTGGAGCTCGACCCTGCCAAAACAGCACAATTCATTTTTCTATCCCGGCGTTAGCACTTCCCTTGTTTTTACGGAATTGTTACCGGGGATTAAAAAGATCATGCCCTTTGGCAAGATCAGGGCGGCCTACACGAGGGTGGGCAATGACGCCGGCGCCTATCAGATCAACACGGTTTTTGTGAATGCTGGCCATTCCGACGGCTATGGTTCACTCAGGTATCCGTTGCCCAACGGTGTGAACTCCTATGAGGTCAGCAACCAGATCGGCAACCAGCAGCTGAAACCTGAACTCAGCACCGAATACGAGTTAGGAACCGATATGCGCTTTTTTGATAACCGGATCAGTATTGATTTCTCCTATTATAATAAGATAACCACCGACCTGATCTGGCCTGCACCGCTGGCTTCCTCTTCCGGATTCAGTGCCAAGGTCATCAACCTGGGCCGGATCACCAATAAAGGGGTTGAGGCTTTGCTGAATGTAACCCCGGTAAGATACAAAGACTTTTCCTGGGACATAAATATTAATTTTTCCCGTAACCGGAACCTGCTGGTTGAGCTGAACGATAACCTCGAAAGGATCGTCTTCAATGCCCTGGTGGTGGAAGGCGGTCAGCAGATCCATTACGTGGGCAGACCCGGCAGGCCGATCGGTATCTTCGAGGGTAGGACCGTAATGCGCGATGACCTGGGAAGGATCGTGGTGGACAACAACGGATTGCCGAAAGCAGCCGAAGAGCTCAAAGAATATGGCACCCGTGAATACGATTTCATTGCCGGCGCAGGAACCCGTATATCGTATAAAGGGCTGCAGCTTTCTGTTAACATTGACGTTAAGCAGGGCGGGATCATGTATTCGAGGACCAAGGATATTTCAGTATGGGCCGGTACGGTGCCGCTTACGCTTTACAACAACCGCCAGCCTTTTATCATTCTCAATTCGGTGTATGAAGTGGAGCGGGACGAAAACGGAAAGCCCATCTACGCGGAAAATACCATCCCGGTCAACGCCGTGACCCTGGTCGATTACTGGAGCAACGGAGGCGTCGGTCTCGACGGAAATTCACTGGTGGATAAATCCTATGTCAAGCTTCGCGAAGCCGCCCTTACCTATGATATTCCGCGAAGCCTGCTGGCCAGGGTGAGGATGAAAGGCCTTGAACTCAGTGTGACCGGAAGGAATCTGCTGCTGTGGACTCCCGGAGATCAGACCTATATTGATCCCGAACAGACGACATTCGGCAATGACCTGAATGCTGATTTCGGGGAATACGGGGCACAGCCTACCGTGAGGAGTGTTACATTCGGATTAAGACTGACCTTTTAAAATGAGTTTTGGTAGATTATGACACCGTCAGCACAAAATAAGCAAGTCTTACGATCTTTCAGAGGATCAGATGCTATTGTCCCGGGCTTCAGCCTGAAAACAACCGTTGTTGCCTTATTGATGCTGTTCTCTTCCTGTGAGCACTGGCTCGATATCAACAAGGATCCGAACAATCCCTCGGATGCCAATGAAGAACTTACCCTGGCCGCCGGTATATCTTCGGTGGCTTATGTGTACGGAGGAAGATACCAGGTGCTGGGCGCCCTCTGGTCGCAGCACTGGACCCAGTCACTGGGAGCTTCTCAATATTCGGGGATTGATTCCTATGATATCAACAGCAGTACCTACAACGGCCAGTTTAACGAACTCTATTCCGGCGCCCTGGCCAACCTCGAATATGTAAGGAAACTTGCCCTGCAGAACCATCATCACAGGTATTTTCTTATGGCTACCGTAATGCAGTGTTTTACCTACCAGGTACTGGTTGATCTTTACGACCAGATCCCCTTCTCGGAAGCCCTACGGGGAGAGGAAGGACTGGTGACGCCGCATTATGATAACGGGCAGGACATTTATGACAGCCTGATTGCCCGGATCAACCTTGCCCTGTCAATGGACCTTGAGGCCGAGGGTGCCGAAGAGGTGGGCAGTGAAGATATCCTGTTTAATGGGAATATCAGCCGTTGGAGGGAATTTGCCAATACGCTGAAGCTGAAAATCTATCTCAGGCAGGTATACGCCCGTCCCCAGGTGGCTGAAAACGGGATACGCGCTTTATATGCTGATCCGGAGGAGAGATTCCTCTCCACCGATGTTGCCATGACTCAATTTACCGATGAATCGGGACGAAGGAATCCGTTGTATGAGACTGAGATCACCGCATTTGGAATGAATCCGAACCTGGTATTGAGCAATACTTTCCTTCGCTTCATGAATGACAAAGGCGACGTCGAAAGGCTGGATGCCTTGTTTTATTATCCCGAACGGGGATCAGCCGGGCATAAAGGACTTGATCAGGGCAATTACAACGATCCCGATGAGCCTACCGGAACCAACAGCACGAATTATTCCAAACCGGTATTTCTGCCGCAGGATCCTGTTTACCTGATGAGTGCTTCCGAGGCCTTGTTGCTGCAATCTGAAGCCATCGTGCGAACCAATGTAAAATCATATATTACCGCCAAGGAACTGTACCAGGACGCCATTGACCAGGCCTTTTACCGGCTGGGATTTTCGGATGGCGAAGCCTATTACGGTCCCGGAGATCCCTATGAGTTTCCTGCCGAAGGCAGTCCCGTTGAAGAATATATCAAATCCATCATACTGCAGAAATGGGTGTCGCTGGCCGGCATTCAAAGCCTTGAAACCTTCCTGGAGCGTAACCGGACCCATTACCCTGCCGAGAGTCCGGTTCCTGCATCGGATAACAACTATGTCCCGGGCGAACTGACCGTGTCGGTCAATAACGTTACCAGCGGAAGGTTCCCGAAGAGGCTGATTTTTCCGGAGACCGAATATTCGGGCAATCCTAATACACCGCCCAAAAAAGAAGTGACGGAGAAGATCTGGTGGGATAAAAAAGCAGATGAATAGGCCCCATGAGAACCTTTTATAAAATACCATGCATCCTGTCGCTGTTGCTTACCCTGGCATCCTGCGAGAAATGGTATGAAACGGCGGATGTTTCTCATGTTTCCCATTTACCTGAATTTACCCTTAAGGGAGGGGAATTCATTTCCCTGATCAGGCAGGACAGCGGGACATTTGCTGATCCGGGCGTTGAAGCCAGGGTCAACGGTTCCCTGGTCAACGTGTATTATGTTTATGATTATGTTGATATAACAACCCAGGGAATCTATATCGTGGTATATTATGCTGAAAACAGCGAAGGATTCTCGGCCATGGCAGAACGTATCGTGGCTGTGACGGAGACCGATGTCTCGGTCAATGATCTTTCAGGCACCTATGCCGGGACAAACTGGGATCCTTTAGAGGTTTCGGTGATCAGGGTGCATGAAAAAGGGCTGTACAAAATGGATGACGTGATGGGCTTCCCGGGATATCCCATGCCGGGAAGGTTTGTCGACCTGGGGGATGGCGAACTGGTATTACTGCCGGGAGAAGGATATTTCGGAGAATACGACGCATCGGAAGGAACCTATACGCAGCGCACCCTGTCATGGAATGTGAACCTGATGACAGAACCCTATGAAGGCTACGTTATTCCTGTAACCTGGAGGAAAGTTGAATGAACCTAAACCCTGTCATACAATCCGTCAGCAGCAGGTTATTCCCTTTGGGAAAAACGATAGCCTGCCTGTGTCTTATACTGTTCCTGATGACCTCATGCCAAACCGGTGATTACGATATTGAATACCAGCAGGGAAATCCGATTGATCTGGTCGGGAATTGGAGAGCCTTTGAATTCCAGGGTGGCACTTTCGACATGGAGAAGCTATCGGATGAGTATGACCTGGTTACTGCATTGGATCCGAATTCTGCTGACAGCCTTGTAGTGGACAACCTGTATAATTCAGGGGTACGGGTTAAAGCCTGGTACCAGGGATCTGTATTCAGCGTTTCCCATGGCAGGCAGCTGGAAGTGATCAACCGGGGGCAGTATGGAATTTATGCCGTCTCGGTGAACGGCGAGTTTCAACAGACCGATGAAGACGGGGACTTGCTGATCATGAATGTGGGATTTTATGATCAGTATACCGCCCTGGTAGATACGGTTCTGATATGGG
>CAYMJH010000049.1:0-22255 GCA_964390385.1 uncultured Bacteroidales bacterium | reverse complement strand
CAGGTCTTCAGGTCTTCAGGTCTTCAGGTCTTCAGGTCTTCAGGTCTTCTGGTCTGCTGGTCTTCAGGTCTTCAGGTCTGCTGGTCTTCAGGTCTTCAGGTCTTCAGGTCTTCAGGTCTTCAGGTCTTCAGGTCTTCTGGTCTTCTGGTCTTCTAGTCTATCAGTCTAACAGTCTATCAGTCTATCAGTCTATCAGTCTAACAGTCTATCAGTCTATCAGTCTGTAGTCTGCAGCCTGTATTACTTGTCCCTCGTCCCTTGTCCCTCGTCCCTATTTTCATCCAAATTAGGCATTAATACCTAGTGTTAATCAGTGTTAAATCCTATGTGCATTACAACCCTCTGTGACTATTTTTACGGTCATTAGATGGATGCCCATGAATGCCTTTTACGCCAGGCTGACACGAATAATAAACAAACAGGTGATCATCGGATTAATTCTCCTTATGGTGGCCGCGATCATAGTGGTTGTTTTCGTGAGGAATCCGCTGACATCAGATTTCAGCTTCAGCTCACTGTTCGATGGCCGTTTCTTCCTCTTTGTTCTGGCCGGCCTGTGCGCGCAGCTGGTGGATGGAGCACTGGGTATGGCTTTCGGCGTAAGTTGCTCCACCCTGCTGATTGCATTCAATGTTCCTCCTGCTCTTTCATCCGCCAGTGTCCATTTTTCGGAGATATTCACTACCGGTGCATCAGGCATTTCACATACCCTGCTGAAAAATCTTCATAAACAGCTTTTTGTACGGTTGATCATTCCGGGTGTTATCGGCGCCGTTGTGGGGGCCTACCTGCTGTCTGCCGTATTTGACGGGAAAATTATTAAACCGTTCATTTCAACTTACCTTTTAATATTGGGACTCTGGATCATTTACAGGGAATTATGGGCTAAAAACAGACCGGCCAGGAAGGTCAGGCATGTCGGCAGGCTCGCTCTTGCCGGGGGACTGCTCGATGCCATGGGTGGCGGAGGATGGGGACCGGTTGTTACCAGCAACCTTATTCACAAGGGTATAACTCCAAAACGCGTCATCGGCAGCGTAAACATCGCTGAGTTTTTCGTCACCATCAGTTCTTCCGTCATTTTTATGTTCTTTGTGGATATCAAGGATTGGAAACCTACCCTGGGCATAATAGTAGGCGGATTATTTGCAGCTCCCTTTGCCGCCTATATCGTCAAGGTCATCAAGAGAAGGCCGTTGACGATCATAATCGGAAGCCTCATTGCGGCCATCAGTGTGATCAACATCGTTAAATCAGCTGACAGCATAAAACACATTATTGGGATGTTTTTCTGAAGAAGTAGCTAGAAGTTAGAAGTTAGAAGAAGTGGTTAGTGATTAAGGAGATCGGATACCCGATGCCTGCTTTCTGACGTCGGATATCCGATATCTGTTGCCGGTTAAACTATATCCTTATGCTTTTTCAACAGCAACATTCAGTGAGTCAACAGTCTATTCAATCCCAAAGGCATAATAGATCTCACCCGGATAGTTTTCATAGACGCCACTGATCATTGTTCCACCCTTGATCCCCTCAAGCTCCTTTTTCAATTGTTCAACCGAAGTAACTTTTTTATTGTTTACGCCGGTGATGATAAATCCTTCCCTCATAGCGGTCTGGTTTTTCAGAATTCCGTTTTTAAGATCCTTAACCCTCACGCCTCCTTCAATGCCCAGTTTCCGGGCCGTCTTTTCATCGAGGGTTTCAAAACCGGCTCCCAGCATGTCAAGGACACCCTGTTCATCGCGGCTGATGACCTTCTTTGCGCCTTTCTGATCAGCCAGCACCACATCAAAGGTTATTTCTTTGCCTTTCCTGTCAACCGTCACGTTGATTTGATCCCCGGGGTGATGTCTTCCGATCTGCTCCAGCACATCGGCAGTTCGTTTTACGGGCTTGCCTTCAATGCCGGTTATCACATCGCCTTCTTTAATGCCGGCAACGGATGCAGCTCCTTTTTCAACCAGGCTGTCAACATAAGCACCGGTAAAGGTATGCAGGCTGTTTTTATCGGCAAAGTTGCCGTCGATATCCCGTATGATTACGCCCAGATAAGCCCGCTGAACCATACCATATTTCATGATGTCGGTGATGACCTTATTGACAATATTGGCCGGTATGGCAAAACCATAGCCCGCATAGGTACCGGTAGGACTGGCAATTGCCGTGTTAATGCCGATCAGTTCGCCCCTGAGGTTTACCAGGGCGCCACCGCTGTTACCCGGGTTTATAGCCGCATCGGTTTGTATGAAAGCTTCGATAGCCGATTTATCATTGATTATATTGATGTTTCTTCCTTTGGCGCTCACAATACCGGCTGTCACGGTTGAGTTCAGGTTAAAGGGATTACCCACAGCCAGCACCCATTCACCTACCTCAACCTCATCGGAATTGCCTAAGGGAACACTCTGAAGGCCCTCCTTTTTAATCTGCAGCAGAGCCAGGTCGGTAGAGGGATCTGATCCGATGACTTTGGCCTTGTATATTTCATTGTCGGCCAGTGATACTTCAATCTCATCGGCACCTTCAATGACATGGTTGTTGGTAATAATATACCCGTTGGAGCTGATGATGACGCCTGAACCCGAACCGCTTTGGATAAGAGGTTGTTCCTGCTCTTTATTGCTTTTAGGTCTTGCAGGCTCATTAAAAAAGAACTTGAAGAAATCATCGCTGAATGGATCCGACGGAAATTGGGGAAAATAAAAATTCTGGTTGCGTACCTGCACCTTTCTCGAAGTCTTTACATGAACCACTGCATCCATCACTTTTTTTGATACGGTCGTAAATTCAAGGGGCACTATTTCGCCGTCCTCCTTTACTGAATAAACCACGTTACGGGCAGGAATGACACTGGATGAATGGTACAGGGGTCCGCTCGCCTTTTTATTGAAACCCAGGGCCATAAAAACCGTCAATGTCAATACACTACCCACGACTGACGCTATGATCAGATAAATAAACTTTTTCATATTGCAATACCTCCAATATTATTAAATTTCAATTTTTTATAAAGAACACAATGCATGGAAAACCTGATGAACACTGAACAGCAAAATTAATGAAGGGCGGGCTTTCAATACAAATTTCAACTGTTAAAGAAACTTAATGAAGTGTTAAGAATTGCAAATAACAGACCAGGATCCGGATGGATTGAATAAAAAAAGGGATGTCCGCAATGGACATCCCTTGCCAATAGACAAATCGGATCATGCAAGGTGATTTAAACCTGCTGCAGGTAGTCGGTGGAACAGAATCCATAAATTCCGTTAGCCGATTTGATATAATACCACCCGTTATACATCTTCTTGATCAGCTGAACCGTGGAATGATGTGCCGCTTTTCCCACGATCTCGTATTGCGTGCCCGGTCCTTTTCTGATATTAAGGTTTGACGTTTTCGTGACCACCTTCATCATGATGTTCTTTGCGGTGAGGTCTTCCACTTCAAGGTAGTTTTTCACCTCCGTAACGCCGGGGGCCTTCTTCAGCGCAGCGACCGCCTTTTCGGCTGTAGCTCCGTCGGGAACGGTACCGGATACTGATAACACACCTTTTTCAAGCGAGCAGGCCAGGTTGGGGATCGTGATACCTGCCGCCGCAAGAACACTGGCATAATTCTTTTTTTCCTGCGGTGTGGTAATGGCTTTTGCCAGATCATCAAATAAACCCATAGTTGTAGTTTTAAAAATTATTACTTGCCTTTCGGCTGTAGTTTTGTCATGAAGTCAGGGGTATCCAGGGTAAGAGCGTCCTTGGTAACAATGGCATCCATATTCATGCCCTTTTCCGTCCTTACTATCAGCTTGCCGTTTTCAAGCGAATAAGTACCCGATTCAATGGTATTTCCATCTGAAGTCATGGTGTATTTGTTGTCCTTGAAGGTCATGTCCGCTTTCATAAGGGCTGACTTCAGCACCTGAAATGTACTGTCATTATAAGTTCCTTTGGAAACAACATCGGTGACCTTCCAGGTTTTTACAATGAGTTTTTCGGGTCCTTTCTTGCAGCTCACAAACGACAAAGTCATGGCAAGAATCAACAGTGGGAATAGGTTTCTGATTTTCATGTCGAATAATTTTAGTTTATAAATTTATTGCATTAATAAAGGTAGCAAAATTCAATTGCCAAAAAAAGGCCAGGTTTAATATAATTCTCTCCTCCTGCAATGAGAAGCTGAAAAACCGATGATCATCAATGGTTCCGGACGAAGGATTTTGTCGTACAGGCCGGTTTTAGGGTGGCCATCCATAGCAATGCCGGATATGGCTGCCCGGCATTTCCATGGATGATCAAACGCTCCTTCAATAACTTAAATGACGTCAGTGGCCTGCAATTGCCTTTGCTGCTGGTAACCTTTTCCTGATGGCTTGTTCAAACCGGCCATGGCCTGGTATACAACCTCGGCCAGATCTTTTACCGGCATCCCGGATGCCTTTTCAAAGGTCTTCTTGCACTGCGGGCAGGATGTGACCAGTATTTCAGGCTTGGCTTCGGTCAGCCTCAGGATGGCATCCCGGGTGATCTCAAGCCTTTTATCCATCGGAATGGACAGGTTTGCAAGGCTTCCGCCACAGCAAAGTGAATCGTCTTTTTCGTAACCTGAGGGTACCAGGTTCACGATCTTTTGCAGTACATTCCTGGGCTCATCGTACACTCTTATGTCACGGCTGAGTTCACAGGGATCATGATATACAGCCGACGCTCCCAGTTGGGTGAGACCAATCTTCCTTTCGTCTATCAGCCGCTGAATGTACTGGCTGTGATGCATGACTTCAATACGGAGGTTGTAATCCTGCCTGAAAACCTTGTAGCAGATAGGACATGAGGTCACCAGTATTGTTGCCCCGCTCTGCCGGATGGTATGCACGTTGCTGTTGATAATGGCTTCTGCCTGTTCAATATGACCGGTGAGAATGGAAGGCCTTCCGCAGCATACACCGCCCTGTTCATCCATAAACCAGAAGTTGACTCCGGCCGCCCTGAGTATTGCCGTCATCGATTTCTTTATGGCAGGAGTCTGGTGCGTCATGCATCCTCCAAAATACAGCACATCAGCCTGAACCGGCTGCACCGTTGCTTTTGAGAACTCACTCCTGTCAATCGGGTAACCGTTAAGCTTATTCCGGGAGATCAGGCGTACGTCTTTAATATTGATCCCTACGGGGCATGCGCTTTCGCATCTCCCGCACATCATGCAATTCAGATGCTCAGCCGGATCGATATGCTGATAACGTATGGCCCTCAACTGGTAGGCAGACTGAACATGCTTTATGCCGCCGGCAAAGGCCAGCTGGCAGGTATCTATGCAGATCCCGCAACGCGAACAGGAATGCACCTCCACATCGGTGAGTGGCGTATGTTCCTTTTTTTCCTTCAAACCAAAATGCCTCGAAAGGATGAGGACCACCTCGGTGGGAATATGCATGTAACGGGAGAAAGGAAGAGCCGCAAAGAATATGCCCAGTGACAAAGAATAGGCCCACCAGGCGGGATAATACAGCATGGAAGCCGGCAGAAAAGCAGCCAGCAAATTGCCTGTCGTGCCCGTCAGAAAGTCTCCCCCTCCGCATACGGCGTGGGTCAGGCTTTCAGCCAGCAGTCTCAGGGGGAATATAAACCACAGGGAAAACATGGCAAACTTATCCCCTACCGACAGTTTTGTGGTCCGTTTCATACCATAGGCCCGGGACCTGATCCTTTTGCCCCAGGCCAGGATAACTCCCGTAAGGACCAACAGCAAAAGCAGGTCCATCAGGAATGAAAAGAACCTGTGCAAGGGGAAAGCATGTACAGTCGTATTAAAAAATTTAAAAAATATGGGTACATAAGGGGGATTCAGAGATCCGGACTCATACACCTGGTCTTCAATATTCCCCAGGAAGATCAGCATAAACCATCCGAAAGCCAGGCTCATGTGCATAAATCCCAGCAAAAGATTTTTCCTGAAAATATTACGATGCAACAGGGCTTCGAGTATGATTTCCTTTATAGCTGAAAAAAGTCTAAAACTTAAAAAGCCTTTGCCTATGGCCTTTTTGTCAGTTTTATCCAGTTTGAAAAACCACCGGGCATAGGTAATCCCAAGGTAAACGAAAAGGAATGCAAGACCCAGGGTAAAGGGCAGTACAAAATAATCAAATTTCATAGCGTATCAATATTTTTTACGGCTTGTTGCATCCAGTAAATCACGTTGCGGGTATTGACGCCCCTGGGGCAGGCATTAAGACATTTGCCGCAGAACCTGCAGCGGTAAATGCCGGCTTTCAGTTCATCTTCTTCGCCCCTGCGTGCCATTAATATCATCCGGCGAAGACTGAAGTCCGATGTTGCCGCGGCAGTGCAACCCGAAGCACAGGTACCGCAGCTCATACACCAGTCGATGGAAGGCTCATTTTTTCTGACACTTTTCAGTATGCGTCTGTTATTCAGGTCAAAATCAATTTGCCTGTTGGACTGCAGTGAATATCCGAATTCGATCATAAAGAATAATTCTCGCTCATTAATATTTTGGAAGCTACTTTATTGTGCAGATAATCAGCAATTTCAAGGGTAACGGCCCTGGCTTCGCTGATGGTCTCCTCAATGGTTTTCGGACCGGTTACCGCACCAATGGCAAACACACCAGGTGTATTGGTTTTGCTGGGAGCGAGCTGATTATCAGCCTGCTTCACAAAGCCATCGGCATCCTTTTCCACATCCAGGTCGCGCAGCAGGTTGGCCAGCCGGCGCGAAGGCTGCATGCCCACCAGCAAAACCAGCAGGTCGAGATTCATTTTCAGCGGTTTTCCCAGCAGGGTATCTTCAATTTTGATCAGCACCGTATTATTCTGGTTTTCGAATGCTTCGGACAGGCGTCCGCGGATAAACTGAATGCGGTGCTTTACCTGGGCTTCTTTGTAAAGTTCCTCGAAATGGCGGCCGAACATGCGCAGGTCCATATAAAACATGAAGATTTCGCTGTCGGGGATCAATTCCTTCAGTTCGATGGCCTGCTTGACTCCTGTGATACAGCAAACTTTGGAGCAATGCGGATTTCCGGCCTTCTCATCGCGAGATCCGACACAATGGACGAACCCGATTCTTTTCGGGATTTTCCCCTGGGCAGTCAATATTTTACCCTCGTGAAAGGCCCGCTCCAGGTCAACCGAAGTAATTACGTTGTCATAAATGCCATAACCGTATTCTTCCTTTTTGGTGGCATCAAAAACATCGAAACCGGTGGCCAGCAGGATAGCGTGGGCAGTGATCATCCGGTTGTTATTCAGCACTATGGCAAACCCGTCGTCGTTTTTTTCAACCTTATCAACCCGGGCATTCAACAGGGTATTGATGCCCAGTTTAACCTGTTTTTTAAGGCTGGCCAGCACTTCTGCAGCAGGCCTTCGTGCAGGGAAAAGCGCATGCCATTGCATAAGTTTGCCCCCTAATTGTTCCTTCTCCTCAATGAGGGTAACTGAAAAGCCCATCCTTGATAGCTTTGCGGCAGCCTCCATGCCGGCTACCCCACCTCCGATTATCGCAATACTTTTCATAACTTTACCTTATAATCTATAGTGTGTTATCAATGTCCATATGATCTATTCAACTACCAATACGCTGGGTCTGGCAGGCCTGCCTATTTCCTTGCCGTTTACACCCAGATACTTATGTTTCAATTCGAAAGGCACACCGATTTTCCTCAGCAGGGGTTCGCAGCCAACCTGGTGCGTCTGCAACCCTATTTCCCACGGATCAAAACCCAGGCATAATGCCGCCAGTTCTTCATAGGTGAAAACAGGAATGCCATAACCATTCTCGCCATAGGTAATGCCCTCCATTTCTCCGATTACATACTGCCAGCGATCAAGGAAGTAGGGACATCCGGGGCAGTTGGTAACAATCAGGTCGGGCTTGTAAGGCTTCATCGACTCAAATTTGGTTTTGGCGCAGGACAGGGAATAGCCCCGGTTATTCTTAACAATATACTGCCTGAAGCCAAAACCGCAGCAATGCCTTCGTTCGGGATAATCGACTATCTCACCTCCCAGTGCTTCTGTCAGACCGACCAGTACATAAGGATATTCGGCCCCTCCCACTCCCTTGTGAGGAAACATCTTGGCATAATGACAACCAATGTGTTCAACAACTTTCAGCGGTTCACCGTTTTCTTTATTTATAAGTCTGTACTTTGCCTTTTCAGCAATCTGATGGCGAAACTTATATATTATATCGCTGGCGTGGGCGATATTTTCCGGTACACGGAACTCCCTGCCGGTTGCTTTCTTCAGATGCTCCCTCGTTTTAGCCTCAATTTCAGGATAATGCTTCCAGGTCTCCAGTATTTCAGAATACAGCCCGAATGATGTGATACAGGAAACCGCATAGTTGCGGTATCCGGCCTCAGTCATCAGTGCAAATTGCCTGGCCACAACCGTCATTGTTGTTTCCAGGGGAACAACATCTGTATGATAGCCTATCCCCGTACAGGTTGTATGCCCGGGATTTTCGTATACATCCTTACCCAATATATCCCTAATGATTTTTAAAAACATAACTTCAGCACCCGGGAAAAAACTCTGCCGGATGCAGCTGCGTACAAAGAAATAATTATCATCAGCAATTTCCTTTTGATATTCCTGCCAAAACCTCTTTTTGCCTTCAATGATCATAATCTAACCTTTTTTCGTGTGGTGAATCCCGTTGGACTGGTATATATAATGCATATAATCACAATTGAGCCGTTTATCGAATTCAAGTCCCATTTCCTCAGCCTTTTCAGCAGAACATTTCTCTATATGTTCATAAAATTCAATGCCGCCGGTCTCACGGAATATCGATCTTATCTCCTCCAGTGCATCTTCAGGAATCTTTCTCAATACCCCGGGACCGTTGGCCTGGTACTCAATACCCAGCCGTCCAAGCAGTTCCGGAAGATGGTCGTTCTGCCATTCCCAGGTAGGACCCTGTTCGGGATGATCGTCCATAGTAACCTCTTCACGGTAAACACAATAACCATATTTTATTATCCATTCCCCTATCGATCTTTTGATCACAAGCTGTTGTCGTCCCTTTTCCGACCGGGTAAAAAGGCCGGTCCTGATGGACAGGTTGCGCAATGCCATGATGATGAGACCGGGAGTGTTATCTCTCGGGCACCTGGTCTTGCACGACATACACTCACCGCAGTACCAGATGGTATCCCCCGACAGCAATTCAAGGATTTTGTCGTTGTCCCCGGTCTGAACCGTTTCCGCAATGATTCTCGGATCGTAATTGTAAAATTCTGCTGCCGGGCAAATCGCAGTGCAGGTGCCGCAATTGACACAAGCCGAAAGTCCTTCCTCAAACCGCACATCCTCCTTCAGCATTTTATAATAATCGGGCATCATATGATTTCATTGATAGCTCAAATTTACCGAACGTACGGCTGGTTTAATATCGGATGTTATACCAAAAATGAATAGGTATTTTTGCCTATTAAGATAGAGCCAGGACATCCGATTAAAAAGGCTATCCTTTTGGTTTCCTCAGTGATTTTCATTACTTTTAATATCAGATTATCATCCTGCATATGAAAAACCGTTCTGTATTCAATGGTGGGATGCTAAGACTGAGGCGTAATTATTTCACCAGCTTAACCATAATTAAAAATATCAGAAACCAACAAACCAATTTCATATGGCATCAATAAATCCGTTAACCGGGGTGCTGGGTGAAAAGAATGCCGCCCATCTTCTCCGGAGGGCAACTTGGGGACCTTCCCCGTCCGACATTGTTTCCTTTGCCTCCATGACGGCATCGGAGGCATTGGATATCTTATTTACTGCACCGCCTCTGCCTTCCCCGCCTGTTGATCTCAAAACCGGGGAAAGTTGGGTTAATCCGCCGTTGAAACCCGCAGCCGAAGAGTTGGTGAACAGCGACCAGGATACGCTTTTCGATTATTTCAGAGCATGGCATATGGAGCAAATGAGGCTTTCAGGCAATAACCTGCGCGAAAGGATCATTTATTTTTACCACACTCACCTGCCTGCGGCGTGGACTGTAGTCAGCAGCAGTGAAGCAATTTATTATCAGAATGCGCTGTTCAGACATTATGCCTTTGGAAACTTCAGGGAATTCTTTAAAAAGATCTGCCTTGACAATGCCATGCTACGGTATATTGACGGGGAATCGAATGACAAAGACAGCCCGAATGAGAATTTTGCCCGCGAGATGCTGGAATTATACTCCATTGGCAGGGGTGATCAGATTGCCGAGGGCAATTATACCCATTATACCGAGGATGACATTAAGGCTGCTTGCCGTGTACTTACAGGCTGGCGTTTTGACAAAACATTCACCTATAATGATCCTGAAACGGATATCCCGGCCGGGAAACCTGAAACAGAGAATGCCCAAGGACTTCCGGCCAGAGAACTGGCCGTAAGGCATGATAAAGAACCGAAGGTTTTCACGGCTGCCTTCGGGAACCAGGTTATACAACCTGCTGAAATCATTGAAGGTTATGCCACCAAGGAGGCAGCAAATCAGGAATTTGATGACATGATCGAGATGATATTTGCACAGGAAGAAACAGCCCGGTTCATTTGTCGTAAGTTGTACCGGTTTTTTGTTTACTGGGATATCACGGCGGAAGTCGAAACGGATATCATTGATCCACTGGCTGCAACATTTCGTGACAATGACTATGAAATGCAGCCTGTGCTCCGTCAACTTTTCTCCAGTCAGCACTTTTATGATGCCGATACCCCGGCAACATCGGATAATTCTATCGGAGCCCTGATAAAAAGCCCACTCGAAATCATCGTAGGCTCCCTGAGATTTTTCAAAGTAGCCATGCCTGCCTTGCTGGCTGACCTGTACAATAAAACCTATAGGAACGGAATCTTAAGATTTATTACCGACCAGGGACTCGACTTCTACGAACCCATTGATGTATCGGGATATCCCCCATACAGTCAGGAACCCGGATACAACCGTGACTGGATAACGCCCAATGCCATCGGTAACCGTTATCACTTTTCCAATATCCTCATGGGAAGGCTTGATGAAGGAGGAGACTATGGATTTCAGCTCGATGCAGTTGACTGGGTCAGAAACTCGGGGAATATCAGTGATCCTGCCGATGCCGCTATAATTGTTCAGACCTTGGCGAAATATCTGCTGGCCGTTGAAATTGACAGCGACAGGTTAAACTATTTCCTGACTGAGGTATTTCTCGACAACCTTTCGCCTGCAACCTGGACATCAGAATGGTCTCAATACCTGTCATCGGATGATGATTCGGTGGTTAGAGAACGGTTGGAAGTACTGGTTGCTTCCCTTATGCAGACACCTGAATTCCAGATCTTCTAAAATAAAAAAACATGAACAGAAGAAAATTCATACGCAATCTGGGTATTGCCTCTACCGGTTCAATTGTGCTGTCCGGAATACCGGTAAAACTGATGGCAGGGAATAACCGGCTTAAGAGAGTTGCCGCCAGCGGTAATAACAACGTATTGATATTTGTGCAATTGCACGGAGGCAACGATGCATTGAATACCCTTATACCCATTAATCAATATGATACCTATTATATTAACAGGGCAAATATCGCTATTCCTGACAGCGGATCAAGGAAATACATCCAGGTTGACAATACCCTTGCAATCGAAGATCAGGTGGGGCTTCATCCCGACATGATCGGATTCAAGGAACTCTATGACCAGGGGAAGGCAGCGATCGTTCAGAATGTGGGTTATCCCAACACGAACCTGTCTCATTTCCGCGGAAGGGATATTGTATTTATGGGAGGTGATGCCACTGATGATTATTCTTCAGGCTGGATGGGTCGCTTTCTCGATTATGAATATCCCGGATACCCGGGTGGCTACCCCAATGAAAGCATGCCTGATCCCATCGCTATTGAAATGGGGAATATCATGTCTATTGCCTTTCACCGTGAAGCAGGCATTCCTATGGGAATCAACATCCATAATCCCGAACAATTCTATCAGTTGATCACTACTGTTGGGGTTGATCCTCCCATTGTTTATCCCGACAGCCATGCCGGTGATGAGCTCCGTTACCTGATGGAACTTGAAAAAAAATCAAACCAGTATGCAGGAAGGCTCAAGGAAGCCTTTGATACTGGCAACAATTCTACCGTTGCGTATCCCGAAGCTTATCCGCTTAGTGCACCGGAGCCTTTTCTGAGCAACCCGTTATCGGGTCAGCTCAAGCTCATCGCCAGGCTATTGAAAGGAGGTCTGAAAACGCGGATATTTATGTGCAGAATAGGCGGATTTGACCTGCATGGCGAACAGGTTGAAAAATATGATTCCACCCTGGGCACACATGCTGCCTTGCTTTACCATCTTTCTTCTGCCATTAAAGCCTTTCAGGATGATCTTGCTGCAATGGATATTGAAGATAACGTTTTAACCATGACATTTACGGAATTTGGAAGAAGGGTGTATTCAAATGCCAGTTACGGCACCGATCACGGTACGGCAACTCCTGTTTTTCTTTTCGGGAAAGGACTTAAAGGAGGCATACTGGGAACCAATCCCGACCTGAATAACCTGAACAACGGTAACCTGATTTATACCACTGATTACAGGCAGGTTTATACCTCTGTTGTCCAGGATTGGTTCGGAGCTTCGAATGAAGCTATGCAGGCTACCGGCTTTGACGCATGGGTGGGTCAGCGGCTGGAACTGATTGCAGGTATCTCGGGTATCCCAAATGCCGATCTTCATAACCAGCGAACGGGACTGATCCGATGTTATCCCAATCCGGTGATGACGGAAACCACTCTTGACTGTTTTGTGCCGGAACCTTGTAAAATCACCATCAAGCTTTACAATACCAGCGGAAGAATGTTAAAGAAAAATGAAACCTTTGCAAAGGGGATGGGAAGGTATGAGTTTACCCTCGATTTAAGCGGTATGGGCCCGGGGGAATACCTGCTGGAGGTCAGTAGCGCAAAATTCCACGATGCCCAAAAACTGATTAAAAGGTGATCTCTTCCGGTGAGAGTTTAAACAGGGAGTTCCTGGGGAATCTTCCTGCCACATAGGTCTGAGCCAGTATGACCAGACCTCCGTCACCGGCTGACACCAGTGCCGAAACAATGACCGGGTTCGTGGAACTCAGGTATTTGATCGTCAGCAACTGGCCATTTTCCTTGTCAAAAAAATACAACACGATACGGTTTGATTTGGTCTGGCTGGCAAAAACCACAACTTCCCTGTTATGCAGGCTCACTGAAATGGCCCTTACGGCAGCATCCGCCGAAAGCTCGGGCAGGTATATATCTGCAAAGGTGTTGGCCCCCTGGTTATTGTTCATGTCAAGTGTTACGGAAGGAAAAATAAAATTGTCGCCCATATAAAATCGTGACACCCCAAAGCGGCTGCCGTCAAGAAATATTGCCGAGCTGATAGCCGCATCGTCCTGGTAAGTATTTAGCTGCCCCGTATGGTTCCCGTTATTGGCATCAGTGAAAAGCAGCGTCATGGTATAATTGAAAAAACAATTTACCAGGTAGTGACTGACATCCGGATCACCAGCCTGTATAATAAAAAAAGGGAATTGCTTCCCGGCTCTTTTGAGATGGGTTTCTACCTGGTTTTTGTAATCTTCGTTGATCTTAAATACGGATTCCCATTGCCGTGTGCCGCCATCGGTATACCTGGTGAGAACAGAAGTGCGCGCGATCCTGTCGAAAGTTAGCACCACAAGGTTATTACGCGTATCTGCCAACATATAGAGAGGATATTTCCCGCCCAGGTCAGTGACTTCAGAAATTCCCGAGAGGCTTTCATTCACCTGCATCAGTTTTGTATTCTGATTCACTGCATCCATGCACACAAACTGCCAGGCTGAACCGTTCCGTACAAGGGATGGGACAGCTGAACACCATGAAGGTCCAACCATCAATTCCCGTTCGATACCTCCCCTGTCGTCAGTTTTCATCAGCCGGATCAGCGGGAAAGTACTCAAGAGTGTATCAGTATACACCGATAATACCAGGTAGCCGTCATCCCCGGTCTGTGATACATCCACCGGATAGAAAGAAAGATTCATGTCGGGATGGTCATATACGGCCGTAAAACTTTCCGACGGATCAGCATCACTTTTCCTGATATCGCATGATAACGGAAAAAACTGTAAAGCAATGGCAAATACAATAATCGGGTTACCGGAAGGCACACTTGTTTTCATACGTTAACGCTTTCTCATCGGAGTTGGACACTCAACCGCTGATCCTGCTTTTATCCGGTTGATGTTAAAAAGTACCCCCAGGTTCAAAATCAGATTATCAAACCTCAGGTTATCAGGTACATTATAGGTTCCACCAATCAATTGCTGGTTGGAATAACGTGCCGATTCATCAACAATATTATGCAACCCAAAAAAGTAATCCGCCTCCAGCAGAAGGGTCATGAATTCAAATGTGTATGACAGACCCAATCCCGGGAAAAATGCAAACCGGCTGCTAATAAAGTTCCCGGCTCCATCACCGGCTGTTTCTCCTCTTTCCAGCGGAATCTCAACGACACCGGTGTACTGGATCAAAGTGGTAGTGGATTGCGCGGGTGCAGCTGTCAGCAACCCGTAAAACAAACCTGCCGAAATGAAGGGTTTAATCTTGCCGCTGTTGAATGCATAGCGCATCACAATGGGTATTTCAAAATATTTCAGACGATCGATAAATTCCGTACGGGTTTCAATCCGGTTTGACGGATCAGCTGAAGACAACCAGTTATTTTCCGTGAAATATTTCATGGAGTATTCAGAAAATGTCGGTTCCAGCGAAAGGCTGATGGAAGGATTCAGCCTGCACAATCCAATGAAACCATACTGGAATCCGAAATTCCTGAAAAAGGCCTCATATACCTTTTGTGTTTGTGTTGAACCGGCTGCGTCAACTGGTTGCAGAACCGTAAAGCGCTGGGTCGGAGAAACCACAGAAAAATTCACACCCCCCTTGAATCCGACAAGAAAAGTAAGTTGGGGCTTCCCGGCAATACTACCTTCCGTATATTTCCCGCTGAGCATTACAGGCCCTGAAGCCATTGATAATATCGGTGTGAAACATAATACAAAGAGGAAAACAATCCTTACAAGCATGGCTGCAAAACGTTTGGAACAAGAAAACAACCTTAAATTAGTATAAAACTGGTAAAATAACAATGAAATGATTGTATTTGTTGTGTTGTGGCAGTGGTTTTATTGTTGGTTTGATGGTGGATCGATTTTCAATATCATGCAGGCATTTTACCGACATATATTATTGTTGGTTCCTGGCGTTTCCGGTTCACGGTACTTGTTTAATCCATCATTTGCAGCTTTTCAAGAATAGTCCCCCTCCCGCTGGAATCCTGAAATAATTCCTTTAACTTTAACCCTTATTTTGAAATCCAAAAATAGCCGTCATGAGTTTTTTTGATTCTGCCGTTTTTGACCTGTTGGTGCTACCTTTTTTTATTTTTGTTGCCAGGATCTGTGATGTCACCCTTGATACCCTGAGGATCATTTTTATTTCAAAGGGTTATAAAATAATAGCCCCTATTATCGGATTCGTTGAAGTGCTGATTTGGATTGTGGTGATCACAAGGATCATCAATAATATCGACAACTGGCTTTGCTATATTGCCTATGCCGGGGGATTTGCCACCGGGAATTATGTAGGCATGAGGCTGGATGAAAAGCTGGCCATCGGTCATGAAATGGTGCGGGTGATCACCAAAAAGGATGCGCATGAACTCATAACAGCCTTGCGCAACGCCGGCTATGGTGTTACAACCGTTAATGCCATGGGCATGCAGGGTGAGGTAGGCATTCTGTATATTGTGATCAACAGGAAAAAACTGAAGGAGGTCATTGATACCATAATGAAATACAATCCCAACGCATTCTTTACGGTAGAGAACATCAATTATGTAAACAAGACGATTTACCAGTATTCCCGGGCACAGGTCTGACAGTCTGCCGCCATTTCCCTTTACCTTGCTCTTTCTTCAGACAGTCTTCATCTTGCTGATAATAAGCAGAATCCCGATTACCATATAAACAGCCCCGGAAACCCAATAAAAACCGCGCATAACAGGAGGCTTCAGTACAGTCCGCAGCCAGCATGCAGCTTTTATTTTTAACAGGTCAACACCGGCAACAACCAGCATGGTTGTTGCAAAATACACAACCATTTCCCGGCCGGAGAACTGAAAATGGGTCAGGGCAACAGCCAGTGACCCTAACCAGAAAAGAAGGACAGACGGATTTAACATATTGACAATAAAACCGCTCAGCGACAACCTGAGGAAATGATTGGCCCTGAATTGCCTGACCTGCCGAGGCTGGCGCTGCATCATATAATTGGCGCCATAACCTATGCAAACAACGCCTCCGAAGAATCCGACATACCAGTTTTGCATGAGATGGTTCAGCATACCCGACGCAAAAAAACAGGCCGCCAGGATACAACACACATCACTTAGAAAAATACCAAGGTCCAGGAAAAGGGCAGCCTTAAATCCTTTATTCATGCTGGTTTCGATTAGCATGAAAAAAGAAGCGCCAACATAAATACTCAATAAAGCGCCGGTTACCAAACCCTTTAAAACCGGATCCATACCTTACCTGTTAAGTTGTAAAAAGTCCTCCCACTCCTTGTACCGGTCGGTGATCACGCGGGGAAACTTGTTCTGGCCCCCTTCTTTGCCCCTGGCTTTAAGCCATTGGTAAAACAACCGCGAAGGTACCGGCTCGACAATCACCTTTTTAAGGGCGGCTTTCCGTTCCACGGCATAATCGTCATTCAATTCCTTTATAATGGTGTCGAGAAGGCCTGCAAAAGCCTCTTTGTCAGCTATTTCATGATCCGTTCCGATATACCATTTGTGGGCAAAAAGATTATCATAGGGTATGCCGGCCACAGTGAACTCCTTTATTTCAATATTAAGCCTTTCGGAAATAAGGCTGACCGCTTTTGTCATATTGTCCATGCTGAGATGCTCCCCGCAGAGGCTCAGGAAATGTTTGATCCGTCCGGTAATGACAATTTCGTAGTCTTTTACCGAGGTAAATTTAATGGTATCCCCTATCATATACCGCCAGGCACCGGCATTGGTGCTGATGATGACGGCATAATCAACGCCTTCCTCGACTTCATTCAGCACCAGCGTTTTCGGTTTCTCAGCCAGGCGGCCTTCCGCATCAAAATTATGTTTATCAAAAGGAATGAACTCAAAGAAGATTCCGTTATCCAGCACCAGTTGCATATCCCTGTCCTTTTTTTTCTGATAAGCCAGAAAACCTTCAGAGGCCAAATAGGTTTCAAGGTAATGGATCTCTTTGCCCAGCAATTTTTGAAAGCTTTTCTTATAAGGTGCGATGCAAACTCCGCCGTGTGAAAAAACCATGAAATTCGGCCATATATCATGAATATGACTGACTCCGTAATACTCAATGATCCTTTCCAGCAGTATCTGGACCCATGCCGGTACGCCTGCAATTCCGCCAATATCCCAGTCCTTGGCTTTCTTCACTATTTTATCCAGCTTGGTATTCCAGTCGCGCTCCCTGGATATGGCCCCGGGCTTGTAAAACCGGTTGAACCAGAACGGCAGCCGTCGGGTTAGTATCCCGCTCAGGTCGCCTTCAAAATAGGTTTCCATTTTAACCAGGTTTGTACTTCCACCCAGCATCAGGGCACTCTTTTCATAAAAGTGAGGAGGCAGTTGGAATTCCGCAAGAGACAACAGTTGCCGGATCCCCGTGCGCCGGATGGAACGGATCATCGCCCGGGTAACCGGTACACGCTTGCTGGTATCGTTCGAAGTGCCCGAAGTAAGCCCGAAATACTTCACTTTCCCCGGCCAACAAATATTCGCTTTCCCTTCCAGTAGTTTATGCCAGTATAAAGAAAAAAGCCTTTCATAATCGAAAACCGGTACATTATTCTGGAATTCTTTCAGAAAATCAGGAGCCCTGAGAATCTCGGTGAAATGGTAAAACCTGCCAAATTCAGTGCCCTTCGCTTTACTCAGAAGTCTCTTAAGGGTTCCTTTTTGCAGGTCAAAATGGATTTGCTTTTTCTCCAGGGTTTCCTTCCGGTGTTTGACAACCTCCTGCAGAATAGAACCAACAATAGCCATATGGATTCAATTAGTTAATATGGGTTTGGCAGGGGACCAAATATAATATTAATTGCTTTCGGTTCGAATACCGGGGAAGAAATTTTAACTAACAATAGAACCAAGATAAAAGAACAAAGATTAAAGATTAAAGATTACAGATTAAAGATTAAAGATCAAAGACCAACTGACAACTGACCCTCCTTCTCCCGGGGTACCGGGATTCGGAGGGCGCAGCAACCTAATCCTATCCCGCGCATGCTTTCATCATCGCATTCCTTTTATCAAGCAGGGCATTGATCTCCTTTTCATACAGGCCGGGCTTCCGCAGCTGATCATCAATGCTGCTTACCCCAATGCGTTGCCTGTCATTGCGCCTCTGCCCGTCCAGTTCCTGCCGTAATTGTTCCACCAGCTGGAGGGCCATTACCTGGATAGGCATGCCAAACCGGGAGATCAGCTCGTCGGGGATCTCTTCGCGGATGATCTGATAATTCCGGATGATCTCATCGAAATTCCGCATGAAATTCTGATCAGGCGCTGCATTGCTTATGGTCATCGTTTCCCTGAATTGCCGGAACAACTTCAGCACCGAATCAAGATTCTCAATGAATTCTTTTTTGTTAATTTTCATGTCTATATATACGGCATACAGGATGAATCACCATTTATTTTTTATCAATCGATACACCATTATGACAATAATTGACTTAACTTTGATTAAACAAAAAATTCAAGGTTGCAGGCTTACAAAAACTAACAATTACAACAACTGCAACATAACAACTTCACGATGTCCCTGAGCCTGTTCAACGACAAGACCCGCCCGCCCTCGAAACCGGAGATCATGGATGCACTTGGCAAATGTTACAGCCAGTGGATCGACCTCGTGCAATATTTTCACGACCACGTTTCACCGGTGACGGAAGCCTGGAAGAATTACGGCAAATCATCGGGATGGACCTTGCAGCTGAAACACAAGGACCGTTCCATTGTTTACCTGTTTCCCAACCAGCGTTATTTTACCGCCCTTTTCGTATATGGTGAAAAAGCTTTCAATACAGCAAAAGAGTCCGACCTTCCGGAGGAAATAATGCAGCGTATACTGCATGCAAAACCCTATGAAGAAGGCCGTTCGTTCCAGGTCGAGGTGAACGGTGAAAAAGAAATGGAACTGATAAAGAAATTAATTAAGATCAAATTATTGAATTAAACCCTGCCTTTTCGATCATCCCCTATCCCATTGCCAAATGCAGCCTGTAATTGCCTTATATTCCTTCCCATTTACCCGGCCTGTCATTTTCCTGCTGCTGTTAGCCGCAGGTTGTGGCGGTTCCACGGAGAAAAAACCATCTTCCGACGCAAACACGGATCCGTTACGCAGGCAAAAACCTGTAATTATAAATACTGAAGGCACAACAATCAGCAGCCGATTTGCCGTGCCGCCTGGTTACAGCAGAATGGCCTCTCGCGATGGTTCTTTTCAGGCCTACCTCCGCGAACTTCCTTTAAAACCCCATGGCAGCGATGTCAGATTGTACAACGGCCGCGTCAAGTTCAGGCAGGTGCATGCAGCGGTGATAGACCGCGATCCCGGCAGCAATAACCTGCAGCAATGTGCCGATGCAGTGATCCGTCTGCGGGCAGAATACCTTTATGACAAAGGGCAATACGACGCCATTCACTTTAACCTCACCAATGGTTTCAGGGTTGATTACAACAAGTGGATCCAGGGATATCGTGTGGCCGTCAACGGAAACAAAACCTGGTGGATTAAATCGGCCGAAGCCGGCAATACACTTTTAATATTTAAGCAATACCTTGAATTCATCTATACATATGCCGGCACACTCTCCCTGGCAAAAGAGCTGATAAAGATTTCGCTTGCCGATCTCCGGCCCGGCGATGTATTCATCCAGGGAGGCAGCCCGGGTCATGCTGTTATTGTTGTGGATGCAGCTGTCCACATAGCGACAGGAGAAAAAATATGTATCCTTGCCCAGAGCTATATGCCGGCGCAGGATATCCATATCCTTAGGAATCCTGATGAGCCGGGCATCAGCCCATGGTATCGTGTCGATCTTTCGGCAACGCAATGGGTAACACCTGAGTGGACCTTTCAAACTACAGATCTGATGAGGTTCGGGGAGGAATAACAGGTTTGAAGATTTGAAAATTTGAAGATCTGAAAATTGTGCCCGCACCAGGCGCATGCGGCGGATTTGCTTATTTCATGGCTTTCGGAGCAGACTCAAGATTTGAAAATCTAAAGCATTCATTTATGCAACAAAAATATGGAACAATCATACCTATTTAATATATTGATCCGCAAAAAAGGAAAATAGCAACGATGTTTTTCCCCGGAAATTTTTTCTCTGTCTGAAGCACATTTTTATAAAAACATTTCTTCGTTAATTTTTCATTCAAGTGAAATTAACTAAACAACACAGTAACAATTTTTTACTATTCAATATATATTAACTCATTGATATATTGTATTTTACAAAAATTATTTTTTTTTAATTTTCAACCTGTTGAAATCAAAATTGATAGATGCTTTTTAAAAAAATCAAGCGAAAAATGATTTTTTTTTGTTATTTTTTTTCACAATCTTGCTAATAGAAAACACATCGTCAGAGAAATCTCTATTCACCTAAAGCTAAAAGATATAGATTTATGCATAAAGAATTATGGAACAATTGCCTGAAAGTTATAAAAGACAATGTTCCGTCAATAAGTTTTAGGACTTGGTTTGAACCAATTGTGCCATTGAGATTAGAAAACAAAATTCTGACTATCCAGGTACCGAGCCCTTTCTTCTATGAATATCTTGAAGAGAAATATATCGACATCATCAGTAAAACCTTACGCAAGGAGCTGGGCTATGATGCCAAGCTGGAATACAGCATTGTAATGGAGAATCCCGGTTTTTCCAACACCCGTCCCTACACCGTGAAATTGCCGGCCAAGAATCAGGTTGAGATCAAAAATAATCCGGTTACCGTTCCACTCAACATCGAGGAAAACACCATAAAAAATCCTTTCATCATTCCGGGGATCAAGAAAATGAATATTGATCCGCGGCTGAACCCGGAATATTCCTTTGATAATTTTGTAGAAGGTGAATGCAACCGCCTGGCGCGTTCTGCCGGGTATGCCGTTGCCAACAATCCCGGCGGCACAGCCTTCAATCCCCTGCTGATATACGGCGAATCGGGTTTAGGGAAGACGCATCTTGCGCAAGCTATCGGGATTGAGATCAAAGAAAAGTTTCCCGACAAAACCGTGCTCTATGTCCCTGCCAACCGTTTCCAGACCCAGTTTGTCGAAGCCATCCGCAACAACACCAAAAATGATTTTCTGCATTTTTACCAGATGATTGACGTGCTGGTGATCGATGATGTACATGAATTTGCCGGCAAGGAAAAAACGCAGGATATTTTCTTTCATATCTTCAATCATTTGCACCAGTCGGGCAAGCAGCTTATTCTATCCTCCGACAAACCACCTGTTGAATTGCAGGGGCTTGAACAGCGCTTGCTGAGCCGTTTCAAATGGGGACTCTCGGCCGACCTGCAGGTGCCTGATTTCGAAACCCGGGTCGCTATCCTGGAGCAGAAAATATACAAAGACGGTATCATTTTACCGCCTGAAGTAATCGAGTATATTGCCACCCATATAACCGAAAACGTGAGGGAACTCGAAGGAGCGCTTATCTCTTTGCTGGCCCAGAGCACACTGAATAAGAAGGAGATCACGCTCAGCCTCGCCAAGGAGATGATCGATAAACTCATCAAGAATACAAAGCGCGAAGTATCGATCGACTATATACAAAAAGTGGTCTGCAATTATTTCGACGTACCGTCAGACTCGCTGCAGTCGAAAACCCGCAAAAGGGAGATCGTACAGGCAAGACAGGTGGCCATGTTCTTTTCCAAAAATCTCACCAAGTCGTCCCTGGCAACCATTGGCCTTCAGATCGGGGGGAAAGATCATGCCACGGTACTGCATGCCTGCAAGACCGTCAACAATCTGATGGAAACCGACAAGCAGTTTAAAAATCAGATAGAAGAAATTGAAAAGAAATTGAAATTTTAAAAATCAGGTTCAGCAATGAACCTTTTTTTTTATCCGATAACCGCTGTT
>CAYMJH010000048.1:0-22361 GCA_964390385.1 uncultured Bacteroidales bacterium | reverse complement strand
CCGTTCCCCTGAGCCTGGTCAACAAATACGGCGGTGTTTTTATCAACGAGCTGGCTTCCACTTCAACCATTGATGTGAAATACGGAAAACTTACGGCCAACAAAATTATACATGATGCTCAACAGCCATTGACGCAGATCATACTGGGCTATTCCAACGCCACCATACAGGAATGCAAATGGATAAAGGTTGACATCAAGTATTCAAAGCTGCAGATCAGCCAGAGTAAAGCCATTATTTTCCTGAGCAAGTATTCGAAAATATACATTGACGACGCGACTTCCCTGGTGTGTGAATCAAAATACGATACCTATGAGCTGGGCAGGCTTAATAATCTGGTTGCCACCACAGGATATTCGCATTTTTCCGCCAGGGAGTTGACCAATAAGCTGCAGATCGAGTCGAAATACACGGATGTCAGCATCGAACAGGTTCCGGCAGACTTCGAACAGATTAAGGTTGAAAACAGCTATGGCTCCTATAAAATTGCCATAGCACCCGAAGCATCCTACCGTATAGAAGGCAATGCCAGGTACTGCAAGATCATTTACCCCGAAGGCAACGCGAAGGTCAGCCGGTTCAATGAAAACAACGATATGAAAGTGAACGGGCTGATCGGAAAAAATGAAGCCACCCGATCATCCGTGATCCTGAACAGCAGTTACGGGAATATCAGGTTATTGAAATAGAGATTGACAGATTGACAAGTTTACAGATTGACAGATTTACGGGTTACTGGTAACAAGTTACCGATTACCGATTACCGGTTACCGATTACCGATTACCGGTTACCGATTACCGATTACCGATTACCGGTTACCGATTACCGATTACCGATTACCGATTACCGGTTACCGATTACCGGTTACCGATTACCGATTACCGGTTACTGGGTACCGTCCTCTATAACATAGCACCCCACCTTCGATTCATGGTCAAGAACCAGGCTTTTGCCTGGTTCTTTCCGCAGCAGCCAGACGATGAGGAAGTCCCCTCCTGCCGCCACGGAAAAAAAAATTCCGAACAGCAGCAGCACAATTTTCCCGGTGATGATACCCAGTATGGCCGGAACAAATCCCAGCACCAGGGCAGGCATCAATGCGCCGACGATGTATTGCCTAACTTTGAGGGGCTCGCTGCAATGGCAATAGGGAGACAGGTATTGCCACATGATCCCGAATTTTATGGATCGTATACCATGCCTGCAGAAAATCAGGAATACCATGCCGTGTATCAATTCATGCAGGACGATCCCTGCCGCCAGTATAAGCAGTATCCAAAAGCTTCGGAATAATAAGACAGGACGGTTTCTGTTCAGAAATTCCAGCAGGGTTTCGGCTGAAAGATCCCTGAGATACAACAGGTAATAAGGCAAGCCGAAGAGCAGGATGATGGGGATGACGAAAACCAGGGCCCACAGATTGGCTTGTCCTCCTTCCATCGCCACTTCTCTCCGACCATGGGTTTGCTCATTCATAAGGTTGAAACCGGCCTGTGCTTCAACAGATTAAAAAACCGCTATTTTTTCCCTCCAGATCCTTTGCCCGTGCTGAACGGTTACCAGGTACAGACCGGGCATCGGTAAAACGGGACTGACCCGGTGGCCGGTGGCAGTACCGGACAACAGGTACTCCCCTGCCCTTCTTCCGTCGGCCAGAGAGAGGATTGCGACTTGTATGGCCTCGGGTGACACGGGTGAAAGGCTGATATTAAAACCTGAGCCTCTTGACATCAGCGTTGGGTAAATGTGGCATGACAAAGCCTTGGATTTATCCGTGAAACCGCTGATGTCGCTTACCAGGCATGAGTCAAGCGTGCAAATCAGCCTGCCTTCCGAATCATAAGCAACCAGCTTGATCATGTCTGTTTCCCCGGGCAGGGACAGGGTTGCATCGAGGATAAACTTATCGGAGGCGCTAACCGCGACAGGTTCCTCTGCTTCAGTTTCCTGGCCTGAAATGCTGAAATATTTCAACTGAACGGATCCGCTGTTGAAAATTCCAAATTCACCCTGCACTGCAGAGGATGAAGCATTGAAAGAAAGTCTTTTCCGAACAGCACCGCCATGATTCGCCGTAAGGATGTCGCCCTTTATGCCGGCGGCATACCAGGTTTCGGTATAGGCAATGGAATCGCCCTGTAAAATTTCAGTAAGCGGTCCCTGCACTTCAATTTCCACATAGGTTCCGCCGACATACAACATGAAATTCGAATTCTTATCGGGGTAAGTTGCATGAACGGGGTCGATGTCGAATACTTTTGCATAGGCCTGTTCATCACGTTCATCCACGAAGCATACCCAGCCTTCTTTCAGCAGGGCCCCTAATTTCCATCCATTTCCGGCATAGTTCCACTTCCTTACATTTTCTGCAACTTCCGTGGTCGGGATTTTGTTTCCCATCAGCACTTCGATATCCGACTCAGCCGAAGGAAAATAAGTGCTGACATTGGCATAATCATGGGTTCCGTCATGATCGACTATGGCCTGGGTAACTTCCCACACACTCCATTCATTTCTCGGACTGCTGACATTCTTAATGATCTGTTCGACAATGACCCGGGTGGTGTTTTTAAATATTTTAAACCGGCGGGCCTGTTGCAAACCGGGTGTTTTGTAGCTTTCCAACGGGCTTATCAGGTATATGACCACCGAATCGGCTGAAGCATGCTCAACGGACCACGTATAACTCCCCCAGTCGAGATACGGAGGAGGCGGCCACGTGGAAGGGGTCCAGACGCTCTGCGGGGAAGGCCATGCCTTGTAACCGCCATAGCCCCAGGAAGTCCATGGTCCTGTTTGATTGGTGGCGGGATTGTATGTTTTGGTGATTTGGGCCGAATTGACAGCCATGTAGGTATCGCCGTCAAACCCGTAATGGAGGACCCTGCCGCCGATCTCAGGAAGGATCACCAGCTGAATGAATCCATTGTCAACTACCAGGGCTTTCCAGCCCCAGCTATTGTAATTATCCACGGTGTCTATCACAACGTTATGGTCCTGCGAGAATCCGGGAAAAGCGAATACAGAAAAAAAGATGAAAAGCATTAAAGATCTGTGCATATCAGAAGTTTTAAAAGGTTAAATACAATGACTACGGGATAAAGATAACCATTATATTCATCAATTGAAGCCAGAACAATTTAATATGATGTCTGTTTAGTATATTTGTATGGTTCTTTAAACAGAAATTACAAAAGGATGGGTTCTTATAATGTTATAATGCCCAAAATGGGCGAAAGCATTCAGGAGGCTACCATCACGCGGTGGCTTAAAAAAGCAGGCGATGCGGTAGAAGAAGACGATGTATTGCTGGAAATCGCAACCGACAAGGTTGATTCGGAAATCCCTTCGCCGGTGGCAGGTAAAATCACCCGGGTTTTATTTCCCGAGGGGGCCAGGGTGCCGGTCGGCGAAATCATTGCCGTCATCAGTCTGGAAGGGGAATCTCCGGTAACCGATGATGAGCCAGCACAGCAGCCAAAAGCCGAAACGGCTGTTACCCCGGCTTCGAAAGAAGAAAGCATCGCCCGGCCGACTGCCGCTGCAACGGATTATGACCATTCGGGAAGGTTTTATTCTCCCCTCGTGCAAAACATAGCCCGCAAGGAAAATATTACACCGGCAGAACTCGACACCATTAAGGGAAGCGGAAGAGACGGCAGGGTCAGGAAACAAGATGTGCTGTCATTTCTCGAAAACAGAGGATTGCCGGCAGGGAAAGCCAGCGTTGCCGGAACTGTTGCAAAGCCTGCCATGACTGCACCGGGCATTGCCATGATGCCCGGAGACGAAGTGGTGGTAATGGACCGTATCCGCAAAATGATTGCCGAGCATATGGTCTATTCAAAGCAGGTTTCTCCCCATGTGGCCAACTTTGTGGAAGCCGACGTAACCCAACTCGCCCTTTGGCGCAACAGGGTGAAAGATGATTTCCTGAAGCGCGAAAAGCAGAAGCTTACTTTTATGCCTGTTTTCATTGAAGCCGTTGCCAAAGCGCTGAAGGAATATCCCGGGGTCAATGCCTCGGTTGACGGAGACAAAATCATACTGCGTAAGGAGGTGAATATCGGTATTGCGGTAGCCTTGCCATCCGGAAATCTTATAGTGCCGGTGATCCGCAATGCAGACCAGAAGAACCTGCTGGGTATCGTTACAGAGCTTAACCGGTTGGCCGAGGACGCCCGTTCCAACAAGCTCAAGCCGGATGATATACAAGGGGGTACCTTTACCATATCCAATTTCGGGACCTTCCGGAACATTGCCGGAACCCCCATTATCAATCAACCCCAGGTTGCCATCCTGGCCACAGGCACCGTTGAAAAGAAGCCTGCTGTGCTTGAAACCCCCACCGGTGATGTAATCGCGATACGTCATAAGATGATCCTGTCGCTTTCCTACGACCATCGTGTGGTTGACGGAGCACTGGGCGGAGCCTTCCTCCGCCGGATAGCCGACCTGCTGGAAGGCTTTGACGACAAACGCGCCTTGTAATTACTCATTTTTTGATCATTAAATATTATAGCATAATGGAAGTTCCTGTTAGATATAACATCAAATCCACTGATAAGAAAACCCTGTCGCGTTGGTTTTACCTGATGGTGCTGGGCCGGGCACTGGATGACCGTGCGCCGAATTACCTGAAGCAAGCCATAGGATGGTCGTACCACGCACCTTATGCCGGGCACGACGGGATTCAGCTGGCCATGGGACAGGTGTTTGACCGTTCGACCGACCACCTTTTTCCGTATTACCGCGACATGCTTACCTGCATTTCAGCCGGGCTTACTTCCGAAGAGATCATCCTTAACGGTATATCGAAAGACAATGATGTTGCAGGCGGAGGCCGGCATATGTCAAATCACTTTGCCAAACCTGCCTGGAATATCCACAATGTATCTTCCAACACGGGCAACCACACCCTCCATGCGGCGGGGGTTGCCCGGGCGATAAAAAAATACAGGGGCAAGGGCGTGGCAATCTCCTCCCAGGGCGAATCATCCGTTTCCGAGGGATATGTTTATGAAGCCATTAACGGGGCATCGCGTGAACTGTTGCCTGTGATTTTCGTTTTCCAGGACAACGGCTACGGCATTTCAGTTCCCAAAGCCGATCAGACGGCCAACCGCAAGGTCGCTGATAATTTCTCGGGATTGAAGAATCTCAGGATCATCCATTGCAACGGAAAGGACGTTTTTGACTCCATGAACGCCATGGCGGAAGCCAGGGACTGGGCGGTGAAAAACCAGAAACCAGTCATCGTTCAGGCCAATTGCGTGCGTATTCATTCCCATTCCAACTCCGACCGGCATGAACTTTACCGTGACGATTATGAGCTGAATTATGTGAGCGAATATGACCCGCTGGGCAAGTTCAGGCGGTTGCTGATCCGTTACAAGCGCTTTACAGAAGCCGAGCTGGTAAAGATCGAGGAGAGCGTAAAGCAGGAGGTCAAAGAATCGCATAAAAAGGCCATGGCAGCCCCGGATCCCGATCCTTCCTCCATTATCGACTTCGTGGTTCCCAAACCTTATACCAGCGTGAAATATCCCGATGGAACACACTCCTTCGACGGGCCCAGGAAAAAGCTGATTGAAGCGCTCAATGAAACCCTGAAGGCTGAATTCAGGCATAATCCCGATACCTATATCTGGGGGCAGGATATCGCTCACAAGGAAAAGGGAGGCATTTTCAACGTCACCAAAGGCATGCAGCAGGAATTCGGCAAGGAACGTGTATTCAACGCGCCCATTGCTGAAGATTTCATTGTCGGGACCGCGAACGGCATGGCACGTTTCAGCAAAAAAATCAGGGTGGTTGTTGAGGGTGCTGAATTCGCCGATTACTTCTGGCCTGCCATGGAACAATTTGTCGAAGCCACGCACGAATACTGGAGGACAAAAGGCCAGTTCTCCCCGAACATTACCATACGGCTTGCTTCCGGAGGCTACATAGGAGGCGGATTATACCATTCACAGTCCATTGAGGGTGCCCTGACAACATTTCCGGGCGTGCGGATCGTCTACCCGTCCTTTGCCGATGATGCAGCCGGATTGCTGCGCACCAGCATGCGCTCTGAAGGCCTCACCATGTTTTTCGAGCCCAAGGCACTGTACAATGCCCCTGTGGCTGCCACCCCGATACCCGATGACTTTGAGGTTCCTTTCGGGAAAGCCCGCATCCGCAGAACGGGCAAGGACATGACGGTGATCACATACGGCAATACCACCCACATGTGCCTGGAAGCAGCTGAACAATTGGCCAGGGAAACGGGAGCCGATACCGAAGTAATTGACCTCCGGTCGCTTTCACCCCTCGACAAAGATACCATCCTCGAATCGGTGAAAAAGACGGGAAAAGCTTTGGTAGTGCATGAGGATAAGGTTTTTGGAGGCTTCGGAGGCGAAATCGCCTCCATGATCACCGAAGCGGCATTTGAATACCTGGACGGACCTGTAAAGCGCGTGGGATCTGCATTCACTCCGGTGGGATTTAACAGGATCCTCGAAAAAGCCATATTGCCCGACACGGAAAGAATACGAAACGCAATGAAAGAATTGCTTGATTATTAATCTGTAATGTGCCTACTATGAATAAGATTGCCCTTATTTTCAGTTTTCATACGAACAAGACATCACTGGCAGCTAAAAGAATTGCCGCCGAATTCGGTCAGGAAAATATTGAACAGGTAAATGCCGAAAACATTTCACCCGCACAATTCATGCTCCATACGCATTATATACTGGGAGTACCGACCTGGTTCGACGGAGAACTTCCCAATTACTGGGACGAATTTGTTCCCGCACTGGAAGACCTTGACCTGAAGGGTAAACAATTTGCAATTTTCGGCAATGGCGATCAGAAAGGATATCCCGAAAACTTCGTAGATGGCATTGGCATTATGGCTGACCTGCTCGAGCGATGCGGAGCCAAAGTCGCGGGATTTACATCAGCCGGAGGCTATGAATTCGAACGTTCCGTCGCTTTGCGGGGCGATAAATTTGCCGGACTGGCACTGGATTTTGAAAACCAGGGGAAGCAGATCAACCAGCAAATAAAGGATTGGGTGAGACAGCTAAAGGATGAGTTCAACCTGACGGAAAAAAAGAAGACGGGAAGGAAGAAGTCAAAAGTGAACAGTGAAAAGTGAAAAGTGAAAAGATGTACGGGAATGAATCCTGTAAGACGATAACGATATGAGAATTACTTTTTTTGCATTCATCATGCTGGTTGGAACCGGACTTTCCGCGCAGGATACGTTGAAGATCTATCAACCGGAGTCCGATGCCAGGCATGACCTTCAGCTGGCCATTCAGCAGGCCGGGCAGGAAAACAAGCACGTCCTGGTGCAGGTAGGCGGAAACTGGTGTCCCTGGTGCATCAGATTGCACGGATTTTTCAAGGCGGAATCCGTTATTGACTCGATCATCAGAGCCGATTATGTCCCTGTAAAGATCAATTTCAGCAAGGAGAACAAAAATCCCGAAGTTATGGCATTGCTGGGTTTTCCCCAGCGTTTCGGTTTTCCGGTGCTCTTGATCCTTGACGGACAGGGAAACCGCTTGCACACGCAGGATACCGGCTGCCTGGAACTGGACAAAGGGTATGATACGGAAAAAGTAAGACGCTTCCTGCTCGGTTGGAACCGGGCTTCAGTTGACCCGGCTACTTACCTTAAATAAAAGGCTTTTTCTCAATTTTTTCGAAGGTCATCAATTCCTGGGGATAAGGCTCCAAAAGTGATCTGATCTCCTGATCGGGCAGGTCATGGCTGAGCCAATGTCTTTCAGCCCCGGGTGATAGTATTACCGGCATGCGTTTTTTAAGGTTATGGATTTCTTCCATCTTTGGATTTGCACGGGTGGTGATCACGGTGAAAGTATTCAGTTTTTCACCGGTTGCAGGATTTGTCCATGCGTCGTGCAGACCGGCAAGCGCAAATGCTTCCTGGTCTTTCAGTCCCATCAGGTAGGGTATCTTCTCCCTGCCCAGGGTTTGCCACTCGTAAAAACCGCTGCACAGCACAAGGCATCGTTTTGATTTAAAGGAATTCCTGAATGAGGGTTTCTCTGACAGGGTTTCAGCCTTGGCATTGAATGTCCGGCGCCTTAATGCGTCAGCTGTTTCAGCATCCCTGACCCAAAAGGGGATCAGACCCCAGGTAAAAAAGCTGATAAGGTCAGGATTCCTGTCATCAATCACCGGTACCCCGGGAAGCGAGAACGCGCTGATCCTGTCATGGGGTGAAAACAGTTCAGGCTGTTCCAGGCTTGCCCGGAAGCGTTTTTCAATAGCTTCGCGGGTAAGGTTTATCTTTATAGTATAACACAAGGCTATAAGGTTAACAAAGGATCAGAAAAACAAACCTATGCTGAATATCAGATGCCTGGCCCTTGAATCAAACTCAAACTCAGTACCGCCTACCTCGATGCCGCCACCGAGCCTGCTTAAATTGCCTTCATACTTGAAATCAAAGGACAGCTTTGAAATGTCAAATCCGAATCCTGCCTGGAATCCGATGGTGGCCCTCCTTAACAGCAAATCAAAACCCGTGAGACTGGTCAGTCCCGATTTGTCGTTGATCAGGACCGAGGCAACCGGCCCGGCCTGCAATTTAAGGGTTCCCAGTTTGTATCCGACCATTAAGGGAAGATCGATCCTGTTCATTTCCAGTTCGGTCAGCTCTTCTCCTGACGGTCTGTCAATATAAATATCGTTCCGTATATAGCAGAACAGCAATTCGGGTTGAAGGAAGATATGACCGGACTGAAACTGGGATACCACACCCAGGTGGTAGCCCGTTTTTGATTTATCCCGGAACCTGATCATGGTGCCGCCTGACTTGAAATCATCGGCATTAATCCGTGTGGAATATATGCCGGCCCTGGCGCCTACGCGAATCTGTGACAGCCCCGGGGGGACGCATATAACCAGAAAGGCAAGAACCAAAGCATATCGTTTTATTACCGGATTCATAACAAGGATCTTTTTTGTTGAAATGTTAATACGAAACTAGTAAAAATAACTATTTTTCAAACCTAATTTCCTGATCATTTGGCGATGAATAATGCAGTTTCAATGCATCCCGTGGTTCCTGCATCGCCCGGGGATTGAACTTTCTGCTTTTTTTCGGGTTTATACCGGTGCAATAGAATAATAAACGCTACGTCATATGGGTTATCTGAATATCGTTAACCATGAACCAAAGGATGAATAAAATCAGTCTCATTATCACTGTCATCATTGTATTGATTGATCTGTATGCTTATAAGGGCATGTTGAAAACCCTTCCGCGTTTGGCAGCCGGCCGCTGGATCGTTCCTGTTATATATTTCAGCATCACCGCCTTTTTTGTTGCGTCGGTATGGCTGATAACCCGGTACAATTTCACTGAACGAAGGCCGGAAATTTTTGCAGGCTTTTACACATTTGCAGGATTTTTTCTGCTGATTTATGTGCCTAAAATAATATTCGCCGCTTTTCATTTCACGGAGGATCTTTATCACCTGGCAGCAAAAGCTGTTGTAGCGGTGTTAAATGCAACGGACGCAGGCCAGCGTTCCGTGACACGATTTCATTTCTTGTCGGTAACCGGACTGATTGTTGCAGGGATTCCTTTTCTGGCCATGATTTACGGCATGACATTCGGCCGGTTCAATTATACAGTTGAAAAAACAAGACTGGTGTTGCCTGAACTGCCGGAAAGCTTCAACGGCCTTAGGATTGTGCAGATCTCCGATCTTCATCTGGGAAGCCTGGTCAATCAAAGAGACAAAATAGTCCGGGCTATTTCCCTGATTAACAGCCAGCATCCTGATCTCATTTTCTTTACCGGCGATATGGTGAATAATTTCAGCGAAGAGGCATTGGGGTGGGAGGATTTATTTTCAGGGCTCACCGCAACATACGGAAAATACTCCGTTTTAGGTAACCACGATTACGGGGATTACTGGCAGTGGGCAAACACGGAAGAAAAAAGGGCCAACCTCGATTTACTGGCCGACCTGCATCAGCGAATGGGATTTCGCCTGCTTATGAATGAATCAGCCACCATCATCAACCAGGATGACAGCATCGTCGTAGTGGGAGTTGAAAACTGGGGCAAGCCTCCGTTCAAGCAGCATGGCGATCTGAACAAAGCCTTGACCCGGGTTAACGGCGCACCTTTTAAAATTCTGCTTTCCCATGATCCTTCACACTGGGATGCCGAGGTTGCAGGCAAGACCTCTATCCAGCTTACGCTGTCGGGTCATACCCATGCAGCCCAGTTCGGTATCAGGATCAGGAATTTCAGGTGGAGCCTTTCCCAATATGTTTATAAAAAATGGAACGGTCTTTACCGGCATGAGGGACAATATCTGTATGTGAACCGCGGACTGGGATACATCGGTTTCCCCGGGAGGGTGGGCATGCCGCCGGAGATAACGCTGCTGGAGTTGTTTAAAGAAGTGACGAGTGACGAGTGACGAGTGACAAGTAATACAAGAGTCAAGACAAAAGAATAAAGAGCCAAGACTAAACACAAAGTGCATTCTACGATATTCTAACTTCTAGCTACTGACTACTAAATATTTCCAATTTTAACCGTCATTATCTTCTCTGATAAGCCGGAATTTTATTTCTTTGCAGAACCAATAGAATGATGTTATGATAATATCAAAAGACAAAGTAGTATCGCTCATTTATGAGCTGAGGATTGACAAAGCGGACGGAAAAATTATCGAATCGCTTAACCAGGACGCACCCCTCACTTTCCTTTTCGGATCAGGATCCCTGTTGCCAAAGTTTGAAGACAACCTGGCCGGTCTGAAGGCAGGGGACAAATTCAGTTTTTCACTGGATTCCGAAGATGCCTATGGCCAATATAATGCCGGGGCCGTTGTTGAGGTTCCCATGAAAGCTTTCGAAGTCGATGGCAAAATTGACAGCAACATGATCAAACAGGGTAACCATATTCCCATGCAGGACGGACACGGGAACCGCCTGAACGGTATTGTCAAGAATATAACAGCCGAAGTTGTCACCATGGATTTCAACCATCCCCTTGCCGGCAACAACCTGTTTTTCAAAGGGGAAGTAACGGGCATCCGGGAAGCTACGGAGGAAGAAATCATGCATAGGCATTCCCATTATTCGGGAGGATGTGACAGTTGCTCGGATTGCAGCGGACATGACGGACATTGCTGCTAAGCAGCAGGGGTTACATGACCGTAAAATCATCGCCATCTTCAAGGACCGGGAATTTGTTCCTGAAGCTGATAAGAGAGGAGTATTTCAGTTCGGCACTGATCAGCAATTCTTCATTCGCGGCAAACGGTATGACCGGATTGCCCTTCGGGTCTATCACGGATGATTCACCCAGGTGTTCGATGGCATTCCCGTCCCTTCCGACACGGTTTACGCCGATAACATACGATTGATTCTCAATGGCCCTGGCCTTCAGCAGTGTCTTCCAGACATCACTCCGCTGAGCGGGCCAGTTGGCAACGTATACCAGCAGGTCGTAATCCTTCCTGTTCCGGCTCCAGACAGGGAAACGAAGATCATAACAAATCTGCCAGCAGATCCTCCATCCTCTAACAATGCTTATAATTCGTTGATTCCCATTCTCATAGTGTTCATTCTCCCCTGTCATGCGAAACAAATGCCGTTTGTTGTATAGTTGCGTCTCCCCGTCAGGTGACATGCATACCAGCCGGTTGTACCAACGCATGTTTTCATGGATGGCCAGGCTTCCGGCGACCGTGCACCGGAAGTCTGTGGCAATTCTTTTCAGCCAATCCATGGCCTCTTCCTGCATGGAAGGGGTAAACGCTGAAGGAACAGGCATGAATCCGGTTGTAAACATCTCGGGCAACAATACAAGGTCTACCGGTTTTTCAAAAGTACCGAGCAGTTCTGAATATCTCCGGAGATTTTCAGTTGCATTCTTCCATATGATATCCGGTTGAATGATCAGGATGCGGAGTGTTTCTTCAGCCATCGGGTGGTTCTGTTAGTATGGAAGGTATCAGGCTTTTTCAAGCATCTGCCTGATTTTCATTGAAAGGTCATCGGGATCAAAGGGTTTGGTGATATATTCATCCGCTCCCATTTCAAATGCCTTATGAACGACCTCTGACATCCCGATCCGGCTTACAACGGCAATGGGCATCGTTTTGTTCAACTCATTTCTCACAAATTCAATAACTTCTAATCCTCCCTTGAAAGGCATATGAATATCCACCAGGAGCAGGTCGTAATCATCCTTTTTAAGCATTTCGATCGCCCTTTTCCCGTTAAAAGCAGTATAAATTTCGAAATTGTCAAGCCTCAGCCGGTGTTCGATCGCTTTTGAGGTCAAAGGGTCATCCTCTGCTATAAGGACTTTCATGTTATCATTGATTTAAATTGAAATCCTGCTCAAAAGCTTCAATTAATTCCTTTACCTTGACCTTCACCCGGCCGACCAGTTCTTCCATCTTATCGAGATCAGTGCCCTTTTTGGCATTTTCTTCAATGGCCAGCAAGTCAGATTCCAGGTATTTTATGCCCAGAAAAGAGACTCCGGGTATGAATTTATGGGCTTCTCTCCCAAGCGCTTCATAGCGCTTACCGGCGATCAGGTTTTCCATCCTTTCAATGATCGGACCTGCGGTTCTCCTGAAGGTGCTCAGCATATCAACAATAAAGGCTTCATCGTTATTGGAGAGTCTCTTTAACAAACTCAGATCATACTTCGGCTCCATAGTCCATCAATAAAAAAAATTCTGTTTCAGCTTTTTTCAACCTGCGTTTAAAGATAGTCATAAAATAAAACAAACCATTCTATTTACAGTCATTTTATTAACCCATAGCCGTTTATGAAGTTCAGACCCAATAATTCCGGACAGGCCGCGCGGCGTGAAAAAATGAGAAGGGGCAATGCCCGGGCTCCGATGAACAGGGCCGTAAGACGGTTCGGAACTATAACGCAACAATGTCAGCCCTTCCATTATTCGGGCCAGCTGACATAAAAGTGAAAAAAAATATTCTTTAATTGGCTTGATTTTTGTTTTACATAAAATGAAGTATTAAACTTGCATTTCTTTTTAAAGAACAACCAGATGAGATCATTTTTTATGCTACCGGGAAAAAACATGCAGGGTGTTTTGATGCTGATTTTTGTGTGTCTTACCGGCATAGTGACGGCTCAGCGTGATTTTTCCAGCAATCCCTCCTACGGCAAGGACAGTGTTACAAGGATCACCTGTGCGAGCAACCTGTCAACCATGAGTGAGTTTTACAGGATCAATATGTTTGATTATGCCTATGACGCCTGGCGTTCGTGTTTTGTCAACTGCCCGAAATCAAGCAAGAATATTTATATCATGGGGACCAGGATTCTGAAACACAAGATTGACAACAGCCCCGATGAAGCTGTAAAGCAGCAGTACATTGATACGCTTTTTACACTATACGACAAAAGGATCGAATTTTTCGGCCAGGAAGGATATGTGCTGGGCAGGAAAGGTATTGACGTGTTGCGATACCGGCCCGATGAGCTTGAAATGGCCCATCAATACCTCAGCAGATCTGCAGAACTGGAAAAGGAAAAATCGGAAGAAGCGGTGCTGGTGACCCTGATGCAGACCACCAATGTGCTGTTTAAAAGCAACCAGCGTTCAGCCAATGACCTGGTATCAGTTTATCTGCAGGTTTCAGATTACCTGGCGCTGTCAAAATCGACTGATACGGCCACCCTTAAGTTGGCCGGTGAGAGCGTTGAAAAGATATTTGCCGAAAGCGGCGCTGCCAGTTGTACCATGCTGGAGGAAATATTTACGCCGCGATACGAATCCAATCCCGGCGATGTGGAATTGCTGAAGAGGATTACGCGGATATTTGACAAGGAAAACTGTATGCAATCGGCTTTGTTTGCCAGGGCGTCGGAGTCCTTGTACAAGGTTGAGCCTTCTGCCGGAGCAGCTTATAATCTTGCCAGGCTTTTCGAGGCTCAGGGTGTATATGACAAAGCCATTCATTATTACAGCCAGGCAGCAGAACTTGAAACGGATACCCAAATCAAGGCAAACTATTATTACAAACTGAGTGTCGTTTTTGAACAGCAGGGCGAGCACCAGCAATGCCGATCGAATGCCCTGAAGGCTGCTGAATTAAATCCTTCCTTTGGCGATCCCTACCTCATCATTGGCCTGGCCTATGCCATGTCAAGTTCGGGTTGCGGGAGCAATGCATTTGAAAGAGGTTCCATATTCTGGGCGGCCGTTGACATGTTTACGAAGGCCAAGGTTGTTGATCCTGCCCTCACTGAAAAAGCCAATGAATATATTGCCAAATACGCTGCTTATTTTCCCACCAAGGAGGAAGCATTCTTCAACAGTTACAGCGACGGGATGAGTTATACGGTGGGTTGCTGGATCAATGAAAGGACCACTGTAAGAACGAGATAAACCATATCCGGCCCTGAACCGGGATCAGCATCCCTGAGCGGCTACAATTTATTGATCAGGTTGATGAATTCCTCGTTGGGCAAAAGACCTGATTTGTCTGAGGAGAAGACAGGTTTTATCCGGTTAACGAAATACATGTCGACCTTGCCCAGGTTTTTGGCTTCAATTTTCCCGCGGTAGTCGCAGTCAAAGAAATCCTTGATGTATTCATACGTCGCGCCTGATATATTCACCATGCCGACGCATCCCGATTGTTCCATACGGCTGGCAATATTGACCGTATCGCCCCAGATATCATAGGCAACCCGCTTTCTCCCGACAACGCCCGCAACCACAGGTCCGGTATGGATACCGAGCCTGAGCTCCCATACGGAAAGATTATTCAGCACTTTCGAGTCGTTAAGGCTGTTCATATATTGCTGAATCTCAAGGCCGGCAAGCAGGGCATCAATAGGATTGCTCTTGTTGCTCAGGGGCAGGCCCCCCGCGCACATGTAAGCGTCCCCTATGGTCTTTATTTTTTCAAGGTAGTGCTTGCCGATGATCTCATCAAATTTGGCAAAATACGAATCCAGGATATTCACCAGGTCTTTAGGTTCGAGGCTCTTGCTGACCTTTGAAAATCCCTTGAAATCGGCAAAGAGCACGCTCACCAGCTTATACTGGCGGGTTCCGGCACGACCCTTTGATTTCAGCTGCCGTGCGATCTCGAAAGGAAGGATGTTCAAGAGAAGCTTTTCGGATTTCTCCTGTTCATCCTCAATCTGTCTCTTCTGGCGGTTAATCTCCAGGGTTTGTTCACCCAGCAGGGTATTGGCCTTTTCAAGATTCTGACTGATCTCCCGCATTTTGCGGTATTGTTCATTCAGTTCTTCTTCTTTCCGCTTAAAGACGCTGATATCGGTCTCAACCACCAGCAATTTATCAATGCCTCCGTTGGAATTGACCTGTGGATTAATGAAGGTCTGTATCCATTTGTCCTCTCCCGTGCGGGATTTTATCTGGCTTATAAAATCAACGGGAGTCTTGCTCTTCAGGCAGCGGTTAAAGATATTAACGATGTCGGGTGAATTGGTGAGGCTGAAAATGGTGTTGCCTGACACCGATTTGTATTCTTCAAGCCTGCAGCCGTGGACCTTTTCAAAGCCTTCATTGGCCCATTCAAGGTCGCCGTTCGTTTTGACGATCAGGAATGCAAAGGAAGTGCTGTCGGAAACCATGGCTATCTTTTCAAGCTCGAGTTTCTCCCCTTCCACTTTATCAATTTTTTCCTGCGCCAGCCGGAACGATTCCACAACCCCAATAGCCTTACTGACCCTCGATTTAAGCTCGCCGATGGAAATGGGCTTGGTGATATAGTCAAATGCACCTGCCTTAAAGGCATTTTCAAGATTCTCGGGGGTGTTGAAGGCCGTAACGACAATGACGGGGATCCGCCTTGTGGTTTCCTCTGCCTGCAGCAATTTCATGGCTTCAATGCCATCGAGGACAGGCATTTTCATATCCATAAAAATAACATCCGGCAATTCCGTCCGTGCCAATTCAAAGCCAACCCTCCCATTCTCTGCCATCAAGACTTCGAACTTTTCCTCGGCGGTCCTTAAAATACCGTTGATCAGCTCGCGATTGGCCTCATTGTCATCTACCACTAATACCTTGTAACTCATGCTAAGGGTTTGTAAATCAGTTTTTCAGATGGGATATGCTGGTTTAATTCTAACATAGTATAATGCATAATGCAAATTATGTAACGTAATAATTCCATTAAGGTTATAGTAATTACCGGAAATCAGGGGACATAACAGAAGGGTTATGCCGGAGTTTCGATCATATCGGACTTACGGCAGCCAAAAAAAAGACCCGGCGAACCGGGTCTTACCAAGGATCATTTAAAGCTTTTTAACGTGTCGTGTATGATTTCAACGGCCTCCATAAGCTGGTCTTCAGTGATCACCAGGGGAGGCGCAAAACGGATGATATGTTCGTGGGTAGGTTTTGCCAGCAGGCCATTTTCCTTCATGGCAACGCAAACATCCCAGGCTGTTTTCCCATTTTTGGGCTTGATCACCACGGCATTCAGCAGACCTTTTCCGCGCACAAGCTCAACCATGTCATGTTCCTGTTCAAGCTTCTTCATTTCATTCCTGAAAATCTTGCCCAGGCGTTCGGCATTTTCAGCCAGTCGTTCATCCTTCAGCACCTTCAGCGCAGCAATGGCCACCTTGCAGGCAAGTGGATTTCCGCCAAAAGTTGAGCCATGTTCGCCCGGTTTGATGCAAAGCATGATCTCATCATCAGCCAGCACGGCAGATACCGGCAGGACGCCGCCTGATAATGCCTTCCCCAGGATCAGAATATCCGGCCTGACACCTTCATGTTCGCAGGCCAGCATCCTGCCCGTTCTTCCCAACCCCGTTTGAACCTCATCGGCAATGAACAATACATTGTTTTTCTTGCAGAGGTCATAGGCTCCTTTCAGGAATCCCTCCTCCGGAACGAATACGCCTGCTTCTCCCTGGATGGGTTCAACCAGGAATCCCGCCACATTCCGGTCTTTAAGCGCATTTTCCAGTTCTTTCAGATCACTGTAAGAAATAACCTTGAATCCCGGAGTATAGGGACCGAATCCTTTATAGGAACTCGGATCGGTCGACATGGATATAATGGTAATGGTCCTTCCGTGAAAGTTCTCCTTGCAGACAATAATGACGGCTTCATTTTCAGCAATTTTCTTTTTTTCATAGGCCCATTTGCGGCAAAGTTTCAACGCTGTTTCAACACCTTCAGCTCCGCTGTTCATCGGTAATACCTTATCATAACCCAACATTTCGGTAATGTATTTTTCAAATTTGCCGAGACAGTCATTATAAAATGCCCTTGAGGTGAGCGTCAACTTCTTGGCCTGTTTTCGCAAAGCCTTTACAATTTTCGGGTGACAATGGCCCTGGTTGACTGCCGAATAGGCTGAAAGAAAATCATAATACTTCTTTCCTTCCACATCCCATAAAAAGACACCCTTCCCCTTTTTCAGCACAGCCGGCAACGGGTGATAGTTGTGGGCCCCGAATTGGTGTTCCAGCTGCATGTAATCCTGACTTGTCCTGGTCATTTGAATATTGGTTTAATTTTGGTTTATAATAAATGTATATTTTTGCAAATATAATGTATCTATATACATAAAATCATGATAAAAAACAGGGTTCAGAAAAAAAGATAAAATTAAGGTTTTGGATGAAATTGCACAATAGCAGGACAACTTCAAAACTTCGCGGAAATTCTCAGGTTAAACAGTCTTCCGGTAAGATAATTGCGGACGGCAAAGGTATTGGGAAGGCCTTCCTGGTTTTTTACGGCCCTTACCCATTGATAGGAGGCCTGGTTTCTGAATCCAAACAGGTTGAAAATTTCCAGGTTGATCCAGGCATCCTTTAACAACGAGGGTTTGTCCGGGTTATGATCCGGTTTTCTCCGGATCAGGGATTTTGACAATCCAAGGTCGATACGCCGGTATGACTGCATCATGAAATTCTCCCATGGCCTGTTATAGTCGGGAGATCCAAAGGGAAGGCGGCTGCCGTAATACAGGGTCACATGTACCTTGTATTCAGGATTGTTGGGGAAATAATCCTGAAAGAACAGGCCGAAATTGACCAGCTGATCGGTGGGCCTGTCATAATATCCCTTGTATTCAACCGTTCCGTCGGTTTTCACCTCATAATCCTTGTAAACATCCTCTCTGGTTTCCATAATGGAAAGGGTGGCCCATGATTCGGCATCCTTAACGAATTCTCCGTTGATCTTGAGTTCCATGCCCATGGCATAGCCCCGGGCATGGAACCGGGGCAGGTATTGAATGGCCACATCCTCTGTTTTATAAGGTATCAGGTGAGCCAGGTATTTGTAGTATATCTCTGCCGACAACTTAAAGGGACGGTCCCAGGCATTGAAGTGGTAATCAGATCCCAGTACGAAATGGATGGATTCCTGGGCCTGAATGTTCCGGTGGAGAACTCCGTCGGGATCGATAAGTTCGCGGTAAAAAGGAGGCTGGTAATACAGTCCGGCCGCGATGCGGAAATTTACCTGCCTCGCCCAGAAAGGACTCATGGTAAGCATTGCCCTGGGGCTGAACAGCCATTGTCTGTTGATATCCCAGTAATGGAACCTGAGTCCGCTGGTGAGAAACCATTCGGCAAAGGCAGCGGAGCCATTCACGATGTGCTGTATATATCCTGTGTAGCGATTGGAGAAAAGTCTATTGCGGCTCGAAGCAAAATGATACATCTGAATGATCTCATCGGAATTGGGTATACTGTATCCGGCAGAATCCAGCATCTCCCACTCCCTTATGCGGTCGAATATCCTTTCGCGCTGCCAGGAAAGGCCCCATTTCAGGTTATGGTTACCGGAGTAAAGGGAGCCTTTGTGCCCTGCGTTATATACATAGCCATCAAGGTAGTTGCGCGCATGTTGAAGATTGGTACCGACCCCGATATTCAAAATGCTGTCACCTGAAGTTTCCGATCCCACGGTATTGTCAAGCTGGTTAATCCAGTACTGGCCCATGAGGTCATAGCTGACCGATTCATGCGTAGTGAAGGCAGAACCGGTAAACTTAAGCGAAAGGTTTTTGGCTGGCTGATAGTTTAGCGTCAATGCCCCCATGTAATTATTAAACCTGTCAATTTCCTGCCCTTCATAATATATTTTCAGTTCAAGCACCTGTTGATAGGTACCGAATTCGGTTCTTTTTATGGTAGGCTTCACGGTAAAATGGTTCAGCGACATATTGCCAAGAAAACTGATCTCCAGTTTTTTTGCCAGGTCATAGGTTAAAAAAGTCTGAAAATCAAAGTATCTCGGTTTGTAATCTCCTTTTGTTTCCAGTGTTGCCAGCAGATACTGGTTGGTTTTATAACGAAGGCCCGAGATATGGGTGAAACGATGGTTCCTGGTGGCTCCTTCGAAGTGCAGGGAAGCTCCGAGCATGCTGGCCGAAACACTTCCCCCGTTTTGCGATGGTCTTTTATATTTAATATCCAGCACCGAAGACATTTTGTCTCCGTATTGCGCTTCGAAACCACCAGCAGAAAACTGGACGGAGGACACCATGGCGGAGTTGATAAAGCTTAATCCTTCCTGCTGGCCGGAGCGGATCAGGAAGGGGCGATAGATTTCAACATCATTCACATAGATCAGGTTCTCATCGTAATTGCCCCCTCTCACCGAATATTGGGTACTCATCTCGTTTCGTGTGGAAGCGCCGAGGGTGATAAGCATGGATTCGATGCCCCCTGAAGGGGTCGGGATATTGTCAACCGATTTAAAATTGATGCGCTCCAGTGAACCTGCTCTTTCAAATCTGCTTTCGATGACCACCTCATCCAACAATTCCGATGCGGGTTCAAGCCTGAAATTCATGTTCATGACCTGCCCCGGTTTTAGATTTATGAGGGTCGTTTTTTTATTGTATCCCAGGTACGAAATCTCAACCAGGATTTCCTTTCCTGCCGGAACGATGAGTTCGAAAAAGCCGGATGCATTTGTAACGGTACCCGTTTTGTCCGTGAGGTCGATGATGTTCGCCCCTATCACAGGGTTCTGGTTTTCATCCGATACAATCCCTTTAATCAAACCCGTTTGTTGTGCCAAGACCGGGCACAACCATAAACTAAGCCATAATAACCCTATACCTAAAATGGTTTTCCGCATGCAGCGCAACAAAGCAATAATATTAACAAAAAATGCCCTGATATATTGCCGGTACCGTCTAATTATTGTATGATTTATTTTTTTTGCTTTTATAATCCCCTCTTTTCAATGCTTCAAAGAATTTGGCCCATGCAAAGGGATTGAACAGCTGGTAACTGGGATTCTGGCCCTGGGTATAGGTCTGGCGATATTGCTGTTCCATGACATAGCTGAAGTTCTCGCGGGCATCGGGATCATGGTCCATGATGATCTGCGTACGCAGCAAGGCTATGTTCCTTCTTGCCTTTTCAATGTCGTCGGTGGGTAATTTCAGGTTTACAAAAGCTTCCTTGAACTCATCATAGGATTTCCAGGGATAGATCTCAACGGCGTTGATCATGATGGTATCGACTTCCAGCACAATATCCAGCTGAAGAAAGGGTCTCTGTAAGGAACGGGGCATTCTCAGGTATTTTCTTTTATATCCCACGGCCGAGAACAACACGGTGTCACCTTCTTCCACTACCAGGGAGTAACGGCCGTCTGTATTGGTAATGGTGCCCCGGTAACTGTTCATGATGAGGATATGCGAAAACGGGACCGGTTCGCGCAGCTCATTGATTATCCTTCCGTTGAGCTGAATGAGCTTTTTGTCCTGGGCCACCCCTGAAAAGACAAGGGAGTTCAGTAATAAAAACAATGCAATGCCGTGCTTCATCAATATATCCTTACTTTCTGTCCGTCAAAATTCTGCACCCACGTTACCGCAAGGGATTCAAAAATAGTTAAAATATTGAACAGTGCATCACGGGAATCATTATTTTCACTAATTTTATGAATTCCCCGCGGCCTGCAAAAGGAGTGTCTTTTATCCGGCGATCGGCTGTATTATTTCATCCAAAAAACAACATGCTCTACCAGAAAGAAATTGTTGTCGGCCCTTTTAAAAGGGGCTTTCACCTGATAACCCGGAACATTGAGAGGGAACTGGATCCATTGCCCGAAACAGGGATCGTGCATTTGCACCTGAAACACACATCTGCCGCGCTGACGCTGAATGAAAATGCCGATCCCTCAGTCCGGCATGATTTTAATGGCTTTTTCAACAAGCTGGCCCCTGAGAATGATCCTTTATACACGCATACCCTGGAAGGCGATGATGATATGCCGGCCCACCTGAAGTCTTCGCTGCTGGGTCAATCCCTTACCATTCCAGTTACCCGTCACCGTTTAAACCTTGGCACCTGGCAGGGAATATACCTGTGCGAATTCCGGGAATACGGAGGAAGTCGTGAGCTTGTTCTGACCATAATTGGATAATTTTTATTAACTTGTGATCAAAACCATTTTTTATGTTCAGGGACAAGGATCTGCAACAAATAAAAAGCAGGGGAATGGATCCCAAGGAAGTCGAAAAACAAATCGGCTTCTTCCGGCAGAAATTTCCCTACATGCGACTTGTCAAAGCTGCCACTGTCGAAAGCGGGATTACCCGCTTAACCGACAATCAGATCAAAGCATATACCGGGGTCATGGCATCAACAGGAAACCTCGATGTTACAAAATTTGTTCCTGCATCGGGAGCGGCAAGCCGGATGTTTAAAGCACTGTTTGAATTTGACGAGTCGTTTAAACAGGCTAATTTTGACGCCAAAACCCTGGCCAAAGAGGCTTACAAGCATGTCAGGGAGTTTTTTGACAGGATCGGCGATTTTGCTTTTTACGGTGAACTGGAACGCAGCCTGCAAAAAACAGGAAAGACGATTCCTGAATTGATCAGGCGTCATGAATACCACGTGATCCTGGCCGGCCTGCTGACTGAAAGCGGCCTTAATTACGGTAACCTGCCGAAAGGGATGCTTACCTTTCACCGCTATGAAAAGCACAACCGCACAGCGGTTGAGGAGCACCTTGCGGAAGGAGCCGTTTACGCAAGGAATCCTGACGGACGGGTCAGGGTTCACCTTACCGTTTCACCCGAACACCAAAAAGGTTTTGAAGGCCTTATTCATAAAGTGATTTCCCGTTATGAATCTGCCTACAAGGTAAAATTCGACATCTCCTTTTCACAGCAAAAACCATCTACAGACACCATTGCCGTTGACATGAACGACGAGCCGTTTCGTGAAAGCAACGGAACACTTCATTTCAGGCCGGGCGGACATGGTGCCTTGCTGGAAAACCTGAATGACCTGCAGGCGGACATCGTTTTTATCAAGAATATCGACAATGTCGTGCCG
>CAYMJH010000047.1:11711-22488 GCA_964390385.1 uncultured Bacteroidales bacterium | reverse complement strand
GCCTGGGTGGAGGCGCCCATACCGAAGGTCAGGGTTGTGGTGGTGATAATCAACAGGTTATTGGCATCGACAGAAGGAGGATAAATGGAATTCAGGATATAAAACCATATGGAAATATCGAGCAGCGCCAATCCGACGACCACCAGTCCCATTACGGCACCCGACCTGAAGGCAACCCGCAGCCCGTCATTCAATGACCTCGATGCGGCATAGGCAGCCCTGGATGATGCAAATGTGGCTGTTTTCATCCCGAAGAAACCGGCCAGGCCTGAAAAGAAACCTCCCGTGATAAAGGCAAAGGGCACAAACGGATTCTGGATCTTCAGTCCATAGGCCAGTAATGCAAAAATGGCGGACAGAATGATAAATACAAGGGCCACCACTTTGTATTGCTGTTTCAGATAAGCCATCGCACCTTTTCTTACATGCGATGCAATTTTTTTCATAACATCGGTTCCTTCATCGTGTTTCATCATATCCCTGAAAAAATACCAGGCAAAGATCAATGCCAGGACAGAACAGGCAGGAACCATCCAAAACAAGTTGTTAAGCATAGAACAGTTCTTTTAGGTTAATGAATAATTAATAACAATTTGTAAATCTTTATATTATATTAACATAGCTGAAAATGAAGCGGTAAAGATAATAATTTTCTTATACCCCCGTGAGCAGAAACTTTCAATTTTAAGGGGTATTACATTGGCCCGGTTTTATCTGCCTTTGTCTTTGTTCTTTGTTCTAAAATAAAAAAGGAATGACTGCTTTCCTTTCCGCAGGGTATTCGTCAAACTGCCTGTTATACCATTGGTGATTGGCCAATGCCCGGGGGACCAGGTTGGCAAAAGTCCATATGGCAAAGGATAATCCGGCGAGTGACCAGGTTGCCAGGGCCCAGCCGGTCCATTCCAGTACCTCTCCGAAATAGTTCGGGCATGAGATCCAGCGATACATCCCCCCATAGGGGATCTTATATCCGGTTTCGCCAGGTTTGCGCAAGGTGAACAACACATGATCGGCATGCTGGTTGATGGCAAAACCCGCCATGAAGATGACGGTTCCGGCCATGAACCGCCAGTCATATAGCCAGCTAACCGGATACTCCGGAGAAAAATGAAACAGGTACAATCCGTTGAAATAGGTGTTGCCGGTGTTAAAAAAAATGGCCATTACGACGACCAACAGAGGCATATCCTTTTTACTGCTCTGGAAGCGCAGGGGGAAAATAAAGGTCCGGTGAATGTAATGGGTCTCCCAAAGGATAATAAAGAGCAGCAATACGATACTGTTTTGCCGGTGGCCGGTAAAAAAATACACCAGCATAAGGATGGCAGAAGGGGCTTCCATGATCATCCACCCCAGGCGGTTGGACAGGTTGGGTCCCCACCCTTTGCGTAAATGCCTGCCGTAAGGGGCGGAAATGAACAACAGCAGGATAAAGACAACCACTGCGAGACAAATCCATGAGAGCAAGAGGATATTAAACAGGCGGGCCGGAGGTGTGAACATGATCGGGCTTCTTTTTATTCACCTATAAAAATAAAGACAATAATAACAATCGGCAAGTTTTTCTGTATTCAGTAGTGCAGTCATGCAGTCATGCAGTCATGCAGTCTGGCTGTTGGCTTTTGACTTTTGGCCTTTAGCCATTAGCAAATGGCCAATAGCTAATAGCGGACACTTTCCACCTTTCCACTTTTTCACTTTTTCACAAAAATTTCTCTTGACTCGCATAACCCTTTTTCATAATTTGCCTCCGGTATAAACACGTTATGATATGTTAAAGGTAATACTGGTTATGGGTATGCTTTTCTATTGGGGTATCGTCGTCTTTGCCCAGAATCCCCTGCCCGATCCCTTGTCCAGCCTCCAATCCGTTATTGAATTCATGGAGGAGGAAGGCCGGATGCCGGAAGACGCTGCCGATCTGCCCGATCACCTCAGTGCTTTCAGGGAAAATCCGCTTAACCTCAACCAGGCCGGCCGTGAGGAATTGGAGAAACTGTCGATGCTCACCGATTTTCAGATACAGTGCCTGCTCGATTACCGCAAGGATCATGGCCCATTCCTTAGCCTTTATGAACTTCCGCTGGTGGTTGGCTTCGACAGCCTAACCGTAAGCTATCTGCTTCCCTATGTCACGGCGGGTGAAATCCTGACGGATAACCGGCTTTATATTGATCAGGCCATCCGCAAAGGAGTTCATGAAATTATGGCAAAGGAACAAAGGATACTGCAAACGCCTGAGGGGTACCGTGAAATTCCCGATTCCGCAGCTGAAGGGGGAGTCCGAAGGCCTTACCCGGGGAGCAGGGACCGTTTGCTGGTAAAATACCGGTATCATTATCAGAAACGATTGTATTGCGGACTGACCCTGGAAAAAGATGCCGGGGAAGAGTTCTTTAAAGGATCGAATCGGCATGGTTTTGATTTTTTTTCCGGCTATGTGCAGGTGAATGACCTGGGCCCGGTAAAATCGGTCCTGATCGGTGATTACCGGATTCATGCCGGGCAGGGACTAACCCTGTGGACCGGACCGGCTTTCGGCAAATCATATTCACCGGCATCCCTTTATAAAAGACAGGAACTGCTGAGCAGGTACGGATCCACGGACGAAAACCTTTTTTTCAGGGGCCTGGCCGTATCCCTGCAATTCAAGGATTTATCCTGGCTGGTCTTCTTATCGACAAAAGCAGTAGACGCCAATATCACGGATACCCTTTCATCCGGAACCAAGGTATTTTCATCGTTCGGGGAGACGGGATATCACCGCACCCCTGACGAAGTTGCCGATGAAAAAGCAATTCGTGAGGTCGTTTCAGGCACCCATCTGACCTACCGTAACCGGTGGCTGAAGATTGGCTTCACGCTGGCGGAATATCATTACAGCGGGGAAAAGGAGAAACCGTATGAACTGTTCCGGAAATATGAATTTCATGGCAGCCGTTTGTTTAATGCCGGTCTCGATTACAGCCTTTTTTTTCAAAAGGTTCAGTTGTTCGGGGAGACATCGTGGGGTAACCAGGCGCCGGCAACCCTCAACGGCATCCTGTTGAAACCGCACCAGCGTATCGTTCTCTCCCTGCTTCAGCGTTATTATGATCCGCAATATTATGCCCGTTATAACGGTGCCCTGTCGGACAATTCCGATGCAAGCAATGAGCATGCCGTTTATCTTGGACTGGCCTTTCAGCCTATGCGTTTCTGGAAGATAACAGCCTATGCCGATTTCTATCGGTTCCCCTGGATGACCTACAGGTTGAGGCAGCCTTCATCGGGTTCCGACATTTTTGTGCAGGCTGATTTTAATCCTTCCAAAAGTCTTATGTTTTACCTGCGCTTCAGTACCAAAATGACGGAGATCCCTTATTCCGAAGGGGATGATGCCATCGAACGAATTGAAGATCAAAACAGTAACACAATCAGGATACACGCCCGGTACGAAGCCAGCCGTAACCTGAGGATACAGGGCCGGGTGGAATACAAAACCGTCAGTCGCGACATGGGTGGCAATTCCGAAGGCTTCATGATCTACCAGGACCTGGTTTTCCATTTTTCCCGCCTTCCTTTACAATTGTCAGCGCGGCTTGCCTTATATTCAACTGACGACTATGCTTCCCGGATTTATGCTTATGAAGACGATGTTTTGTATTCCTATTCCATACCGGCATTGTACGACGAAGGAAGCCGCAGCTATGTCCTGCTGCGGTACGACATGAATAAAAACCTCACCTGGTGGCTGAAGTGGGGACAAACCAGCCTGGAGGATGCCTCCTCGCTGGGCAGCGGACCCGATGAGATTGCCGGCAACAGGCGTTCGGAGATCAAGCTCCAGGTAAGGGCGGTCTTCTGATGATCGAAAATCCAAGATCAAAGATCTAAAATCGTAAATCGTACATCCCACCTCTTTAATCTTAAATCTTAAATCTTTAATCTTAGATCTTAGATCTTGGATCTTAGACCTTTCTTGGCGCTTGTCTGTTTTTTCCGGGCATTGGTCGATTTTACTTTTCAAAGTGAAACGTTAACGGCAATTTTGCAGTTAAAATGATCATTTTACAGGCAGCTTTGTTTACTGTAATATAAATATGAATCAATAGGTTTTATGAAAAGAATTGCTATCGCTTTATTTTTATCGTTGATGGGTTTGTTGCATTTAGGTGCTCAGGCCCCGCAGGGAGATTTTGATCCGTCGAAGATGCCGAAAGTCGGCGTCATTTCAGGGAAAGTGCTGGATGAAAAGACGGGCAACGTTATTGAATATGCCACACTTGGCTTATACAGGCAAAGAGATTCATCGCTGGTGACCGGATCAATATCCGATAACCAGGGAGTATTTTCCATTACCGAACTCCCCTATGGCATGTATTACCTGGAAGCCGGTTTCCTGGGTTTTGAAAAATTCCGTCTCAACCGTATCCAGGTTACGCCGCAAAAACCGGTGGTGGATATCGGCACCATCAAAATTCATCCCTCTGTGGTGGATATCGACGCCGTTACCGTGGTTGCAGAAGCCAACCAGGTGGAATACAAGATCGACAAGAAAGTGGTTACCCTGTCACAGGATATGACCACTGCCGGAGGACCTGTATCCCAGGCCCTTGAAAACACGCCTTCCGTAGAAGTGGATATCGAGGGAAATGTAACGCTCAGGGGAAGTTCCAACTTCAAAGTCCTGATCGACGGCAAACCCAGTATTCTCGATGGCAGTGAAGCGCTTCAGCAGATACCGGCCAGTTCGGTCCACAGCGTCGAGATCATCACCAATCCTTCCGCCAAATATGATCCCGACGGAGCAGCCGGTATTATCAACCTGGTAATGAAAAAGCAAAAACAGCGGGGCGTGAATGGCATTGTCAATGCATCCATAGGAACACGGAATAAGTATTCCGCAGATTTTCTGCTGAATGCCCGCCAGGAAAAAACGAATATTTTCCTGGGAGGGGAATATTCAGAACGAAATATGTATAATGAAGGAACATATGAAAGGCGAATCTATAAAGGAGATACAACTTTTTATACGCTCACTGAACGCGAAGGGGTATTCAGCCGGGGCGGTTTTTCTATCAGGGCGGGAGCGGACTATTATATCACCGGCAAAAGCACGGTTACGCTTCAGGGCAGGTATGGGCAACGGAATTTCGAACGGGGTTTTGACAATTTGTTCCAGGAATTCAATGATATTGAGAATTCACCTGTTTATTACCTTGAAAGCAATAATGCATCGGATGGCGACAATGAATATGATATTACTCTTGACTTCAGGAAGGAATACAGCAATCCGCTGCATGAACTGAAAGCCTCTGTGAATTTTTCACAGGAGGTTGAAAGTGGAACTGAGGGAATCAATGAGCAATTCACCGACAGCGAGTGGAAACCTCTTACCCAGTTTACATCGCTGAACCGGTCATCTGAAGAGAGGACGGAGAAGGAATTGCGGGCCCAGGTCGATTACGTGCACCCGTTCAACGAGAATTCCAAGTTTGAACCCGGATTTCAGTCCCGCTGGGATATGGATAATGCTGAATATAATTTTGAGGACTATGACCCTGACCGGAAGGAATGGATCACTAATAACAGTCTGAGCAATGAGCTGGATTACCTGGATATTATTCAATCGGTTTACGGGATCTATACCGGTAAACTCGGAAAATTCGGTTACCAGGGAGGATTAAGGGTTGAGTATGATAATCGCTACCTGTATCAGATCACCATGGATGAAGGATTCCGGTACGAAAAACTGCATGCTTTTCCTTCTTTTTATATTACCCGCGAGCTTCCGAAACAGATGCAGCTGCAGTTGAGTTACAGCAGGCGTATTCAAAGGCCGCGGGAACGTGACCTGAATCCTTTCAAAGATTATATGGATAACCAGAATATCATGGTGGGTAATCCCGGCCTGAGCCCTGAATTCACCAATGTCTTTGAGCTGAATTACCAGGTGCCTTTCAAGAAGAATTACGTGTCACTGGAGACATTTTACCGCCGTACCAGCAATGTCATTACCCGGTATACAATTTATAATGCCACTGACAATGTTTTTATCCATTCCAGCAATAATGCTGATAAGGAATATGCAGCAGGTGCAGAGCTGATGGCTAACGTAAACCTTACACGCTGGTGGCTTTTTACCCTTTCCGGAAATATCTTCCGTTACAGTCTTTCAGGTGAGGATGAAGGTGAATATGTGACCCGTACAACAACTTCATGGGGCGGGAATGCCAACATGATCTTTAAGTTGAAATGGGATACCCGCATTCAGCTCATGGGCATGTATCGGGGACCCAGTGTAACCCTGCAGGGTGAGCGCAAAGGATTTGTGTACTCTAATTTTGCCGTCCGCAAGGATTTTCTTGACAAACACCTTAGTGTCACTCTCAATGTAAGGGATATATTCGGCACAGGAAAACAATCGTCTACATCCAAAGGAAGCGGTTTTTACACCTTCCAGGAGATGCGGCATGAATCACCCATGGTGATGCTAACGATTTCATACCGGATCAACAACTATAAGCAAAAAAGAAACGGGAATAGCAACGACAACGGAAATGGTGAAGAAATGCGGGAAATGGATTTCGAGGAGATGATGTAATACTATTGCCATAACCTTATAATATTTGGTGATTGGTGATTGGTGATTGGGTATTGTCTTTGATCTTTGATCTTTCTTCTTGGTTCTTGATTTTTGTTTCTCTATAGTTAATACATCACGTTAGGGTTTTTCAAACGCCCCTTGAGTGTTAAAAGCTCAAGGGGTTTTTTTGTCGATTTTGCGTAAATTGCAGGGTTGTGAATCACATTGTATAAACTACTGCCATGAAACCATTTGCTTTTTTCTTATTGTTCAGCCTTCTGCCGGTTGGTACATCAGCCCAGGATGCTGTTTCTTCCGCAACTCACCCTCAGCAGGAATTCCATCAATGGGCCCTTACCCCGCCCTTGGGATGGAACAGTTGGGATTGCTACGGGCCGACTGTCACCGAGGACGAAGTGAAGGCCAACGCTGATTATATGGCTGTCCATTTAAAAGACTATGGCTGGGAATATATCGTGGTGGACATCCGCTGGTTTGTCGGCAATGATAAGGCCCACGGATACAACCAAACCGATCCCGAATATGCGATCGATGAATACGGCAGATTCCTTCCTGCGGTGAACCGTTTCCCGTCGGCAAGCGGCGGCAAGGGATTCAAACCGCTGGCCGATTATATTCATGGCCAGGGGTTGAAATTCGGCATTCATATCATGCGGGGAATTCCCAAAATAGCCGTTGAAAGGAATCTTCCCATATTCAACAGCAACGCCAAAGCCGGGGATGTATACAGCAAACGTGATCTCTGCCTGTGGTTGCGCGACATGTACACGGTTGAAGCCGGAAGACCCGGTGCCCAGGAGTACTATAATTCACTTTTCAACCTGTACGCTTCCTGGGGCGTTGATTTTATCAAGGTCGACGACCTTTCCTCTCCCTATCATACAGGGGAAATAGAAATGATAAGGAAGGCGATCGATCAATGCGGACGGAAAATCGTCTTCAGCACCTCTCCGGGTGAAACCCCTATAGAAAATGCCCTCCATGTGCAACAACATGCCAATATGTGGCGCATTGTGGGGGATTTCTGGGATAACTGGCCGCAGCTTAAGGAACATTTTGCCGTATGCCGTCGATGGGCTCCTCACATACAGCCCGGGGCATGGCCCGATGCCGATATGCTTCCCCTGGGTCACATCGGTATCCGTGCGGAAAGAGGAAATGACCGTATGTCAATGCTTACGCAGGATGAGCAGGTGACGCTGATGACACTTTTTGCCATTTTCCGGTCGCCGCTCATGTTTGGCGGAGACCTGCCCGGGAACGATGCTTTTACCCTGTCGCTGCTTACCAACCGCGAAGTGCTTGAAGTTAGCAAAACCAGTGCCAACAACCGTGAACTGTTTGCAGACAACGACCTGATCGCATGGGTGGCAGATGATCCTTCCTGCGGCGACAAATTCCTGGCCCTGTTCAATGCCGTTGACCGGGAAGAGATATCCAAAGAAAAGGCCTTGTGGTCGAGCGGCCTGATAACCCGGAATACTCCGGGCCACCAGGTCAGCTGTGACCTCGATATCACCGGCGCTGATAAGCTATACCTGGCAGTGGACAATGGCGGCGATCATATCTACTGGGACCATGCCGACTGGATTGATCCCGTCCTCATCCGCGAAAATGACACCCTTAGCCTTACGGGCCTGCCCTGGAAAAAAGCCACAGCCGGATGGGGAGCAGCAAGTATCAATAAAAGCGTATCGGGGGGAGATCTCATCGTTAACAACATAAGGAAACCAACAGGTATCGGAACCCATTCCACTTCCGTCATTGAATACGACATACCCCCGGGATATAAAAGGTTTATGGCCACGGCAGGCCTTGATCATGCCTGCGTGGTGCAGAATGCCGGCGCCACGGTAACCTTCATGGTGTTTACACAGGACCCGGCAGGTCCTGTGCCTCCCGATGCTGAAAAAATAACCGTGCCATGGGATCAACTGGGACTGGAAGGCGAATACAGGGTGACAGACCTTTGGACCGGCAAGGATCTGGGGGTATTCAGCGATGCTTTCTCCATGCCTATAAAGCGCCATGCTTCGGGGCTATACAGGATCTCAAAAGTAAAGTAGAAGTCCGAACAAGGAACATCGAACGCCGAATACTGAAGATAAGGCAAAAAGTACAAGATTAGCAAGCAAAACTAAGCTCCGTAGGAGCGACCTGTTTGTGGCACAGGATTAGCAAGCAAAACTAAGCTCCGTAGAGCCTGCCCCGTCCGATAGGCGGGGAGCGAACCGTTTGTAGCAATGCCCTGAAAATGCAACATAATTCCTTACGTCCCGCCATTCGGCGGGACGCGGGGGAGAATTAGACAAGGTTGCTCCTTTTGCTACAATCAGGTCGCCCCGCCGGGGCTATAAAAAACCTTCATGAAGCATAATTCCGAATTCCAGCATGGAGCTTGTTATTCTGTTTGGGGCAATATTGTTAAATACTGAGGGTCTGGTTATTGAATAATAACTTTAATCCTGTTACTATAATTTCCGCATCGTACCACACACACATAGGTCCCGCTGCTGACCTTTTCACCGCCGGCTCCCTGCAGTTGCCATTCGTAGGTTTGTTTTCCTGCCTTACGCTCGGAATTCATAAGATTCATAATAAACCGGCCGTTCAGATCATACAGGGCCAGGGTAGTCCTTCCTGGTTCCGGTAAGGTAAAGGTGAAAGTTACATGGTCGATCACCGGATTGGGGTAACCGGTAAATTCACCTTCGGATGCGGTTATTTCTTCTGTTCTTAAATTCGTTGGATTTCCGGCGGCCGTATAAAATTTAATCCCCGGCAGCCGGCTTCCGTCATAGGATGTATTGCTCTCGTTTTCACATATGTTTAGAGCAAAGCTGAAGTCGCCGTAATTATGATAAGTCTTCACCAGCAGGGTATTCTCCCCCTGTTTTACCGTTACCACGGGCTTTGCCTTTACCAGGTCGCCGTCGCTGTAACTTGTGGTTCCGGTGAAGGAATATACCTTTTCTCCGTTGAGATAAACGATGATGCTTTCGTCATAGCCCAGCCACAACTGTGCCTGCTCCTCCTGTAAGGCTGAAAAACAGGTAAAAGCGTAGGTGACAACACCGGACGGGTCACCGTAAAAACTCAACAGGTCCATGCGGTCATCGAAAAAATACACAGGCTGCGACCAGCCATTCTTTCCGGCCTCGGGAACGAAGGCTGCTTCCCCGGGGATATAGGCATGGTTGATATCACTTCCGGCAAAAGTGCCCGACAGCAACCAGGTGCGGTTACTCCGCCCGAATTCCCCGTGATTGGCCGTGTTCTTTTTCACTTTCTGCTGCACCTCATCGAGGGCGGCGCCCGTTATTTCAATTTTTTCCGGGTCATTGGTGCCCAGTCCCATTTTCTCACCCAGCACCACATGGTCGATGTCATCGGGGTTCAGGCATACCAGCCTGGTACACACATGATCCACGGCAATCGGATCAGCCCCGGCAATAATGGTGTTGAACCTCACCTGGTTTGAGCCGTTATACGTTTTATAGGATTCCAGGGTCATGATGGCATCAACCACAACGAGATCGATTCCGGCAATGGCAGATAGATCGACAATCTCCTCTTCCGTCCATCGCCGGTGGTCCACATCATGTTTAAGCCCGCTGTAATATTGCGTGCCTTTCATTTTATTATAGCCGTAATATACACCGGGGGCAGTGCCAATCTGATTCTTCAGTGCGCAGGTTATGCCGGTGTCATGAATTTTTAATACGGGTATGGATATGAATACATCAGCCTCCAGTTCTTCCTTGTGAACGTAATAATTACCGCCGTGGGGAGCGGCGGTGGACTTATCTCCAAGGGTAAAAGGCACCAGGTCGGCATAATCTTTGTTCAGGTTCAGCAACCTGAAATTAATTCCGGTAAAATAAGGATCGGTCAGCAGATCGGTATAACCCGAATTTTCCCACACACTGCCGGCCTTGGCCGGATCATCATTAGTCCTGGCCGTGCCTTCGGCGATCACGATCTCCACATCGCCTTCGGTGTGGTCATGGATGATTTTCACCACCGCCTTCACCACCCTTACGTCGGTATTTTCTCCCTCTCCCGACGGGCTGTCACCACCCACCAGGTTAACCTTCAGCATTACCTTGTCGCCCTTGCTGATGATCCAGTCGAGCCCGCCCTGCAATTGAAGGGCTTTTCTCACCATGGCTTCAATTTGTTCAT
>CAYMJH010000047.1:0-11697 GCA_964390385.1 uncultured Bacteroidales bacterium | reverse complement strand
GGATCAACGGTACGGGATACCTTGGTCACCAGTTCCTCATAATCGGAAGGCACAATAGAAACCTTGGTGGTAGCGCCCGATACCACGTCAAAATCCGATTCATACCGGAAAGTGCCTGTTTCAGCAGCGTATTGGTCGGATGTAGCCAGGTCCCAGCAAACAGCAGTAAATGCCATACCACCGAGCAAAATCCATCCCCATGTCTTTTTCATAGCCTCACTTTTAAAAAACCACAAAGAAAATATATAATGCAAACCACCAAAGCACTGAAACACTAAAAATATAAATGCAATACAATAAGAAATCTGATAGGGTAAATTCTTCGTGTTCTGGTGTTTTGGTGGTAATATAATGATCTTATTCTTTTGCGGCGGTTCTGGTAATGTTATATACGGGGTAAAGCTATAAAATGTTGTAGACCCAGCCAATCAATAACGCACCCAGAATTCCTGTCAGGATATAAACCATGAATATCCTGAAATTGTAGACGGCATACATCAGCACCAGGTTTGAGAATTTGGTGACCGGGCCGGCAATGAAAAAGGCCAGCACCGCTCCTTTACTCAGGCCCAGATCAGCCAGCTCGCGTACAACGGGTATGGCAGCGCCGCCGCAGGTGTAGAAAGGAATTCCGGCAGCGGTTGAAAACAGCACCGACATGAAATTGTTACCTTCAAAGATTTTTGTCATCAGGTTGGGAGGGGTAAGGATCTTGATCAGTGCAGCCAGCAGAAGAGCCAGTGTGAAATATTTCCCGATGTAAAGGGTCATGCTCCAAAGTGATCTGAGAAACCGCGCCATAAAGGGTATTTCATCGGATTGTGAGGGAAAGGAAGCTGCCATTGAGGCTTCTTCTTTCACAATCCCTTTTCCCCCGGCAAAGGAAGGCTTTAAAAGCCATTGTGCAAGATATCCTGCTGATGTCCCAAGAAAAAAAGCGGAAATCAATCTCGCAAAGGCAAGTTTGTATCCGAATGCGCCGGCAGTGAGAATAAAGAGGTTCGGATCGATCAGCGGCGAGGAAACCAACAGGGCCATCATGGCCGGCAAAGGAGTCCCCAGCAGGAAGAGGGATGCTGACAGGGGAATTACCACATAGCTTCCCAGGGGTGCGATAACACCGATGGCTGCAGCCAGCAGAATGGAGGAATGGCGGCTGCGGTTGAAAAACGAGGCTATCTTTTCCTTTGACAGGAACATTTTGATCAGGGTGGTCATCAAAATGCCGGCTAACAGGTAGGGCCATAGTTCGGATAATAAAAGCAAGGCTTCTTCCAGCACACGCCTTGTATAGCTTCCGCTGTAATGATCCCTGAGGGTATACCATATGGAATCCATCATACCGGGTGAACCTGAGGTGAAAATGACTATTTTTTATTGGTTAATGATCAATGGTTAATGGATTATTCATCTTCCTTCTTTGATCTTTGATCTTTGATCTTTGATCTTTAATCTTTAATCTTTAATCTTAAATCTTAAATCACTGGAGCATAAAGATACTAAGTCCTTTTTAATCCCGGAAAAAATGATTAACTTAATCCTGGGATACAAAAGTGCAGTGGGTATGGCGGATCTGAAAGTATACCGGAATGACCTGGAAAGGGCTTTGATCAGCCTCGACAGGGACACAGCCCATCTGATCATTAAGCAGGCTGCCTCAGTTGGCACGCCCATTGAAATCGCGGGAGAACTGGTCTCACAGACACTGAAAATTATCGGCGAAAAATGGGAGGCAGGAAAGCTTTCCCTGTCCCAGGTATATATGAGCGGCCTGATCTGCGAGCAGATCATCGATCAGATCCTGCCGCCGTCGAGCCCGGTGCGGAAAGATCAGCCCAGGATGGCCATCGCCGTTTTCGAGGATTTTCATATGCTGGGCAAGCGCATTGTTTATTCGGTATTGCGTGCAAGCGGTTTTGAACTGATGGACCTGGGCGGCGGCTTGGGAATTGCCAGCCTGCTGGAGATCATCAAAAAGGAAAAAATCAGGATCCTCCTGCTTTCGGTGCTGATGCTTCCATCAGCCCTCCGGATCAGGGAATTAACAAAAAAGCTGGCCGGCTCAGGCGTGAAGATCGTCGTAGGGGGCGCTCCTTTCAGGTTTGACGGGGCATTATGCAAAGAGGTAGGCGCAGATGCTTTCGGCAGAGATGCCGCGGAAGCCGTTGAGATTATTTCCAACCTGATGGAGGGCAGTTTATGAAAGCAGCAGGAATGACATCGATGGAGCGCGTTCTTACTGCTCTTTCCCATAAGGAACCCGACAGGGTGCCCATGTTTTTGCTGTTGAGCCTGCATGGGGCAAAAGAACTGGGAATGACGATAAAGGATTATTTTTCCAGGGCTGAAAACGTGGCTGAGGGACAGATCAGGTTAAGGGAAAAATTCAAACATGATTGTTATTATGCTTTTTTTTATGCCGCATTGGAAACCGAAGCCTTTGGCGAAGAGGTGAATTATATGGAGGACGGACCTCCGAACTCAGCGTTGCCCTGCATAACTGATATTGAAAAGATCAGATCGCTGCAGGCCCCCACCGTCAGGGATTCGAAAATGCTTCACCGCGTGCTGAAGGCGATAACCTTGCTGAAAGAAAAATCACAAAATGAGGTCCCCGTCATCGGCGTGGCGATTTCGCCCTTTTCATTGCCGGTCATGCAGCTGGGATTTGATAAATACCTTGAGCTGATGCTTTACCGTCCTGACCTGTTTGAGATGCTTATGGAGGTCAATGAGGCCTTTTGCATTGACTGGGCCAATGCACAATTGCAGGCCGGGGCCACGGCAATTTGTTATTTCGACCCGGTATCTTCTACCACCATCATATCACCCGAACTGTATCAGCAAACAGGTTACCGGGTTGCACGGCAAACGCTGCCTATGATCAAAGGGCCGACCGCCACCCATTTTGCATCAGGCTTTTGCCTTCCCATTGTTGATGCCGTTGCGCAAACCGGCACAGCGGCCATTGGCATCAGCTCAATGGAAAACCTGTCGGAGCTTAAGCACGCCTGCCGGAACAGGCTCACGCTGATCGGCAATCTTAACGGGATTGAAATGCGCAGATGGTCAGAGGACCAGGCCCGTGAGCAGGTCATGACTGCCATAAGGATAGCTGCAACCGGCGGGGGCTTTATCCTTTCTGACAACCACGGCGAGATCCCATGGCAGGTCAGCGACCGGGTGCTGCATGTGATTGCAGAAACGGTTATGCAGTGCGGCCGGTATCCCATATTACAGCAATAATCACACATGCAGGATCAACTTGCCATATTTGCCTGTTCCCACCTGGTACCCGAATTGAGAACCATCCTTAAAAAAGGCAGTTACCCCGATGTCAGGCTGTTTGGATATCCTGCCCAATGCCTGAAAAAGGTTAAAAAACCGGGCGACCTTGCCGGCATCCTTGGCAGCAAAGGCAGATCGTTCAATAAAAGCATCATCATTGCCAGCACCTGTTTTCGAAAGTCTGCCTTCACCGGTGAACTGCCCGCAAATACGGAAATGATCCATCTGGAACATTGCCAGGAGATCATACTGAACAAAGAGACCATCTGTCATTTTGTTCAGCAGGGTTACTATATCATCACCAACGGATGGCTCAGGTCATTGAATAAAAACATCAGGGACTGGGGATTTGATGCAACCCTGGCCAGATCTTTCTTTAACGAATCAATGAAAAAGATCCTGTTCCTCGATACCGGCCTCCCCGGCAAATTCAATGCCGACGTTATCAGACTTTCTGAATACATGGGTTTACCTTATGAGAGGCTGCCCGTAGGCCTCTCACATTGTGAAAATTATCTGAAAGGCATAATTGCTGACTGGCGGGCTGACCGTATACATCATTCCATGAGCGACAAGATCGCAGCCCTGACGGGTGAAAGAGCTGATTATCTTGTAATTGTCAACCAGTTGCGTGTACTGGTAGACCTGAAACAGGAAAGCCAGATCGCACAGGAAGTTTTTTTCCTGCTGACCGTACTTTTTGCTCCGGGGGCCATCTGTTACAGGCAATTCAATGAAGGGGCCGAAATCCGGAAAATTTTTTACAACAACAAGACTTTTAACGTTGCAGCGGATAAAAACCGTTCGTTTGACCTCGAAGTATCTTACCAGGGCGAGATGTTGGGCATTTTTGAACTGTCTGAAATAAAATTTCCGGAACATATCGAAAAATACAAAAGGCTGGGGAGGATCATCAGCCAGATCTGCAGCCTTGCCATTGCCAATGCCCGAAAGTACGAACTCATGGAAAAGCAGAAAGAAGAACTTACCATGAGCAACCGGTCAAAAGACAAGTTTTTTTCCATCCTTGCCCATGACCTGCGAAGTCCCCTGCATGCCCTGATTGGTTTAACCGATATCCTGAATGAGAACCTGGAATCCTTCTCTTCTGATGAACTCCAGGAATACATAAAAGGCTTGAATAAATCGGCCGTTAACCTGAGCGGCCTGCTCGAAAACCTGCTCGAATGGTCAAGGGTGAACCGCGGTATCATGGAATTCAGGCCGGAGAATCTTCCGCTATTGACCCTGGTGAAAAAATCGGTTGCGGTTTTCCGCGAAGCCCTGGTTAGGAAATCCATCACTATCCGTCAGGAGATTGATGAAAGTCTTACCATATTGGCCGACCATAAAATGGTTGATTCGGTTATCCGCAACCTGCTGTCCAATGCCATAAAATTTACTCCCCGTGAAGGATCCATCCAGATAACAGCCGAGCGCATTCCCGGCAACATGATAATGATAAGCATGGCCGACACAGGGATCGGCATGAACAATGAGTTACAGGAAAACCTTTTTAAGTTGGAGGCCAAGATCAGCCGCCCGGGAACGGAAGATGAACCAAGCACCGGTCTCGGATTGCTGCTGAGTAAAGAATTCGTCGAAAAGCACGGCGGAAGTATCTGGGCCGAAAGCCTCGAAAACCAGGGAAGTACCTTCCGTTTTACCCTGCCTTCGGGCTGAAGCATGGCTCGATTCACTGCCCGGTTTCACGATTGTTATAAAAATATGTACATTTAGCAGTAGTTAGAATTGAGAAGTTGGTAGTTAGTAGACTTTTTGGTTCCACGATCTCTTCCTACTAAATTCTAACTTCTAACTTCTAACTTCTAGCGATGTTCAATTCCTTAAAAGACATATTTCTCTTCAACCAGGAATCCCCGATGATCTTCACCCGGCCTTATTTCTGGGGATTTTTCATCATCGTCATGGTGTTTTATTCCCTGCTTTACCGGAAAAAAGCACTGCGCAATTTTTATCTTTTTGCCGTCAGTTATTTTTTCTATTATAAAACCGGCGGGCTTTTTGTCCTCGTCCTTTTTTTTGCCACCATCAGCGATTACCTTATCGGGCATGCCCTTTACCGGGCAAACAGGACAAGGGTTAAAAAATTATGGCTTGCCCTAAGCGTCATGGTCAACCTCAGTGTTCTCTGTTTTTTCAAATACGACTACTTTTTCACTGATACGGTAAACCGGTTGTTTCATGCCGACTTCGAAGCAGTGACCCATGCGGCCTTATGGTCGAACCGGTTGCTGGGCACCCATTTCGACGTCAGCCGCATCCTGCCCCCGGTGGGGATCTCATTCTTCACCTTCCAGACCATGAGTTATGCCATTGATCTTTACCGTGGCCTGTTAAAGCCCGTTAAAAGTCCGGTTGATTATGCCTTTTATGTATCTTTCTTTCCGCAACTGGTTTCGGGTCCCATCGTACGCGCATCCCAATTCATCCCGCAGCTCTATCATGATTATTCCTTGTCTGAATACGAGTTCGGACAAAGCATTTACTGGATCCTGAAAGGATTGTTCAAGAAAATTTTCATCGGTGACTATATTGCGGTCAACCTCATCGATCGTGTTTTTGCCAACCCGGTTTCTTACACCGGCTTTGAAAACCTGATGGGGCTTTACGGGTATTCCCTGCAGGTATATTGTGATTTCTCGGGATATACTGATATTGCCATCGGCCTGGCCCTGCTGATGGGATTCAGGCTCCCCCGGAATTTCAATTCACCTTACAAGGCAAGGAACGTGGGCGATTTCTGGAAACGATGGCACATGTCGCTTTCCTCATGGCTGAAAGACTACCTCTATATTCCCATGGGAGGGAACCGGAATGCATCCTTTTTCACCTATATCAGCCTTGTCACCGTATTGATCTTTATTGTGCTGATTTCCGGCAAACTTTGGCTGGCCGCTGTCTTTCTACTGGCCATCCTGGCTTTTTGGATGCTGACACGGTTCTTTCCGGGCCTGAAGCGTACCATCACCACCAACATCAACCTGATGATGACCATGCTGTTGGGCGGACTATGGCACGGGGCCAGCTGGACTTTTGTAATATGGGGCGGGCTGAACGGGATAGGACTGGTGATTTACAAGTTCTGGAAAAAGATCAGTCCCTATGAAAATTCCAACCACCGGCTGGCGACCTGGTGGAAGATATTCATCACCTTCAACTTCATCACCTTCACCCGCATCTGGTTTCGCGGCGAGTCGATGCAGGGCACCTTCGACCTGCTCAGGCAGGTCAGCGGAAATTTCGGCTGGAACCAGGTGCCGGCCATGCTGTCGGCCTACTGGAAAGTATTCATGGTAATGCTGCTGGGCTATGTTCTTCACTGGCTGCCCTATGCCACAAAAGACAAATTGCTCGACTGGTTTGTGGGCACTCCCGTTACCGCCAAGATACTGATTTGCGCCCTGGTCGTCTTCATCATTTACCAGTCGGTTTCAGCCGGCCTGCATCCGTTTATTTATTTTCAGTTTTAAACCTGCAGTACAGGATTATTAAATGAAAAATTTTATTTGGCATTAATGATTATTATTAAAACACAAAAATAAATTCCCGATTAGAACAAACACCTCAAAGGAATAAACCAGATGACTTTTGCTTCGAAACGATCTGCAACCATTACAGGTGAAGCATTAACCAATGAATTAATGAAAATCCCTGAAAAAAGCAATAATGACTTTACCATTGAACAGTAACCCCTAGGAGAGTATTATCGTACCCATTATCAGAATTTCGATCGTTATTATCCATATGTTCTATTCATATAAAAAATCAACAAATTCGAAATGAACAATGAAAAATTAGGGTAATCAATGATTTCTATAGAGGAGTTGATTTGCAACTATGATTCCTTTATTTCTGGTTTATTACCTGATTAAAAACATCTGAATACATCAATCCGATCTTTTCCCAGTTTAATACAGCAAATACAAACTCACGTCCATTTTGACCAATAGATTTCCTCAGATCTTTGTTTTCAAGTAATTGAATGATTTTATCCACCGTTGGCCTGATGTCAGAATCATTGGTATACACATAACTCTCCATATCCTTGAGAAGGGCATCGTTGAACAGATTCTCCGGGACATTTGAAATTACAGGCAAACCCAATAACATGGCTTCAAGAGTTGAAGTTCCCAGGCCAACATAATCACCCACAAGCATCATCCAATGGATTACTGATTGCTTCATTTCACTGATAACCGGTAAAAATAACATGGGATGAAATACCCAGCTTCCTGGCAAGTTCGATGGAAGCCGGTTTATAAATGTGCCCGATAATTTTTAAGGTCAGATCAGGATATTTTTTCAGGAGCTCTTTAAAAACGTGGAGGTGATAGTGGTAATTTCGCTGACTGATGATGGCTCCCACCCCTATTATTTGATCAGTCCGATCATAATTATGCCGATAACTAATAAATTCATTTTGATTTCCATTAATGCCAAAGGGAATGATGATTGTTTTTTGTGCAATTTTTAATCGTTGAACATTCCATAAATATCTTTCTATTTCCTTATCCCAGGCAACGATCCTGGTGCAAAAAGGAAAAACGAGCCGGCCGGGGATAAGCCTGTCCAAGAAAATCAACAATTTGTTTCTGAAAGGATGTAAAGACTGCAGTTGTGTTCCCACGGATATAATGAGCGGTATTTTATTGCTTTTTGCAGCAAAAATGGCTGGGAAAGCAATATCCAGATAATGGTTAACCAAAAGAACAATCCCGATATTATTTTTTTTTACGATCCCCGATACGGCAAAATAATTGGATAAAAACACCGAAGAAATCCTGAAATGCTTAAAATAGTTTTTAAAACTAAAATGAATAGCCTTTAAGCGGATGGTCTCAAAGCCATAACGGTCGTCATCGGTGTCGTCATTTCTCAGGGTCACTACGGTTACTTTATGACCCATATGGGTTAAGGTTTCCGCAAGATTTTTGGAATAAAAAGATGTACCCGTGCGGATAGGAGGAAACATTGCAGATACAAGAAGAATATTCATACCGTTACTGACATTATATCCTGAGTTGATGGCATCTGGTTACGACGCCTGCTAAACTTGCATACTTTCAACATTTCTGGTTACAACGGCAACCATCCGGGTAATGATCTTATGCAACAACCTGCTTTGTTATACCAGCCAATATCTTCATCCTTTTAAACCAGCTTAGGTAAGATCCCTGTTTCACTATGCAGAACTGGCTTATCAATAAACATTACTGGTAGACAGATAATTTAAGACTGTCAACCAATATCTTATCCTTTCCATATAAACTAAGATAAAAAGATAACTTACTGTTATTGAATCTCAAAACAGGAATATTTAGGCAAAGTGCAACCCTGTTCCATTCGTTTTGTTTCAAATTAATACCTCGTTGACAAACGTACATGATTTGATTATTGCCTGTATCCTCTTCACAAACCAAATGGAAAAAACTCCGATCGGGTTTTGAATAAAGGTAAACACTTGCTTCAGCTTTAACAAAGTTTAATTTATTGAAGTATCTGCTGTCAGGTTCAATGGAAATAATACCGCTATACGGGTCATGCTTATCAAGTTCCTTTGAATAATTGATATTACTGGTGCTGATCATATCAGTATCCTTAACCGATGGACTTTGCATATTTCTTAAAGTGTACTCATCCATTCGTTTCTTATCCAGTACATTATTTTCAAATCGCAAGACTTCCTGTGGAATGCTTACCTCATCCCATAATAATCCCCTGTAATATTTATCGGTTTTCAGAAAAACTTTCCAATACATATCCTTATTCATCTTCCAATAGAATATATATTGTGTATACTGAAATGTTTGTATTTGATTCAATACAAGCAAGCCTAAAGAAATCACTATTAAGGGTACTTTCAGCTTTTGCTTTTGAAGAGAAAGGGCGAATAATATGGCAAATATTTGAAAGAATTCCACAAATCCCCTGTTACCAAAGCTCATTCCCATTTGCCAACAATACCATGATGCCATTGTGTATATCACCAAAACAAGAACAAATAATAATGAAAAACCCTCAAAAATGCTTTGTTTAAATAAAACGAAAAAACCTATGAGTGACAATAACAGCAAAGGAGTATATAAAAACAATCCTTTTTCATAACTGAACAATATCTCCGATATTTTGGGGTCCAGAAAATTAAAAACGGCATTTGATCCATAACTATAGACCAGAAAATGCCCGGTTTGCCAATAATAGAAAATGAGCTGGTAAAAAAACACGGGTAAGCATAACAGCAAACCCATCAGCAGATAGTTATACCTCCGCAATAAAAACCGGAACCCCGATTTTAATGTTTGAACGCTTCCGGCAGCAAAGGGAATGAAGAAAACAGAAAAGATCCCGTTTGTTGGTCTTATTACACTGGTCAAAGCAAGTATAATACAGCAATAAATGATGAGAGCAGGGCGCGGATTTGTGAAAAATCTTTTTAACAGAAGCAGGAAAAGGGTGATTAGACTAAATGAATAAACATGAGTAAAACTCGCATCATAAACTGTATAAAAATATAAAGGTGTGGCAAAAACAAATAAAAACTGGACGAATGCAATGATCCCGTTGTTTATTTTGTATAATGTCAATAATTTACGTAATGCAATTAATCCTGTGAGCAGGTAAAAAATCGCAGCTGCTGCTATTGAATATTGATACAAAGGAGCAAAACCATCCGTTGCAAATCCCAGGATGAAACTTAAGCCATGGGCAAGCAGAAAGAATGGCATCCATAATAAGGATACACCGGCAAAATTTACAATTACCCTGCCTTGTTTGGTATCCATTTTAAAATCATGCTGCGAGTTCTCATATCCCTTGACGTTTTTTAAAAAATCGCATGAAATATCCTGGTATATGAAAACTGCAGGAAGATGTATATAATATCCAATCCCGTCACTTGTTATGTATTTTCCACCATTCCAGTCACGGAAATAGAGATTTGACAGAATTAAAAGTAGAACGATTATCGTTTCCGAACCGTAACTGACAATCCATTTCATTTTTTTTAACGCATTCATTGAAAAACAACATTTAAGATCCGTAAGCATGATATGATTGCAAATTAAACAACAGAAAAATTAAAAATAACATAGAAGTGCAGAAAACTGTAAAAAAGAATGATTTTAAGTCCTTTTTCAATGATTCGACTATCGAATAATTCCAATTAAGCTTTATCTTCATCTGAAAGCCTGGACCTTAATTTCCTGGCCGGTATTCCGGCAACAACATCATAGGGAGCAACGTCTGATGTAACGACCGCACCTGCGCCAACAATGGCTCCTTTGCCTATGGTAACCCCGGGTAATATGATGGCTCCGACTCCTATATCAGCATCCTCTTCAATAACAACCTCCTTGAACTTCAGGCGACTGTGCAAAACGGGCAAACGTATTCCTTCCTCATCATGAACGGAGGTAATTATTTTAACTCCCGGACCGATCCCTACATTTTGTCCGATATGAATGTTCCCCGCACTGTGAAGGAAACATTGCTGTCCGATCCAGGTTCCGTCGCCTATGGTGAAATCTCCTTTATAATATCCTTTTAGTATCGTTTGGTGACCTATATATACATTGTTTCCGATCTCAATGGTTTCCGGGTGAAAAACCATCACTCCGTTTTCAATGATGACATGGTTACCGATCTTTCTGAATTGATCAGCAGAAAACGTGCCATCTCCGTGTGTTCTATTGATGTGGCTCATTGATTTCTTTTACAGCATTACATACGGTGCGAATATTATTTTCATCCAGGAATCCATATAAGGGCAAAACCAGTCCTTTTAAATACGCTTTCATGGCATTGGGAAACAATTGGCTGCAATTCAGTTTGTACTTTTCTCTGAAATATTTCTGAAAAGGCATGCACTGAGCTCCCAGATTGGTTCCGATTCCTTTGCTTTTAAGTTGAAGGATCATCCCGTCACGATCTGTATCATCATTCAGCAGGATGTGGTAGGACTGCCAGGAGTGCCTCTTGCCTTGAGGCACACAGGGAAGTCTCAATCGATTACAATCGTGTAATTCGGTAAAATAGACCTGTGCCAGTTTGTCCTTATAATCTAGTATTTCATTGAGTCTGGTAAATTGGCTGAGCAGCAGTGCTGCCTGAAAATCAGTCATCCTGAAATTAAAACCTGCGTAAGCAAATTCGGTTTTCCCGTCCTTAATTTCAATGCCATGGTTCCTGAGTGCCCTTAGTTTACGGGCTGTTTCATCATCATCGGTAGTTAGTATGCCACCCTCACCGCTGGTGATGGCTTTGCGCGGGTGAAATGAAAAAGAGCCCACATCACCAAAGGTTCCGGTATACCGGTTGTCCTCAGTAGCGCCTAATGCACAGGCGGCATCTTCAACAACCGCCAACCCATGACGCTGGGCAATATCT
>CAYMJH010000046.1:0-22629 GCA_964390385.1 uncultured Bacteroidales bacterium | reverse complement strand
CTTGAGGAAGTTTTGCTGACTGATCCTGCACGGGTGTGTGGCATTAAAATATTCATGGGAGCCTCCACAGGCAATATGCTGGTGGATGATCCCGCTGCCCTGGATGGGATCTTTTCGCGATCCCCCATGCTGCTGGCCGTTCATTGCGAAGATGAAGCAATCATACGCAGGAATACCTCCGTTTACAGGGAAAAATACGGCGAGGATGTGCCGGTTGCCTGTCACCCTGATATCCGCAGCACCGATGCCTGTTTTAATTCCTCATCCCTGGCCGTCAGTCTCGCCAAAAAATATGGTACACGCCTGCATATCCTTCACCTGTCAACCAAAAAGGAATTGCAGCTGCTGGACAATGCAAGTCCGAGGACCGTTAAAAAGATCACAGCTGAGGTATGTGTTCACCATCTGGTTTTCAATGACCATGACTATGCGCGGCTGGGAAATCTCATCAAATGGAATCCCGCCATCAAGAGCGAAGACGACCGCCTTGCCCTTGTAAATGCAGTAATTGACGGAACCATCGATATGGTTGCCACCGATCACGCACCGCACACTCTCGAAGAAAAAGTGAATTCCTATTTCAAGGCCCCTTCGGGCGGACCCCTGGTGCAGCATTCCCTGCCAGCCATGCTGGAATTCGCACGGCAGGACATCCTTTCGCCTGAGGTGATTGTTGAACGTATGTGTCATGCCCCGGCTGAGCTGTTCGGCGTGGAAAAAAGAGGATTCATCCGCGAAGGTTATCATGCCGACCTGGTTATTGCCGATCTGAACAGTCCATGGACCGTTAACAAGGACAATATCCTTTATAAATGCGGCTGGTCTCCTTTTGAAGGGAAAACATTCCATACGCGTATCACCCATACCTTTGTAAACGGAAACCTGGCCTTTGAAAACGGGCGGTTTCATGATGTACCCCCGGGGAAAAGGCTGCTTTTTAATCGTTAAACCGGTACAATCCATGAAGAACAGGGTTTTTATAATATGGCTGCTGGCCATGACAGTCTTTATATCCTGCCGCAGGTCTGCGCCACCGGAGATTCCCGCAACAGCTTCCCGCATTGCCACCGACACCCTTGCAGGGATCCTTGTGGCGGAAAATGTGATCCAGGATATTGTGATCAGGAACAGTGATCCTGATGACGCCTGGGCCGAAGAGTGCCTCAGGGGCATGAAAAGGAAGGACCTGGTGGATTTGGCATTTGAACTGGCATACTCCGGGAAAGCAGCAGTCTTTGATTTTGATACGAATGAGAGGCTCACGGTAAGGCAACTGAAGGAACTTGAGAAAAAGCCAGGATTCAGCCGTGAAAAGATCGGGAAAATACAGTGCACAGAAAACTGGTATCTGCATCCCGGTCAGGTAACCCTTACCAAGAAAGTTACCACCATGGTGCTCGGCTATGAGACTTATGACAGTAAGGGGGAGTTCAGGGGATACCTCCCGGTTTTCAGGATGATCCTGAATTAAACTTAGATTTCACCTTGATTTTCATGATTATTTATCAGGACAGGATTTCCAGATCTTTCAAAAAACAATATTTTTGTTCCGGGAAATTCATGGAATAACATTAGGACTTTAATTATCATACCACATGCTTACTGTTGAGAAGATTGGCGGAACCTCTATGTCCAAGTTTCAGGACGTGCTGCAGAATATCATCATCGGTCCCTGCAAGGACGGTGATTATTATAACCGGATCTTTGTTGTTTCAGCTTACAACAACGTTACCAACTGGCTGCTAGAGCATAAAAAAACTAAGGAATCCGGTATTTACCAGAAATTTGTCAACAATGAAAGTTATAATAAAGCATTGTTTGAGCTGCTGGAAAGATTGATCGAAATCAACCGCACTTTTACCGATATCAGGCTTGACCAGAATAAGGCGGATGAATTTATCACCCAACGGATCAAACAGGCCCAAAATTACCTTAACAGCCTGGCCGACGTGTTGGCAACCGGTTATGTCAACCGTCAGAATATCCTGCTGGCGGCGCGTGAAATACTGTCATCCATCGGGGAAGCCCATTCGGCATTCAATTCCGTCAATATTCTTGAAAATAACGGGATCAATGCCACATTTGTGGATCTGTGCGGCTTCAACGACTCGGAGTATCTCACCATTGACGAAAGAATCCACAATGCTTTCAGAAGTATCGATTACAGCCATATCATTCCCATTGTTACCGGTTATACCAAAGGAACGGAAGGCATTATGCGGGAATTCGACCGGGGTTACAGTGAGGTCACCTTCAGCAAGGTTGCCGTTGAGGTAAAGGCCGACGAGGCGATTATCCACAAGGAGTATCACCTGTCTTCAGCTGATCCTGCCATTGTGGGAATCGAAAAGTCAATTCCGGTAGGATTCACCAATTTCAATGTTGCCGACCAGCTGGCTGACATTGGCATGGAGGCCATTCACCCCAAAGCGTCCAAACCACTCGAAATGAACGGCATCAACATCAGGGTGAAAAATACTTTTGAGCCTGATCATCCCGGAACCCTCATTTCCAAAGACTATATCGGCGAACACTCGAGGGTTGAAATTATTTCCGGAACGGATAAGGTCATGGCCATTGAGATCCACGATCCGCTTATGATCGGGCAGGTGGGCTTCGACCTGATGGTGATGCAGATCTTCCAGCAATACAATATCAGTTATATACTGAAAGCCACCAATGCCAACAGCATAACCCAGGTAATCTGGGAAAGCGACTATTGCGAAGCCTTGTACAATGAGTTGAAAGAACGCTACTATGAAATCACTGTTAAGCCGGCTGCACTGGTATGCGCACTCGGCACCAACATTGCCAAACCCGGGATTCTGGCTAAGGCTACAACAGCCATGTCTGAGAACAATATAAATATTGATGCTTTTTCACAGTCGCTCAAACAGGTCAATATGCAGTTTGTTGTGAGCCGCGAGGACTACCGGAAGGCTATCATTGCCATGAATGATGTGTTGTGCGTATTCAAGGACTGACACAGCCATTCTCCCTGCCCCTGCTTCTAACGTCTTTATTCTTTAATCTTTAATCTTTGATCTTTAATCTTTGATCTTTAATCTAAATAGATATCAAACGGCCTGATAGGTTCTGCAGACCCTGTATATTATTGAAAACCTGAATAATGACTTCTTAATTAACATTATCCTGTTGAAAAATACCAACCGTTTGCTGGTTGAAAAAGACTTATCTTCGGCCTGTTCAACAATCGGTATTGTGAATTCCAGAAATCATAAAGATCTTAACCTGAAGCGGGTGAACAAAACTTCCATTGCGTTCAACAATCATGAAGTAAAAGCCATTGATCAGTACTGCCGGCAGTTCAGGGTCAGGAATAAAGCGAGATTCATGCGCGAAGCCATCATTACCGAGATACTCCGCAAATTTGACAAGCATCATCCCTCCCTGTTTGATGATCATCCCCGTTTATTCTGACAGGTTTGCTTAAAATATATCGTTTTCATCTGTTGTAAACCCGCAACATTTCCTTATTTTTAGAATATTTTAGCGACCCTGTTGTGACCGGTGAATTTGTGAGCCTGATACGATAAGTGTCAGGGATACTTTTCAGCAATCCCGGCATGTAGGCAGTTCAGCATTCGGTTTATAATTTGATCTTTCAACGCAGCACAGTTTTGCAGTTTCACGATGAATCTGGTGATTGACATCGGGAATACCCGCACAAAGGCAGGCTATTACAGGAACGGAAGCCTGGTTGCCGCAGAAACCCTGGACGGTTTTACGCTCCAGGCGGCATCGGCATGGATTGGGAAATATCCGGTGCAGCAATGCATTGTTTCGTCTGTGAGGGAGGATGAAGGATCGCTGACGGCATTCCTGAAGGAGAAGGTACCTTTTTTTATCCCGCTTACCCACACCACTCCCCTGCCCTTCAGAAACCTTTACCGTACGCCGGAATCGCTGGGCAAGGACAGGATTGCGGCTGTTGCCGGCGCATTCCGGCTTTATCCGGAATCCAATGTTTTGGTCATTGACCTGGGGACAGCCATCACTTACGACCTGATCACGCAAAAAGGAGAGTACACTGGGGGCAATATTTCTCCCGGATTGGCAGCCAGGTTCAGGGCATTGCATGAATATACGTCACGCCTTCCTTTACTGGAAAACGGCAACATGCAATCCGGTCTGGGGACAGACACGAGATCAGCGATCATGGCCGGTGTCCAATCGGGCATAATTTACGAAATCAACGGCTATATCGATTGCTATACCGGACATTACGCTGATTTAATGGTCATTCTGACGGGAGGAGATGCAGATTTTTTTGCTAATCAATTAAAAAAAACCATATTTGTGGTTCCAAATCTGGTGCTTGACGGACTGGATTTTATCCTGGACTATAATGCACAGCAGGTCAGGCGGCGGGGGAACCGTGGTCTTTATATGGCATGAGTTTTGAAGTATAGGTTCCAAAGAAAGAAACTAAAATAAAATAAACTGATTCGTAAAGTATTATTTTTTGATATAAATGTCACAGCAATTTCAAATTTGAACAATAAAATGAAAAACAAAGGCATACTTATTGGATTGGCGCTCTTCACAGTCCTTTTTTCCGGTCAGCGCACAATGGCTCAGAAAGGAATTGAAGACGGATCGAAATACGGGCACGGTGAAGACAGCATTCAATGCATGCGCAATCTTTCGTTGTACCGTGAATATGTCAAGCAGAATGATTTCAACACAGCACTTCCTTACTGGCGAAGGGCATTTTCTGAGTGTCCGCAATCCTTCAAAGGTATTTATCTTGACGGTGTAAAGATGTATCGTGATTTTATAGAAAAACAAAAAGATCCGCAGGTTCAGTCAGGCCTGATAGATACCCTGATGCTGATTTACGATTTGCGTATCAGGTATTTCAATCAGTTGGATGAAGTAAGGGCCAGACAGGGAATTGACCTGTTGCGTTACAAACGGGATGATATTAACCAGGTTCAGCGGGCATACGGCTATCTGAAAGAGTCTGTTGACCTGGCCGGCGATAAATCATCAGAAGCTGCGGTAGCCACCTTTATGTCGGCCTCCATGTCATTATACCAGAACGAAAAGTTGCCTGCCGGTGATCTGATCTCCGATTTTCTCACGGCCACTGAAATTATGAACGGAAAAATTGCCAGCGAGCCGGCAGATACCATGTTGCCTGTATTGCAGGAGACCCTGACGCGGAATTTTGTTCAGATTCCCGGCATTGATGACAACGAGTGTGTTAAATCCCTCGAGGTTCTTTTCAAGGACAATCCCAATGATCCCCAGCTGATGAAGGTTATCGTTGCCGTCATGGAAGCCAAAAAGCTATCCGACAATCCCCTTTGGATGAGTGCTGCCAAGAACCTGTTCTCGCAGTATCCTTCTTCCGAACTTGCATCAAAAATTGCCTATATCAGCCACACCCAGAATGAGGCCAAGGATGCGTCCAACTATTTCAACCAGGCTATCCAGCTGGAAACCGACAATAGTAAAAAGGCTGATTTTTATCTGGGTCTTGCCGCTGCAACAGACAACCTGGGTAACAAATCACTGGCACGCGATTATGCCCAGAAAGCCATTGAACTGAAATCAGGCTGGGGGAAGCCTTATATTCTCATTGCACAGCTCTATGCCAGCAGCAGGGATCTTTGCCAGGGCATAAGCCTTCCGAACGCCATTTACTGGATTGCCGTTGACAAGCTGAATGAAGCCAAGCGGATTGATCCATCAGTGGAGGCTGAAGCCAACAGTATAATACTGAGTCTCTCCCCTCATTTTCCCAACAAGGAGGAAGCTTTCTTCCTGAATGTAATGGAAGGTAACACCTATTATGTCGGTTGCTGGATCAACGAAAACACCAGGGCCCGCTTCTAATTGCAGGCATGGTTTAAATCAGGTTTTGCTGCTGATTATTTCCGGGGTTATGGTTCTTGGCTCCTGTGAAAATGATATTGCCACCGTCAAGGCCCTGCATGAAGAAGTGAATATGCCGTCCCAGACCGGGACCAATGTGCAAATCGTTTACAGTGATTCCGGACGGGTCAAGGGCAGGATCATCGCTCCCGAGCTCAAACGTTTCTCGCGTGAGAACGATCCGTATTACGAGTTTCCCAAGGGATTAAAAGTAGTGTTTTACGACCGGAACGGAGGGGTGGAATCTCATATCCAGGCTGAATATGCCCTGTATTACGAAAAGCAGGAGCTCTGGGAAGCCCGCAACAACGTGATCGCCATAAACGAGAAAACGAATGAGCAGCTATATACCGAGCACCTGTTCTGGAATGAAAAGGAAGAAAACATTTACTCCGACCAGTATACCCGGATTATCAATGCCGACGGTACTTTTTACGGCGAGAAAGGATTTGAAGCCAGGCAGGATCTTACAAAATGGAAGCTCAAGGGATCAAAAGGAACGGTCAATGTCAAAGACGAGGGCCAGGGGGAATAAAGCCCCTGAAATCATCTGGATTGTCATGACACTCCTGTGCCTTGGGCTTGCCGTCAACATCACCTGTCATGACGGCCTGAAGAAAGGTTATGTCTTTTTTGCCTTTTCACTCATTTCACTGCTGATGGTTTTCCTGCGAAAACGATTACGGAAATCTTCCGATAATTCATAACTTGTGCGTATGAATTACCTGGTAATCATAGTAATAACCTTAATATTCTCTGCTTTCTTTTCCGGTATGGAAATTGCCTTTGTTGCTTCCAATAAGCTCCGCCTTGAATTAAGCCGGAAACAGGGGCATTTTTCTTCACGTTTTATTTCCGTTTTCCTGGCTAATCCATCGCAATACATTGCAACGATGCTGGTAGGAAACAACATAGCACTGGTCATATATGGTGTTTCCATGGCGGGTTTCCTCGAGCCTTTCATCCGGGTATTTACCGATGCTGAATTCAGCATACTGATCATTCAAACGCTGATTTCCACCCTGGTGATAATTTTCACCGGGGAATTCCTGCCCAAAACCCTGGTTAGGATCAATCCTAACCTGATCCTTACCGTCATGGCACTGCCTGCCCTCATTGTCTATTTTTTGCTGTATCCCGTGGCTTTCCTCTTTACCCGGATTTCAGACCTTGTCATACAAGCCATGGGTAAATCTTCTGACCAAAGCCCGCAGCGGAATATGGTCTTCAATAAAGTAGACCTCGATCATCTTATTAACGAAAGACAACAGGACAAAGGGGAACAATACCTCGATGATGAAACTGAAATCCAGCTTTTTCAGAATGCCCTCGACCTGTCGAATGTCAAGCTGCGCGATTGCATGGTGCCGCGCACCGAAATCATGGCTCTTGAAGTCAATGCTTCGGTTGAAGAGCTTAAGCAGAAATTCATTGAAACCGGTTTTTCCAAGATCCTGATTTACCAGGATAACATTGACAATATTATCGGATACGTGACTTCAAAAGACCTTTTCAAAAAACCGCATACCATTAAGTCAAAGCTCATACCACTGTCGTATGTTCCCGAGACCATGGCAGCGAACAGGCTGCTCCAGCAATTTATCCAGGAGCGTAAAGGCGTTGCCGTTGTTGTGGATGAATTTGGGGGGATATCCGGCATGCTGACCATCGAAGACATCATGGAAGAAATATTCGGAGAGATTGAAGACGAGCATGACACCGATGAATTCGTTGAAAAGAAACTCAATGATGACACCTATGTTTTTTCAGGAAGGCTCGAAATTGATTACCTCAATGAGCAATACCGGCTTGCTGTTCCGGAATCGGATGAATACGAGACCCTGGCCGGGTTCATCATGTTTCATCATGAAAACGTGCCCAAGCTCGGTGAAAATCTGTTGATTGAAAATTTTGAATTCAAGATCCTAAAAGTGAGCCGCACCAAAATTGAGCTGGTGGAAATGAAGATCATTACAGAATAATAAATAGTTTAAGATTTCTTGTATCAGAACAGAAATTGCTATATTCGTACCCTATTTTTGAAACCTTTTAATGCACTAATTTATATGGCAATACTTGAGAAGTTAAGGATGAGGGCAGGATTGCTGCTGGCCATTATTATCGGTTTAGCTCTTTTTGCTTTTGTGTTGAGTGATTTTCTTGATTCAGGCGGTTCGCTCTTCACGCAATCCAAACATGAAATTGCGGAGATCGCCGGGAAATCTATTCCCTATACCGAATTTGAAACACAGGTTCAGAAATTTGAAAAGTTCCAGCAGATTTTGAGTGGAAGGACCAGTTTTGATGATGACATCATGAACCGTATCCGGATGGCTGTATGGGAGAACATGGTGCAGGACCTGGTTCTCGAAAAAGAATATAAAAAGACCGGGATTGAGGTTAGCGAAGATGAGTTGAAGGAATTGTTCATTGGTGAAAACCCGCATCAGCTTGTTATTCAATACTTCGGTGATCCTCAAACCCGTCAGCTCAACCGTTCGGGATTGGTACAGTTTATACAGCAGATCCAGGAAATCGAGGACAGTGACGAAAAAACGTATTACACCTTCGTTGAAAACGAGGTATACCGTAGCAAGAAATTTGAAAAATACATTGGACTTCTTCGCCAGGGATTTAATGCAACAACGCTGGAAGCCAGGAAACGGCATACCGAAAACAGCACTTCAGTTGATTTTGATTTTATCGTCAAGCCATTCAGCTCGGTAAGCGATTCAGCTGTAAGGGTTACCGATTCAGATCTGAAAAAATACTATAACACCCACAAGAACGATTATAAACAAACCGAGTCAAGGGATATCCGGTATTTGTTTTTTGAGATCATCCCCTCAACGGAAGACTTTAAAGAAGCCGAGAACTTCATTCTCAATTATAAGGATGAATTTTTTCAGGCAGAAAACACCAGGCAATATGTTAACCTTAATTCCAGCAGTCCCTTTGACGAAACCAATTATCGCCCCGGCGAACTGCCCGACACCCTGGACGACATCATGTTCAGGTCGGAGATCGGCGCCATGGTTGGTCCGTATTTTGAGGACAATGCATACAAAATTGCCAAACTGGCTGCCATTCATTACCTTCCTGACTCTGTCAGAGCCCGTCATATCCTGCTTCAGGCCAGCCAGAACAATGCCTCCGAGGTATGGAGAACGGCTGACAGCCTTAAGGAGCTTATCCTCAAAGGCGCTGATTTTGCCTCCCTTGCTCTCAATTATTCCACCGACAAAGGGTCAGCCATCGAAGGGGGTGACCTTAAATGGTTCAAGGAAGGCGATATGGTAAAGCCCTTTTCCGACAGTTGTTTCTTTGGCCGGAAAGGCGATGTAAAAGTGGTTCCCACCCAATTTGGCATCCACATCTTACAGATCACCGACCAGTCAAAACCTGCCAAGCGGGTGCAGGTTGGCATACTCGAGAGAAAAGTCATGGCCAGCGATGCCACTGACCAGCAATATTACGACAAGGCCAATCAGTTTGCCGGCCTCAACAGCACCTATGATAAATTCAACAAAGCCATTGAAGAGCAAAAGCTGGGCGTCAATGTAAGGTCAGTGACCGGCCTGCAGCCTCTCGACCGCGAGATTACGGGGCTTGAATATCCCAGGCTGCTGGTTAAATGGGCCTATGAAGCCGACGAAAAAGACATTTCAGAGCAGATTTTTAAATTCGGGAATAAATATGTGATCGGCGTGCTGGATAAGATACATGAAGAAGGATTTGCTCCCATTGAGAGCATAAGAGAAGAACTCGCCACCGAAGTTCGCAAGGAAAGAAAGGCTGAGATCATCACCCGGGAGATCAGTGAAAAGATGTCTCAGGATATAACCCTGGATAATCTGGCAGCTGAGCTGTCCATTCCTGTAAAGATAGCGGTTGGTGTGCGGATTTCCTATCCCGTCCTCCCCGAGGTGGGAAGCGAACCTGTCATAGCAGCCGCTGCCATGCAGCTTGATAACGATGCAGTGTCCAGACCGCTGAAAGGCAATAACGGTGTTTTTGTCATTGCAGTCAGCAAGATCAACAGCACCGGAGAGATTGCGCAGGAAATACTGGAGCGTGAAAAGACCTACCTTGACAGGAATTATGCAGCCCGTGCCAATTATTCGGGATATGAAGCGTTGAAAAATGCCGTCAAAATCAGGGATAACCGCCGGGAGTTCTATTAATAAAGCCAGCCATCTTTGCTATCGAATAACGAACAAGGAATACTGAATGCCGAACAATGAAGATTTCTTCAATGTTCGATATTCAACACTACTAAGCTGAATCAGGCAAGTTTGGTGATTGGTGATTGGTGATTAGTTCTTTGATCTTTGATCTTTGATCTTTCTTCTTTGATCCTGTATCTGATCAGTCTACCGCATCGTGCAGATATGGATTCTCCTTGCTCAGTTTCACCTGGTGGTCCTGGTCATTCACAAGAGAATACTGCGAAACCTTGGTTTCCTCGGAGTGCTTAACCTGTTCAATCTTAACCTTTTTGCGCTTGTAAGCCGGGGTATTTTCAAGCTCATCAATATAGTCACCGGTTGCGGCTGAGGGTATTTGGTTCAATTCCTTTCGTTTTTCCTGTGCTTTCTTGATCATATTGATCCGCTGTGCGGCCTTGTTTATGTCAACCTGGCTTTTCATTTCATGTGCCTTGTTGAGCCATTCTTCCGATGCTTTCACCTCAAATTCCAGGGTTTGCTGGCTGGCAGCGCGATCTGCAGGCTCAGGCTTGTCTTTAACTTCGAAGACTGACTTGCTGACATTGGAAACCATGCCGATATCCGTGAGCGGTATCCGGTTTATTTCCCGTTTCCGGGCATACAATTCAGGGATGCTGCTGGCGGCGAATCCTGTAGCAATCACCGTCACGCAGATTTTACTGCCCAGGTTCACGTCGATTCCGTTACCCCAGATAAGGTCAGCGTGTACGCCGGAGCATTCCTGCACATAATCGATGATCTGTCCGATCTCATCCATGGTCACCTCTTCATTGCCTGAGGTAATGTTGATCAATATGTTTCGGGCGCCTTTAATGTCGTTGTCGTTCAGCAAAGGCGATGTGATGGCATTTTGTATGGCGCTGATGGCGCGGTTTTCACCATCAGCTGTGCCGGAACCCATGATGGCCACCCCGCTGTTTGTCATCACCGTTTGAACATCAGCGAAATCAACATTGATAAAGCCGTGAACCGTAATGATTTCCGCAATTCCCTTGGCCGCTATCGCCAGGATATCATCAGCCCTGGAAAAAGCCTCCGAAACGCGCAAATCACCATACATTTCCCTGATCTTTTCATTGTTGATCACCAGCAGGGAGTCGACATATTTTTCCATCTCGGCAATTCCGTCGAGAGCCTGGCTGATGCGCCGGGGCCCCTCATTCTTAAAGGGGATTGTGACAATGCCCACGGTTAAAATGCCGAGGTCCTTCGACGCTTTAGCGATAATAGGTGCAGCACCTGTGCCGGTACCCCCGCCCATGCCTGCCGTAATAAAAACCATGCGGGTGTTGGCTGCAAGCGCCTCCTTGACCTCGTCGAGGCTTTCGATGGCAGCCTGTTTACCCACTTCTGGCTTGTTGCCGGCGCCCCTGCCCTCAGTTAAAGAAGCTCCCAACTGGACCCTGAGAGGGACCGGACTGTTGGACAAAGCCTGCGCATCGGTGTTGCATACTACGAAGTTTACGTCCTTTATGCCAAGCCGGTACATATGATTCACGGCATTGCTTCCGCCACCGCCCACACCAATCACTTTGATGATGGAAGAACGGTTCACGGGAAGCTCGAAATTCATTAATTCATCCATATTTCAATTTGTTTTTATGCAGCATGTTTACATGGCTGTATCATTGACATCAAAAAAGCCTTCAATTGTTTTCTTGAAGGTAGCCAGCAAATTGCCCGTGCTCTTTTTCTGATCTTCCTGCAGGTTCTTTTTTTCCTGCCCCTTTTCTTTCCCGCTATGGGCAACAGCTTCTTTGTCCTCCTCATGCCCTGAGATCACAAACTCCCCGGATCCTTCCGCTGTCCTGGGCTGCGTGTTGGGCATGGACTGTTTCACCATATCGTAGCCATTCAGCAGCAAACCGATACTGGTACTGTACATGGGGTCGTTGACCTCGTTGGTGGCATCATTTCCCAGCCTTTCGTTAGGGTATCCCACGCGTACATCCATCCCCGAGCGGAATTTGACCAGCTGGGGAAGGTTCCTCAGCATGGAGCCCCCGCCCGTTATAACGATACCTGCACTCAGCTTTTCCATAAATCCCGAATTATCGATTTCAAAAAGGGCTGAATCGATAATCTCTTCCATACGCGATTGGATGATGTAAGCGAGACTTTTAAAGGAGATCTCCTTGGAGTCGCGCCCGTTGATACCCGGTACGGTAACCACTTTGTCATCCTGGGCCAGGTCGCCCAGGGCTGATCCGAACTGTATCTTCAGCTGTTCGGCAAATTTGCTCAGGATGGAGCATCCCTCCATGATATCCTTGGTGATCACATTTCCGCCAAACGGGATCACAGCCGTATGCCTTATGATTTCATCATGAAAAACGGCAATATCCGTTGTTCCTCCGCCGATATCAATCAACGCCACGCCGGCTTCCTTTTCCTCATCGCTGAGGACTGCGGTAGAAGAAGCAAGCGGTTCAAGGATCATCTGCTTCACCTTAATGCCTACGCGGTCAACACACCTTTCAATATTCCTGGCTGAGGCAATATCGCCGATCACAATGTGAAAGTTGGCCTCGAGCCGTTTGCCGAACATGCCCACCGGGTTTTTAACCCCGGTTTCATTGTCTACGATATAATCCTGGGCCAGCACATGGATGATCTCTTCGCCCGGCTCTACCGGTATCTTATACATGTCAGCCAGCAATCTTTCCGTGTCGGCATGCGTGATTTCCGTATCAAAGGAATCTCGATAAATGGATCCCCGGTTACGGATACTCTTGATATGCTGCCCGGCAATGCCTACAAAAGCCTGCCTGATCTGAAAGCCGATTTGCTTCTGCACTTCCTCCACCGTCATTCTGATGGCGCTGACCGCTTCATCAATATTAAGGACAGTGCCACGCCTCACTCCCTTGGACGGACATTTGGCCATGCCAATAACATCAAGCCTTCCGTTCTCATTGATATATCCGACTATCGTCACGATCTTGGTCGTGCCGATGTCAATCGCTGCCAGCATATTGTTTCGATATTTCATAGGATTAGTTTTTAATACACACTACCTGATTATTATATTTTAGATTAATTCGTGAATACAGATTCCAACCCAGGTTATTGAACCCCTGCAGGTAAAGCAACCTGAGCTTGGTGAACTTCTCTTCGAGCGCGTCAGCCCTTCCGAACTCTATGATATGAGATCCGATACGGGGTATGAGTTCAAATTCCCCTGAAGGGGTAACATAGATCTGTTGTATCTGTGCCTTCCAGAAATCATCCTCTTCAATATAGGAAGCCAGCCTGAACACTTCGTATATGCAACGCTGCCTTCGCGGCAATGAATCATGCTTAAAATCCATTATGTTCCTTATGCGGTCGGTTCTGAACGGCTCATGGATATGCCCGTTCACCACCAGCACAAAGGGGCTGAATGAACGTGACACCGGGATAATATTTCCTTCGAGGTCGAAATAGTAGCTTTGTCCGCTTCCGTTAAAAATCCGCACAAAGGGTTCCCGCTGGCTGACATCGACGTTCAGCACGCCCCGCTCGGTGATATAAACCTCAGCCGTTCGTATGATCTGTTGTTGCATCAGCTTCTTCTCAATGTTATTCAACCTGACCTCATCGCATTTTTCACCCAGCATGGGTATTTTGCTCCCGTACAGCATTTCACGAACATCATCCACATCAATGAAGTGGGCCTTCTTTTCATCCAGGATGCTGATATCCAGCGATCCGACCAGCTGTCCCGCCTGTTTTTCGCTCATAAAACCTGAAACAACGATCAGGTAAACCAGGATAAGGACCCACACCACACTATTTCGGGTAAATTTCATCATGGCCTTTCAGCTGTAGATTTTTTTAATCGGTTCAACAAACCGGTCAATATCGCCGGCTCCCATGGTTACCAGCACCTCGACATGTTTTTTTCTCAGGATTTCAACCAGTTCCGATTTGCTGCATATCATCTTGTCCTTCAGGTTAACATTCCTGAGAATGGAATCGGAGGTGACCCCCTTGATAGGCTCTTCCCTGGCCGGGTATATCTCAAGCAATATCAGTTCATCGAGCAGGTTCAGGCTGCGGGCAAAATCGTCCGCAAGGTCCCTGGTACGCGTGTAGAGGTGAGGCTGAAAAATCCCTGTTATTTTCCGGCCGGGATACAGCTCTCTCAGCGATCGCAAGGTGGCTTCGATCTCCCGGGGATGATGCGCGTAGTCGTCAATATACACCAGGTTATCTGTTTTGATGATGATATCGAAGCGGCGCTGGTTACCGCTGAAAGCGGCAAGAGAACTCCGTATGATATCCTCTCCGCAGCCCAGTTGATGGGCAACGGCCACTGCCGCCACCGCATTTTCAACATTCAGCAGGCCGGGGTGATCAAGGGTAAGGGATTGTATCAACCCTTCAGGTGTGCCAACATCGAAGGAATACATTGATTTTTCGAGCCGCAGGCCGGTAGCGTAGTAATCGGCCTTTTCATTCATCGCGTAGGTCAATATGCGGCAATCCAGGTCTGTCTTGATCACGGGCAGTCCCTTTTTGGCCACCAGGAAACCGTTTTTACTTACCCGGGAGGCAAACTCATCAAAGGATCCGTGCAGCGACTTCAGGTCTCCGTAAATGTCGAGGTGATCGGCATCCATGGATGTAATAACAGCGGCAAAGGGATGCAGCTGGAGGAAAGAACGGTCGTATTCATCAGCTTCAACGACAATCCGGTCGCTTTCCGGGTTCAAAACAAGATTGCTGTTGAAATTCTTAGAAATGCCTCCCAGAAAGGCAGTGCAGGATTCGCGGGTATGACTGAGGATCCAGGATATCATGGTGGTGACGGTGGTTTTCCCGTGAGTACCTGCAACAGCAATGGTTTTCTTATTGCGGGTGATCAATCCCAGCACCTCGGCCCTTTTAAGGATTACAAAGGCATTCTTCCTGAAAAACTCCAGCTCATGGTGGTCATCAGGGATCGCAGGGGTCATGACAACGAGTGTTCCATCCTTCTGCCGGTAGGGCCCGGGGACCTGATCCACCGAGTCGTCAAAGTGTATCTCAATGCCTTCATTGATTAACTGCGCTGTGAGTGCTGATGGGGTTTTGTCATACCCGGCGGCCTTTTTCCCCATGGCCATAAAGTAACGGGCCAGGGCACTCATGCCTATTCCGCCGGCGCCCAGAAAATAAATTCTCGATATGGTATTGAAATCGGTCATGAATCCCGCATTATGGAATACAATTCATCGACAATGGCGGCCGCGGCATTCTTCAATGCCATGCCACGGCATTGCTTTGCAAGTTTTTCACGCAGTCCGCTGTTGCTGATAAGATCAAGAGCAGCAGGGACCAGCTGTGTATAAGCATCGGCATCTCTCACCAGTATGGCCGCATCCTTCTTTACCAGCGCCATGGCATTTTTGGTCTGGTGATCCTCTGCCACATTCGGTGACGGAACCAGTATGACGGGCTTTCCGACAAGGCAAAGCTCCGAGATCGTACCTGCCCCTGCCCGTGAAACGATAACATCAGCCACGGCATAGGCCAGGTCCATCCGGTTGATAAAATCCATAATAATGATGTTCCGCAACGACATGCCTTTGATTTTGTGCTGAATGTCGTTATAGTAAAGGCAGCCGGTCTGCCATATGATGTTAACCGCCGAATTCTCAATGGATCCTATATTCCTGAATATACTTTCGTTCATTGTTTTTGCGCCAAGGCTGCCACCCAGGATCAATACCACGGGTTTTTCATCCTTCAGGCTGAAATACTCCCAAGCCTCCGCTTTCCTTGATCCGATACGGACCATATCCTCCCTCACCGGATTCCCGGTGAGTACGATTTTCGACGGAGGAAAATACTTTTCCATCCCTTCATAGGCCACGCATATCCGGTCGGCTTTCCGTCCCAGAATACGGTTGGTGATACCGGCGTATGAATTTTGTTCCTGAATCAAAACCGGTATATTCTGTCGTATCGCTACCCTTACTATGGGTCCGCTGGCATACCCTCCAACGCCGACGACTGCATCGGGGCGGAACGATTTTATGATGCGTCTCGCCCCGCGCAGGCTCCTGAAAAAATTAATAACCACCTTCAGGTTTCTCAGGGTCAGTCTTCGCTGAAATCCTTCAACCGGCAAACCTACAATTTCAAATCCGGCCTGGGGAACCTTTTCCATTTCCATGCGGCCTATGGAACCGACAAACAATAGTTCGGTATCGGGATGCCTTGCCCTTATTTCACGGGCAATGGCAATGGCCGGGAATATATGCCCTCCGGTGCCTCCCCCGCTAATGATTATTTTCCGGTTCCTCTTCATGTTCAATGCCGGCATTATGGTCCGCATTCAATTCATTTTGTTCCTTGATACCCCTGCTGACACTCAGGATAACACCGAATGAAGCACAGGTGAAAAGCATGGATGATCCGCCCCAACTGATCATGGGAAGGGGTTGCCCTGTCACGGGGATCAGGTTGATGGCCACGGCCATGTTGATCATGGCCTGAAAGGTGATCAGCAGCGCCAGTCCCATGGCCAGGAATGCCGGAAACGTCCGGCTGCTTTTTCGTACCATTACCGCCGCCCTGAATAACAAATACAGGTAAAGGGCGATTATTATAATGGCTCCCGCAAGGCCATATTCTTCAATGATGATGGCAAAAATGAAATCCGAGTATGGGTGTGGGATAAAATTCCGCTGAATGCTTTTTCCGGGCCTGAGTTGAACAAAGCTTCCGTTGACAATGGCAATCTTTGCCTGGCTCACCTGGTAGTTGTCATCCTTGTCACCTTTCACAAAGCTCTCAATCCGGTGTTTCCAGGTTCCCACCCTTCCGCCAATGTCACGGGTCATGACAATGGTGATAAAAAGAGCCAGGAGAGCGACCATGATGCCGCTGAAGGCGAACAGGTGTTTCAGTCTAATCCGTGCAATGAACATCAGCATCAGGGAGACCACGAAAAGCATCGCTGCAGTGGAAAGGTTGGCCGGCAATATCAGGGCACAGACGATGATTACAGGCACAATGGCAGGCAGGAAGGATTCCCTGTGGTCTTCTATCCGGTCTTGTTTTTGTGACAGGATGCGTGCCAGGTACATGATCAGGGCAAGTTTGGCGAGATCGGAAGGTTGAATGGTAAAACCAAGACCCGGTATGGTCAGCCAGCGTGAGGCCTGGTTGATACTGGTTCCGAAAAACAGCGTAATAACGAGCAACGGTATTGAAATAATGAGGAACAACTGGGAAAGCCGTGAAAAGTATTTATAAGGGACCAGGTGAATGGCATATATGATGACAAAGCCAATCAGCAGGCGCGTGGTATGGTTAACCATATAGTAATAGGTATTGCCTCCCTGGTAGCGGTAGGCAAGCGACCCCGTGGCGCTGTAAACCGTAAGCAGCGAAAATATCGACAGCAGGATGATGACAGCCCAGATAACAGCGTCTCCCCTGAAATATTTCCGTATCTTCTGATTCATAGTGTCAAATTAAAGCTCACGCACGAATTTTTTAAACTGCCACCCCCGGTCTTCGTAATTCTCAAAGAGATCAAAGCTGGCACAGGCCGGTGACAGCAATACCGTATCCCCCTTGGCCCCCAGTCTGTAGGCTGCCAGTACGGCTTCTTTCATTGTAGAAGTGTCGTTAATGACCGGGATGACCTGGTCAAAAGCCTTGTGAAGCTTTGAATTTTCCGTGCCCAGGCAAATCAGTGCTTTGACCTTGCTCTTCACCAGTTCCATGAGTTCGTTGTAATCATTGCCTTTGTCGACGCCTCCGGCGATCCAGATTACCGGCGTAGTCATGCTTTCGAGTGCATACCAGGTTGAATTCACGTTGGTGGCCTTCGAATCGTTGATGAATTCAATGCCATGAACCCTGATAAACCGCTCGAGGCGATGTTCCACGCCGGTAAAATCCATCAGGCTCTCGCGGATCAGGGGTTTCCTGATCTTCAGCACGTTGCCGGTAATACCGGCGGCCATGGAATTATAAATATTGTGTTTCCCTTTCAGGGCAAGATCGGCAAGTGACAATTCGAACATGTCGTCATCCAACTCTATTTTAAGGTATCCTCCTTCGACATAGGCTCCCTGCTGGGGTGTTTCTTTCAGCGTGAAGCCAAGCTGCTTGGCTTTCATCACTATCCTTTCCAGCTCCCGGATGGTAATTTCGTCGTCGGAACAATAAACAAAGAAATCATCTTCCGAAAGATTCTGGGTGATCCTGAATTTTGAGTCGACATACTTTTGCAGGTTATAATCGTACCGGTCAAGATGATCGGGCGTAATATTCAGCAGGATGGCAATGTCGGCCTTGAAGTCGTACATGCCGTCGAGCTGAAAGCTGCTAAGTTCAATTACGTAATAGTCATAATTTTCGGTTGCCACCATCATGGCAAAGCTTTTCCCTACATTTCCGGCTATTCCGGCATTCAGTCCGGCTTTCCTCAGCATGTGATGGATCAGGCTTGTAGTAGTGGTTTTGCCGTTGCTTCCGGTGATGCAGATCTTCTTTGCCGCGGTGTAACGGCCGGCGAATTCTATTTCTGAAATTATTTTCAGTCCCTTTTTTCGAATGGTCAATACGATGTCTGATTTTTCAGAAATGCCGGGGCTTTTAATGATTTCATCGGCATTCAGGATAAGCCTTTCGGTATGCTTTCCCTCTTCCCATTCAATATCGTAATTATAGAGGATTTCCTTATAATGATCCTTGATCCGGCCTGAGTCCGAAACGAACACATCGAATCCCTGCTTGCGGGCAAGCACGGCTGCCCCTGTTCCACTTTCTCCGGCTCCGAGAATGACAATTCTTCGTTCCATTATTATCGAATTTTTAGGGTGACAATAGTTATAATGGCCAGCAATATGTTTACAATCCAAAACCGGATGACGATCTTGGATTCAGGATAGTTGAGCTTCTGGTAATGATGATGGAGAGGAGACATTTTAAATATCCTTCTGCCTTCGCCATACCTGTGCCGCGTGTATTTGAAATAGACGACCTGGATAACGACGGAAAGACTTTCAACGACAAACACACCGCAAAGGATCGGGATCAGCAGTTCTTTCCGGATGAGGATGGCGTATACGGCAATAATCCCTCCGATGGCCAGGCTGCCGGTGTCTCCCATAAAGACCTGCGCCGGATAAGCGTTATACCAAAGAAATCCCACCAGCGCCCCGATAAAAGCACTGATAAACACCACAAGTTCACCGGTGTGAGGCAGGTACATGATATTCAGGTAGTCGGAGAAGACCGCATTGCCCGACACATAGGCCAGGATGCCGAGCGTCAGGCCTACAATGGCCGAGGTGCCGGCCGCCAGGCCATCGAGTCCGTCGGTGAGGTTGGTCCCGTTTGAAATGAAGGTAATGACGAGGATGACCACCAGGATCACTACGATCCAGGCATATTCCCTGGCCTTGTCGCCCAGGAACCAGATGAGCATGGCATAATCAAATTCATTGTTCTTGAAAAAGGGTATGTTGACCCTGGTGGATTTCACATCCCGGGTTACATAGCTGATGGAAGGTATGGCATTGTCTTCTCCTTCAATGACCCTGGTTATCGGCGTGCCTTCGCGGTTCAGCACCTTTTCGCGTACCAGCACCTCATCGCTGAAATGCAGGGTAAGTCCGACCACCAGGCCGGCAATGACCTGGGCAATGATCTTAAAGGTACCGCGCAGTCCTTCCTTGTTCTTTTTAAAAACCTTGATATAATCGTCAATAAATCCTACCAATCCGAGCCAAACTGTCACAAAAACCATCAGGATGACATATACGTTCCGCAGATCGCCGAATAAGATAACGGGGACCAGTATGGATGCCAGTATGATCAATCCGCCCATGGTGGGAGTGCCTTTTTTGGTAAGCTGCCCTTCCAGGCCAAGGTCGCGAACGGTTTCACCGATCTGTCTCCGTTGCAGTGCCTGTATGATCCTTTTACCAATGAACAATGAGATCACCAGCGATGTGATCACGGTCATGGCAGAGCGGAATGACAAATACTGAAACAATCCGGCACCCGGCAAATCAAAGCGATCGAGGTATTCAAAAAGGTAATAGAGCATAGGTCACTACGGATTGGTTTTGTTACTCATGAATTGTTCGGCAACAAAATCCTTATCGCTGAATGGATATTTGACGCCCTTTATCTCCTGGTAGTTTTCATGGCCTTTCCCCGCAATCAGCAGGATGTCGCCTGGTTTAGCCATGATGCATGCCGTGCGGATGGCTTCCCTCCTGTCGGTTATGGCCACGGCCTTTTTCGACAACTCAGCGTCCAGTCCCTCCTTCATGTCGGCGATGATGGCATCCGGATCCTCATCCCTGGGATTATCGGAAGTAAGGATCACACGGTCGCTCATGCCTGCAGCCACCCTGGCCATTTCGGGCCGTTTTGTCCTGTCGCGGTTGCCGCCAGCTCCCACCACCGTGAAGATCCTGCTTTCCGGCGGCCTGATTTGCAGAATGGTGGAAAGAACATTGGAAAGAGCATCGGGAGTGTGGGCGTAATCAATAATGGCCGTAACGCCATCCTTTGATTTGATCGTTTGAAATCGTCCTTCAACGGACTCGAGTTCGCTGATGACCCTGAGTACTTCCTCCTTCGGCTGGCCGAGCAGGCACGCCGCACCATAAACAGCCAGCAGGTTACTGGCATTGAAGGCTCCCGGAAACCGGGTCCATATCTCGCTATTGTCAATGTTCAGCAGCATGCCGTCTATATGGCTTTCGATGATCCTTGCCTTGAATCCGGCCATTGATCTTACCCCGTAATAGCTCACGGCAGCCCTGGTATTCTGTACCATGACCTTACCGTTCCTGTCATCGCTGTTGATGAGGGCGAAAGCGCCGGCCGGAAGGTTATCAAAGAAAAGTTTCTTAGCCCGGATATATTCATCGAATGTTTTATGGTAATCGAGGTGATCGTGCGTTATATTGGAAAATATGCCGCCTGCAAATTCGAGTCCGGCCACCCGTTGTTGTGCCAGTGCATGCGAACTGACCTCCATAAAGGCATAGCGGCAGCCGGTATCAACCATTTCTTTTAACAGGCCGTTCAGCTGCACCGGGTCGGGTGTAGTGTGGGTAGCCCCGACGGTTTTTTCTCCCACGTAATTACGGATGGTTGAAAGGCAACCCGATCTATATCCCAGGGCCGTGAAAAGTCGGTAAAGGAGCGTAACGGTGGTAGTCTTGCCATTGGTCCCGGTGATGCCAACCAGTTTTAGCTGCGACGAAGGCCGGCCGAAATAGTTCGATGCCATTATCCCTAAAGCCCTGGCACTGTCCGTTACTGCAACAAAGGTTATGTCTCCGGGGAATGCCTGCGGCATTTTCTCCCCGACGACGGCAACAGCGCCACGGCTGACAGCCTCCGGAATGAATTCATGGCCGTCGGCACGACTGCCTTTTACGGCAACAAAAACCGATCCGGGTATTACCTCACGGGAGCTGAATGCAAGTCCGGTGACCGGGACATCTTGCTTTCCGGTAACCTGCAGAACACCGGCGGAAGGCAACAGTTCACTCAGGCTTTTCATATTCAGTTGATATATGTCATTTCAAGTATGATTCTCTCTCCCTTCCTGATGCGGGTTCCTGGGGGGATGGACTGGCTCCTGACGCTTCCCTTTCCCACGAGGGTAACCCTCAGTCCGGCATTTTCAAGCAGGTAAACCGCATCTTTTGCCCCCAGGGTGACTACATCGGGCACCAGGTTTTCAATGACTTTTCTTTCACTGAACCTCACCGCCGTTTCATCCCTGGTGGTATTGATCCAGGCTGAACCGATGCGCCTGTTCTCAACCGGAATTCTCAGTTCGTTCAGGGCTGTCTGGCTTTCATCATGATGCCCGTTCTTGGAATACGGCAGATCGATCCTTTCATCATCCTTTTTCGCCACGGGATCATGCATTTCCACCGAGGTCGCATAAACCTTCCGGGCGATTTCAAGGAATACGGGTCCGGCAACCTGGTTGCCGTAATACACCTGCTTCGACGGTGAGTTGACGACGACGATACACGAGTACCGTGGATCATCGGCCGGGAAATATCCTACAAACGAAGCCTGGTAGCTTACTTCGTTACCTGTTCTGTAACCGTATTTTTTATTGTAAATCTGATTGGTACCGGTCTTTCCCGCAATTTTGATCTGGCTGTTCCGCAGGTTTTTCGCAGTTCCGTTCTCCACTACCCCTTCCAGCAGGAGTCTTACCTTTCTGAGGGTAGCCCTCGAGCAGACGGACGACTGCAAAACATCGGTTCCAAAACTTTTAACGGTTTTCCCGTGATACTGCAATTCCTTCACAAAAACAGGCTTTACCATCTTTCCGTCGTTGGCAATGGCATTGTAGAAAGCGAGGATCTGAAGCGGCGTCAGCCTCACTTCATACCCGTATGACATCTGGGCCAGGGAAATGCCCGACCACATTTTCTCGCCGGGATAGCGGATAACGGGCTTCCCTTCCCCCTTGATCTCTATTCCGAGCATTTCATTGAGCCGCATGCGATACAGCCGGTCG
>CAYMJH010000045.1:0-22741 GCA_964390385.1 uncultured Bacteroidales bacterium | reverse complement strand
AGTCTTCAAGTCTTCTGGTCTGCTGGTCTTCAAGTCTTCAAGTCTTCAAGTCTTCTGGTCTTCTAGTCTAACAGCCTAACAGTCTATCAGTCTGTAGCCTGCATTCTTTTCACTTTTCACTTTTCACTGATACCGTTCACCGTTCACCGTTTACCTCCCTCCTCCTGCTCAGGTACAATCCCAAAAACACCAGCAATCCGTTCAGCACCACAATCTCAAATCCCACCTTGTAGCCGTTGAACAGAGCTGAGGAGTAAAGGCTGGCGAGGTAACTCAGCGCGATCCCTGCCACGGTTATCACAGGCACCCATTTTTCATTGGTTTTGTACCGGGTGAGGATGCCGAAGGAAAAAAGTCCCAGCAACGGTCCATAGGTGTACCCGGCAATGGTGAACAGCGAGTTGATGACACTCTGGTTGTTGACGACGGCATAAAGGAGGATAAACAATATCAGCAATACGGCAAAGCCCACGTGAACGATGTTGCGTATTCCCATACGCCTGTTGTCTTCCCTGAATCCCAGGAAATCAACACAGAAAGATGTCGTCAGCGCTGTCAGGGCTGAGTCGGAGCTGGCATAGGCAGCCGCTATCAGTCCCAGAAAAAATACAAAGCTGACCGCCGGCGGCAGATAATTGAAAACCAGGAAAGGGAAGAGCTCATCGGTCTTGCGACAGGCGAATTCGCCGGTAGCCGGATCCAACAGGCTTATCGGGCATGCCTTCATGAGGCCGGCATCCGCAAAGTTCTCGATCATGATCCCTTTTGCATTAGAGTATATATACAGCAATGCACCGAGGGACAGGAACAGGATATTCACCAGTATCAGCAGGGAACTCATCCAGTACATGTTCTTTTTGGCTTCTTTCAGGTTCCGGCAGCTGAGGTTTTTCTGCATCATGTCCTGGTCAAGCCCCGTCATGGTGATGCATATGAAAATGCCGCTGAGAAAGTGCTTGAAAAAATTATTGCCCGGTTTCCAGTCCCAGATGAACAGTTGGGAATACCTGCTTTCATGAATGCCGGTGAAAAGATCGGACGCTGAATAACCCAGTTCTTTTGAGATCAGCACGATGGACAAGATGACGCCCAGCAGCAGGAATGTCGTCTGAAAAGTATCGGTATATACGATGGTTCTGATGCCCCCTTTGAAAGAGTACACATAAATAAGCAGGACGGTTATGATGACCGTAAGCCAGAAAGGTACGCCGAAGTGAGAAAGGACGAAGGCGTCGATGACCATGGCTACGATGTAGAGGCGGAAGGAGGCGCCGATGACCCGCGACAATAAAAAATAAAAAGCGCCGGTTTTATAGCTGTGCCATCCAAAGCGGTTCTCGAGATAGGCGTATATCGAAGACAGGTTCAGCCGGTAATACAGGGGCAGCAATACATTGGCAATGATCATGTACCCGACAAAGTAGCCGAGCACGACCTGCATATAGGAAAACATGCTGCTCCCCACTTCTCCCGGTATAGAGATATAGGTCACCCCTGAAATGGATGCCCCTATCATCCCGTACGCTACGAGGAACCAGGGCGACTTGCGGTTGCCCACGAAGAACGAGGCATTGTCGGCCCCCCGGCTGGTGAAATAGGAAATGACGATGAGAAAAGCAAAGTATACAACTACGATCAGCAGAAAGATCCAGGGTGACATGCTGTTGGTTTTATGTTACCGGCCTCAAAGCCCGCCACAAGGATACTAAAAACATTTCATTCAAAAAAATCCGGTGACACCCCGAAAGGGTGTCGGTTTTGGTGGCAGGGTCTTGTTTTTTTGTTGTCCAATGTGTAAGTTTATGCTGGTATTGCATAACGGGAATGGGAATAGCACTGGATATCAAAACGGCATAAGGTTCATCGGGGTAATTATGAAACGTATCTTTTCATTTTTGCTGAATCCTTACGCCCTTTCACTATGGGTGACCCTGCTGGTATTGTCAGTTTTTCCCCTGAATATTCATAAATACACTGCCGAAAGGATCGAGAACGGCGAATATATGAATGACCAGGCAGCCTGGTACGACGACCTTGACCTGGACGGCACCGCTGAAAAAATCGTTATTTTTCATAACAGCATCGGGTCAGCCGGTCTTACCGTATCCAATAAGGATGGGATACTGGACCAGTGGACTTTCTCAGGGCGGTATGATTTTGTTCAGCGCCCCGGGATCATTATCACAGGCGACAGTGATAACGACAGCGTGAAAGAAATATATGTTTTCACCCTGTCGAATGATTCAGTGCTGCTGCATTGCCTGCATGACTATAAAAAGGGATCGGTTTCAGCAAGGAACCGTTTCGTGACCCGGGTCGGAAAGCGGAACAACAAGACCGACCCCTTTATCCTTGAAGCCGAAATGGATGACCTTACCGGAGACGGCTCGGGCGAGCTGATCTTCGGGATCGGGACCGGTTATTCGCTCGTCCCCCGCAGGATCTATGCCTGGGATATCCGCCGTGATACCTTCCTTGTCTCGCCTAGGAGCGGTTATTTTATCAAAGAGATCATTCAAAAAGATGTTACGGGCGACAGCCTGAAGGAAATCATCCTGTTCGGCTATGCGGCCTCCAACGTAAGAGACTCTGCAACACCTTATCCCGACTGGTATACATGGCTCATGGTACTGGACCGGGACCTCCGTTTTATGTTCAACCCGGTTTCCTTTCCGGGACAGTATTCCGACCTGAGGCCTGAGGTCATTCTTGATGCTGCGCATAAACCCATGCTGGCAGCCCTTTATCATCCGCCCGATAACCAGGGAGGATCGACAAGGCTGATGGCTTTCAACTTAAACGGAGAAATCATCCAATCACTGTCTCTCCCCGGAAATGTTATGGATATCCTTTCTCTCACGGACAGGGAGCGTAGGAACTGGATATTGCTCTGCCGTGAGGGGTATGGATTCGATGTATACGATGCGGCTTTTAAGAAAAAAAGGTCGGTGAAGGCCAGGCAGGTTTCATACTCTTTCACATTGGATGCCGACCGGGATGGAGTGGACGAAGTCGTTTGTCCCGATCACTACCGGAACCAGCTGGTCATCTTCCGTGACAACCTGAGAAACCCGGTTACTCTCGAAGTTGACGGGAAAGGTGAATTGGGTATGATTTACTCGCTGAAGACGGAAAGTGAAAGACCGGCTCAACTGTATCTTCAGATGGGACCAAGGTTTTACCTTTATGAGTATGGACGCAACCCGGTTTATGCATACCGGTTCGGCCTTTACCTGGCTGTCTACCTTGGTTTCCTCCTCTTTGCCCTGCTGGTAAGGAAAATTCAACAGGATCAGACCAGGAAGAAGGCTGAAACGGAAAAGAAGATCACCGTTTTACAGCTTCAGATCCTGCGTAACCAGCTTGATCCGCATTTTATCATGAATGCAGTCAATTCGATTATTGCCACTCTTTCAGGCAATGAACAGGAAAAAGCCCGCGAGCAGCTCATGCATTTTTCAAAGCTTCACCGGTCACTGTTGCTGTCTTCAGATCAGATCAAGCGAAGCCTGCAGGAAGAAATTGAATTCACCGAGAACTACCTGGCCCTTGAAAAATTCAGATTCAGGGACAAGTTCGGGTACACGATATGGGTGGATCCTTTGGTTGACAGGCAGGTAAGGATCCCCAAGATGATCCTTCAGATCCATGTGGAGAACGCGCTCAGGCATGGGATACTCCCGCTGGAGAAAGGCGGTATGCTGAAGGTAAACATCATGCCGGTCGAGAAAGGCCTTATGCTTGAGATCACGGATAACGGGATCGGACGCAAGCAATCGCGCCTGCGGGGCAGTGATTCAACGGGTAAAGGGCTGGCTTTAATAGAACAATACTCGAACCTGTTTGACAAATACCACAATATGAGGATCACCTCCGAGATCACCGACCTGGTTCATCCCTCAGGAGATCCTTCAGGTACAAAGGTTAAAATCACTTTAACAGGAATCAATGAACAGCAATGAAATGAATTTAAGGGTGGCAACCTGTGTGGTTATAGACGATGAGACTGCTGCAACGGATGAACTCGGGCGTTTGTTGTCAGGGTATGAAGGGCTCAGGCTGGTTGCGAAAATCAACGATCCGAAACAGGCGTTGGGATCCATTATCCAGATGAAACCCGACCTGGTCTTCCTGGATATTCAGATGCCGGTAATGAGCGGATTTGATATCCTGGAAGCCCTGAACCAGACTGCCATAAGACCCTTTGTCATCTTTGTCACTGCTTTTGACCAATATGCCATTCAGGCCATAAGGGCCTCGGCCTTTGATTATTTGCTGAAGCCGGTTGACAGGGAGGAGCTGGCTTCATCGATGAAACGCTTTATGGACAGGTTCGCCCGGCAGGAAAGGGAAATGAGTTACGCAGCCTTGCTCAGCCAGCTGTCCAGGAAGAAGATCCGTTTTAACACAACCGGCGGCTTTATCCTGATCGATCCGCAGGATATTATATATATCAAAGCCGACTGGAATTATTCTGATATCCACCTCAGCCAGGATAAGCATGAAACCGTGGCCATGAACCTGGGAGCCATCGAGGAAACGCTACCTAAAGCCTCTTTCGCCCGCATCAACCGTTCTGTCATCATCAACCTGGCCTATCTCGATAAGGTGCAGCGCGGCAAAAGGATATGTGTTTTGAAAAAGGACGGGATCACCTATAATTTCAGGATCCCGATCCTGAGAATACGATACCTCGAGAGCCTGCTGTAAACCATCTGCTCCTGGCAAAGGCATGGGTAAAACCGATTCCTCATCATTTTAATGTTGTTCCATCATTGAATTGATCATTCCGTTACGGAACGACAAGATCATTGTATGTTTGCAACTGTATTCACGGTCAGGTTAAACACCTCCCTTGCTTCTTACCAAATATTCCGCTGCCTTTCGGCCTTTCGCTGAAAGGTTTTTTTATTATACTGCTAATGCGAATTAAGGGTTGGCATTACTAAATTCTAACTACGAAATTCTAACTACTAAATTCTAACTTCTATATTCTTACAAACAACCATCCTTTCTAAAACAAAAAAACATATCTTTAGAAAAAAATGCAGCACACCAGGATGTAATCCCATTCATTTTTATCAACCTGCCGCTAACCCTGATCGTTATGATCCGCTTGTATAGAAAAGGCCAGCATGTCATTACCGAGAACGCCGCTTTAAAGGATGCAGGCGACCTTACCGACCTGATCTGGATCGATTTACAGGGCCCTTCCCTCAGACAGATTGAGGAAGTGGAGAAACAATTCGGGATCAACATTCCGACACGGATGCAACAGGAGGAGATTGAGTCAAGCTCCCGTTTTATTGAAGAGGACGAATATTATATTGCCAACTCCGTATTTCTGCAGAAATCGGATGAAAACCAATATTATAACGCCCATGTTTCTTTCGTTTTCAAGGGTGAACTATTGGTGACCTACCACGAGGGAGAAGTGCGTGCCTTTACAGAATGCATGAAAAAGATCCATAGCAATGGCAAGCCTTTTACCAATGGCAATAAAATATTCCTGACGCTTTTTGAACTGCGGGTTGATTTCGACGCCGATTTTATTGAATGCATTTCAAAGCAGATCACCATCATCGGCAGATCGCTTACGGGTGAAAACGGCACACGTGAGGAATTGCTGCGGGAAATCACGGCTTACCAGGAGTCCACCATGATGATAAGGCAGAATATCATTGACAAGCAACGTGTCGTTTCCCTTATGATCAAGAACATGGAATTCACCGAAGAGGAGAAGGAGAGGCTCGGGATCCTCAACAAGGATATCGATTCACTGGTTGTTCACACCAATTTCCTGTTCGAGCGGTTGGAATACCTGCAGAATACATTCCTGGGTCTTGTCAATATCGATCAGAACAAGATCATCAAAATCTTTACCCTGGTTTCAGTGATCATCATGCCGCCCACTCTTATTGCTAGCCTCTATGGCATGAATTTCAGGTTCATGCCCGAACTCGACTGGAAGATCGGCTATCCGTTTGCGCTGATCCTTATGCTGGCCTCTTCCTACATTACCTATATGATTTTCAAGAGACACAAATGGCTCTGATCAGAATAGCCAGTTCAATCCGATATATACTCCCAGCTTATTGGAGTCATCTTCTTTAATAGCTTTTGCAACATCGGCGGCTACGATAAAATTCTCATTCAGGGCAATATGAAGTCCGCCGCCATAACCCATGTGCAGGCTTTCGTCAGTATCCGGAAAATATGCGGCTGCCGCTGCAGGAATATCGGCAGCCAGTTTATACTTATTGGTAACCATTCCTCCGTCCAAGAACGCGCTTAATGCAAGGTAAACATTCTGGTTTAGAACGATGCCCCGGTAAAACTTCCACCGGAATTCCATATTTCCAAAGGCCACTCCGTCTCCAACCACCCGGTTGCGCATTACACCACGGATGGTCTTATTGCCGCCAAAAGCATCACGTGTAACATCAGGAGCTGTGTTATAAGCAAAAGGCAGCATGTAGAAAGGCATTTCGCCGCTTAATTTTCCCTGGTAGCTCAGGCGGTAAACAAATGACAACACTTTTGGTACCAGTGAAAAATACTGTCGGTGTGTCAGAACAGCGCGTGTGTAAGCCAGATCGCCATTCCCCAGAAATGAAGGCGCCCACAGAAACTGGAATTCAGTCCATATTCCTTTCATGGGATTTGCTTCAGCATCCCTGGTATCATATACGGCTCCCAGTTTCAGCAAGGTTGTTGTTCCACCGTTCCACTGATCAGAGGGAATCAGGCCCCATGTTTTGTAATTTTCGAACAGCAGGTCTGCATCCGGCAATTTGTCTTCTTCATCTTTTCCTTTATTCAGTTTGGCTATATCAACGTCATCTATTTTAACATGACTGATCTCCAGTCCTGCCAGCCACCGGAAATTTTTACCTGTTATAGGCCCCTGAAAGTCAGCTTTTCCACGTAGCATCTTACGGTCCATTGCATAAAACATCCTCGATATATAGGAGGCCGTATCTTCATCATCAATCCATGCCTTGTTATAAACTGATTCATATCCGTTGAATCCGTAAAAATCAAGGGCAAGATCTGTAAGATAGGCAAGCTCTGCAGTCAGGCGAATTCCCGGGATCAGGTATTCGGAATCATACTGCAGGATGTTTTTACCGCTGCCTTTAGTATACTTCGACCATTCCAGATAAATGTTGTGGTGATATTTCGGATAGGTCTTGCCGTCGCCATAATTGAAGAAATTCAGCACAAGCCCGTATTGAAATCCAAGATCGGTATTGAAACTGACTGCGGGTACGCCACCAAAAGTCCAACCTTTTTTTATTTTTTCCTGTTTTACATCTGCTTTCACGGAATCTTCCGGGTTATTGCCATAGAGAGAGAGCATCAGGAACACAGGCAGTGCTGTAAGTAAAAGCTTTTTCGGGTTCATGCAGGTTCGTTTTTTATTTTTCAGTTCAGACCTAAGTTAATAATTTTATTACACCGCCCATCTTTCCTTATGAAAAAGTTTTATTTTTATATGTCAACAACATAAAGCCGAATGAAATGAAAACCTTGAAACGCATTGGACTGGCCTTGCTGGTATTTCTTATCGTGGTTATTGTCGGGGCATTCATTGCTTTCCGCGTGGTTACCCGCAGGGCATTGCCTGATTATGACAAGGATATCGCCCTGAAAGGCCTGCAGTCGGAGGTGACAGTGTTCCGCGATCAATACGGCATCCCTCATATCTATGCCGGCAACGAACACGACCTGTACATGACGGCAGGCTATATCATGGCGCAGGAAAGGCTTTGGCAGATGGATTTTCTGCGCAGGGTCACCCAGGGCCGCCTGAGCGAGATTTTCGGAAAGGGTTTTGTTGAAACCGATTATTTGCTTAGGCTTTTGCGCTACCCTGCCAAATCGGAAAACATCATCAACGAAGGAGATACTCTGATACTCCCGGCTTTACAGGCCTTCGCCGACGGGGTGAACCGGTACATCGGCGATCATACGAAAAAACTTCCCATAGAATTCACCCTCCTGGGTTATAAGCCTGAGCCATGGGAGCCCGCTCATTCCCTGAACCTGATAGGCTATATGGGGTGGGACCTGAAGGCAGGATGGAGCGAGATTATCTTCGAGGAGATCCGGCAAAAAGTGGACAGTGCCCTTTACAGGGAACTCCTTCCTGATGTCGCGGGTCAGCGTTCTGTGGTCTACCGCCGTGATGGCCCGCCGGATACAACGGATTATATGAGCTCTTTACTGATGAGCGCTGAGTTATTGCATGGCCTGGGCGCTGATATACTCGACGGCAGCAACAACTGGGCGGTCTCCGGCAAAAAAAGCGTTACCGGTAAGCCATTGCTGGCCAACGATATGCATCTTGGCTTAAGCGTGCCCGGCATCTGGATCCAGATGCATGAAGTCATCCCAGGGAAGCTTAACGTCACCGGGCTTGTCCTTCCGGGCCAGCCGCTTGTTATCTGCGGCCATAATGACAGCATTGCCTGGGGCATGACCAATACCTATGTTGACAACGTTGATTTTTACGAGGAGAAGGTCAATCCGGCCAATCCAAACCAGTATGAATACGAGGGTGAATGGAAAGAATTCAAAAAAGAGGCAACCGTGATCCATACAAAGGAAGGGGAAAGCATTGAAAAGGAACTTGTGTTTTCACACCGTGGCGCTGTCATCTCAGGTTACAAGGATTTTCAGGGTAAGACGGTAAGCATGCACTGGGTGGGGGACGAACCCAGCAATGAGATGAAGACCGTTTATCATCTTAACAGGGCCGGCAACTGGAATGAGTTCAAAGACGCATTGCGCACGTTCCGGTCGATTTCACAGAATATAGTGTATGCCGACCTCAGCGGCAATATCGGCCTGTTCTGTGCCGCGGGGATACCGATACGGCAGCGCGATGCGGTGGCTTCGTTGCTGCCCGGCTGGACCCGTACATACGACTGGCAGGGTTTTGTCCCATTCGGGGAACTCCCTTACCTGTACAATCCCGCGTGCGGTTTTGTCGCTTCTGCGAACAACAAAACCGCCGGCAACGATTATCCTTATCATATCGGCACCTGGTATTCGCTTCCTGTCCGTTATGACAGGATCGTGGAAATGCTTGGTGAAAAAGAAAAATATTCAGCCGATGATTTCAAAGCCATTCAGCTCGACCAGCATTCCAAACTGGCTGAAGGTTACATGCCGGCCTTGCTGAATGCCCTCGGCAACAATCAGGGATTTTCTGAATCCCAGGAGAAGGCGGCTGAAACGCTGAGACAATGGGATTTTAACATGAAAGCAGATGCGGCTGCACCGCTGCTTTTCGAATGCATCTATTTGCAGACAATTCAGAATCTTATCAATGACGAGCTGGGAGAAAAGCTGGGGAACAGATTCCTCACTGTTGCCGATGCGTCAAGGATCTCCGTCAATCAGATCTGGATGCGCGGCACTTCCTTGTGGACAGATGATGCCCGAACCCCGGGTATTGGGGAGTCATTATCCGACATTCTGCTGAGAAGCTTCCGGGAAACGGTGGACAGCCTGAGCCGTGAATTCGGTCCCGATGTCGCCGCCTGGCAGTGGGGAAAACGTCACCAGGTGAACCTGGCGCACCCGCTTGCGAAGGTGGCCATACTGGAGAAGGTCCTGGACCTCAGCAGGGGGCCTTATCCCATCGGAGGGAGTTTTCACACCGTGTCGCCCTACAGCTATTCCAATGCAACGCCTTTTCTGTCGGAGCACGGCGCCTCTCATCGTCATATCTTCGATTTGAGCAACTGGGACAATTCACTGACTGTCATACCCACCGGCAACTCCGGGATACCGGCAAGCCCCCATTATTGTGATCAGACCCCGCTGTATATCGAAGGGAAATACCATGCCGATCATTTCAGCCGCGAAGCGGTTGAGAGGAACGCGGTGCACAGGATGAGTTTTAAAGAAGGGACAAGGGACAAGGGACAAGGGACTAGTGAAAAGTGAAAAGTGAAAAACGATAAGTGAAAAGTGAAAAACGATAAGTGAAAAACGAAAATATTTATATTTGCCGGACGAAAAGCCTGAGGGTTTTCGTTATTCATCACCCACACTAATTTTTACATTATGAAATCATTTAAACTCCTGTTAAGCCTTATTGTATTTTCCTTAACCCAATTTTTAACTGCCCAGCCCGAGCCCGGCAAACTGCTTCCTGTTGATCCCGATGTCAGGATCGGTAAGCTTGAAAACGGCCTTACCTATTATATCCGCAAAAATACCAAACCCGAGAAGCGGGCGGAATTCCGGCTGGCCGTGAATGCCGGTTCCGTATTGGAAGATGATGATCAGCAGGGACTGGCTCATTTTGTTGAGCACATGGCCTTCAACGGCACAAAAAACTTTGAAAAGAACGAGCTGGTGCATTTCATGCAATCCATCGGCATGAAATTCGGTCCCGAGGTGAACGCCTATACTTCTTTTGACGAGACCGTTTACATGCTGACCTTGCCTACAGATTCCGCCGTGGCCCTGCAAAAAGGATTTCAGATCATGGAAGACTGGGCTCATAATTTTCTTTTTGATACCACCGAGATCAGCAAGGAAAGAGGTGTCATCCTGGAGGAATGGAGGATGGGAAGGGGCCCGTTCCAGCGTATGCAGGATCAATACATTCCCATTGTATTCAATGGTTCGAAATATGGCCAGCGGATGCCCATCGGCAAGAAAGAGATCATCGAGGGAGCTGATCCCCAAACCATCCGCAGGTTTTACACCGACTGGTACAGGCCCGACCTGATGGCCTTCATAGCGGTAGGGGACATTGACCCCGATGCCACGGAGAAAACCGTCAGGGAAATGTTTGGCCGCATCAAGGCGCCCGGCAATCCCCGTCCGAGAACGGAATTTGCTGTCCCCGGCCACAAGGAGACCCTGCTGGCCCTGACCTCGGACAAAGAATCGCCTTACACCGTTGTTATCACTCTCAGCAAAAGCGATGCCCGGCCACAGACAACCTATAAGGATTACCGTCACATGATGGTCACCCAGCTGATAAACGGCATGTTCTCACAGCGTCTCGATGAGCTGAAAGAACAGGCTGAACCGCCGTTGCTGTTTTCGGGCAGTGAATTCGGCAATCTTGTGTCAAAAGGGGTGATGGCTTTCCAGGCATACGGAGTGGTGCCCGAAACAGGCATTGAAAAGGGCATACAAACCCTGATAACCGAAGGTGAAAGGGTGATCCGCCACGGCTTTACCCAGGGAGAACTTGACCGTCAGAAAAAATCGATGCTCACCCTGTATGAGAATTTGTATAACGAACGCGATAAAACGGAATCCCAGCACTTTGCCAACGAATATGCGCGCAATTTCCTTACCGGAGAGCCTATTCCGGGGATCGGGTTTGAATATGAGTTTGCCAGGCAGTACATCGGCGATATTTCGCTTGAAGAAATCAACAATACGGCAAGGCAGATCATCACCAGGGACAACCGGGTGGTTATTGTCGAAGCGCCTGAAAAGGAAGGCTTTGTGCTGCCCGTTGCCCGGCAGGTGAACGACCTTATTGCCAAAACGGAATCGTCGGCCATTGATCCCTATGTTGACAAGGTTAAGGGAACGGCCCTGATGGAAGAAAAGCCTGTCCGTGGCAAGATACTCTTTACGAAGAAAAAGGATGACCTGGGCATCACCGAGCTGACCCTTTCGAATGGCGCGAAAGTCATCCTGAAGCCCACGGATTTTAAGAATGATGAAGTCCTTTTCAGGGCCTTCAGTCCTGGCGGCTATTCCGTTTTTCCCGAGGCTGACTTCATGTCGGCTTCCAGCGCATCCTCCGTCATAACGGAATGCGGAGTGGCGGATTATTCTCCCTCCGATATCGGTAAGCTGCTTTCGGGGAAAAAGTTATATGTCAATCCATACATTGATGCCTATTTTGAAGGATTCAACGGTTCGGCCGTTCCCAGGGACCTGGAAGCGATGCTGCAGCTGTTCTATCTCTATTTCACCCAACCCCGCAGCGATACCGAATTGTTTAAATCTTACATCAACAAACAAAAGGGAATTGTGACCAACCTGCTGGCCGATCCCGAAAATTATTTCTTTGACCGTTTCGAGCGGATAAGGACACAGAACAATCCCAGGGCGGGGGCCGTTCCTACACCGGAAGACATAGAAAAGATCAGCTTTGACCGGGTATTTGAGGTCTATAAAGACAGGTTCGGCGATGCATCAGGATTTACCTTTTTCCTGGTCGGAGCATTCAACACAGACAGCCTGAGGCCGCTGATTGAAACCTACCTGGCCAGCCTGCCCTCTACCCGCAGTTCCGACAGCTGGCGGGATATGGGCATCAGGGTTCCGGCTGCGACCATCGACACGGCTGGGCCATGATCCCAAAAGTATTGTGGCGCTGTATATCGAATCACCCCGGTCCTGGACACCGGAAGACGCCCATTTGTTCAGGTCGCTGACTTATCTGCTTGAGATGCGCTATGTGGATATCCTGAGGGAAGAAATGAGCGGGGTTTACGGATCGGATATTGATATCACCCTGGTGAAAGTGCCCTTCGAACATTATGCACTGAGCCTTTATATCCCTTGTTCACCTGATAATACGGACAAGCTTACCCAAGCAGCGTTGAATGAGATCCGTAAGATTCAGCAGGAAGGGGCGAAGGAGGAGGACGTGCTCAAGATCAGGGAAGCTCAGCGGCGCGAGTTGGAACAAGGATTGAAGGAAAACAATGCGTGGATGGGTAACCTGGTTGAAGCATACCGTTCCGGCGATCCGGGAAGGATAACCCAGGCAACGGAACGGATCAACAGCGTAACATCCGATTCATTGCAGCGGGTCGCCAATATGATCGACCTCAGCCGTTATGTGAGGGTGGTGCTTTACCCGGAAGGGGAGTAGGTAATCGGTAATCGGTAAACGGTATTTACCGGTTACCGATTACCGATTACCGTTTACCGTCTTTATTTAAGTCCCAGGCTTTTCAGCGCGTCAAGGAAATTCGTGCTGATCTTTTCCTCATCCAGGATGGATTTGGATAAATCTTTGACGTTCAGGGGCAGAATGAAACAGAAGCGGGCTCCGGGTGAATAGTTGGTATCCAGCCAGATCTTGCCGCCGAGACATTCAAGGATGCCTTTGGAAATGGCCAGCCCCAACCCGTTTCCTCCGTAATTCCGCTTAAAGGCTTCCTCTCCCTGGGTGAATCGTTCGAATATTTTTCCACGGAATTCTTCCTTGACGCCAATCCCGGTATCCTGAACAAAAAATTCAACGGCACTTTCCATCATAATATAGCCGAAATGGATACTGCCGATTTCGGTAAATTTAATGGCATTTTTCAGGAGGTTGTTCAGTATCTGCTGCAATCTCCCGGGGTCGGTGAACAGGATGTCTTTCCCGTCAGGCTTGCCATGGCTATATTGTAAGACCAGCTGGTCGCGGTTTTCTGACTTCTTATATCCCATGAAGAAATCATAGGTTTCTTTCATCAATTGGTTCAGGTGGAAAGAAACCTTGTTTATTTTGACCTGGTTCGACTCGATCATCGAGATATCGAGGATGTCGTCGATGATCTTCAGCAATTGCTGACCGCTCTGATGAATGATATCAATATAATGGCTGTTCTTGTCGCCCGGTTTGATCTGGGTTTTCACCAGGTCGCTGAACCCGAGTATGCCATTGAGGGGTGTGCGGATCTCATGTGACATATTGGCCAGAAAAAGGGTCTTCAGCCGGTCAGCTTCTTCCGCCCTTACCAGGGCATCTTTCAATTCTTTTTCAAAGCGGATCCGGATCTCTATTTCGTTTTTCAGCTGTATATTGGTGGTGGACAGTTCCAATGTCCTTTCCTTTACCTTATGATCCAGGGTCTTGTTGGCAACTTCAAGCTTATGGTTGATGATGAAGCTTTTCAGCCGCGAGTCGTATAGAATTCTCGAGGTGATATAGGCGATAATGACCAGTATGAATACCGTGTAATACTGGTTGATGACCGACAAAACAGGGATCTGCATGTAATACAGCGAAAAAAGAAGTCCGAGCAGACTCGTAAACAAAGCCGCGGCAAAAACGGGACCCGGAATGAGGAACAGCGTGGCAGCTGAAAACACACCGATCAGATACGTGGGCAGGCCGCTGGCCGTGCCTGATTCAATTCCGGCCACCGAAGCCGACCATATCACGTGGGAAAACACGTAAAATATGATCAGTACCTTGTGAAAGAGGGTGACATCACCGGGAACCAGAGGACGCCTGAAATAACTGACATAAAACACAACCAGGGACACGGCACCCAGATAAATATCCATGATCCGGAAAGCCATCAGTTGTTTGTCGCTCCAGATCTTCAGCATCAGGAAATCGGAACTCAGCTGAAAAGCAACCAGCACCAAAAGGAACACTGACCAGAAGCGCATCCGGTAAAAATTGAGGATGCAGGCATCCAGTGAAAAATCGCCGGCATATGATCTTTTCAGTTGCCGGTATTGATCATCAACAGGTAAGCCAAAATGTTTCTTAAGTTTTCCTGCTAACATTTTTTAGTGGCTGGGTATGTATATCCAATAATATAAAAAATATCCGAACCTTATTCGGTTAAACGGAAAAAAGAGAAATTGGTTTTCAACTATAGGTTAATTATTTAACCTTTTTTTCTTTTTTTGAACCAATTTATTTTTAATATGTTTGTAAAGAGATTGGCTGATTAATAAATCTTTTACGATTCATTGAGATGGATAAACGTTCCTTTCTAAAGATCGGATTATTAGGCGCAGCAGGTTTGTTTGCCTCTTTCCTGCCTGTTAAAGGTGTTGCATCGCGCATGCTCCGCAAAGGAAGCAGAAGAAGAACCGGCTTCGTGCAACAGGATCTTCCCTATGCTTTCAATGCCCTTGAACCCTATATTGATAGCCTTACCATGGAGCTGCATTATACGCAGCACCATGCCTCCTATACGAAAAAATTCAACCAGCTGGCAACGGAACTGGGAATTGTTGAAAAACCCGCCAGGGAAATCCTGGCCCATGTCTCCTTGTATCCTGAAGCGGTGAGGAACAACGGAGGCGGTTACCTGAACCATGTTCTTTTCTGGAATATGATGTCACCCACGGGCGGGGGAAATCCTTCAGGTATTCTGCTTGACGCGATCAACAGGGATTTTAAGTCGTTTGATGCTTTTCAGTCGGCGTTCGAGATGGCGGCCAAATCGGTGTTCGGATCAGGGTGGGCCTGGCTGATCGTAAAAGACGGCAGGCTCAGGGTAACAGCCACCCGGAACCAGGATAATCCGCTTATGGATGTCGCTGATGAACCGGGATTTCCGTTGCTATGCCTGGATGTATGGGAGCACGCTTACTATATGAAAAATCAGAACCGCCGCGCCGATTATATCAGCGATTTCTGGCATGTTGTCAACTGGGAATACGTGGGTAAACGCTATGCGCTTTGGCAGAAAAAATTTGCCACCGGCGCCTGAACGGCACCGGGGATCCGTTACCCCTTCCCAAGGAGTTTTGCATCCAGCGCCATATCAACTCTTTTAATATCTCTTCTGGGCCCTTTCAGCACAAGCGGTTTGCTTTTAACGTCAATCTCCACAGCGTCTTCGCCCAACATCACAGTTCTTGAGTATTTCGACTTTCTCCTGAAAACCAGCCTCGAGCCGTCATCCACTTCCTTTACAAATCCCAATTCCTGCATGGCTTCTTCAATGGCAGGGCGGTTGTCCTCGAACCGGCCGGTGATATAGCGTTCCTTCCTTACGTAATTAAGGACCGGGTAGATCAATACATAGAGCAAAAGGAAAAGGAGGACCATTTTCATTCTGGGGCTTGCGGTCAGGACCCCGAAGGTCTGGTCAAACGTCACTCCCCTGGACAGCCAGGGTATCAGAAACATGAAAACAAAGAAAATAACGACGATGAGCAGCAGGAACTTGGCCAGTCTTCTTGCATAGGCTTTCATAGCGGGATGTTTTGTTTTATACAGAGACAAAATTAGACGAATTATCAATATATGATATAAGATACAAGATACAAGATATAAGATATAAAATTTAAGATCACTCGTGATAAACCAAAATTCAGTATTTAACAATATTGCCCCAAACAAAATAACAAGCCCCGTACCTGAATTTGGAATTAGGCTTCATTAAGGCTTTCTAAAAGCCCCGGCGGGGCGACCTGATTGTAGCAAAAGGAGCAACATTGTCTAATTCTCCCCCGCGTCCCGCCGAATGGCGGGACGTAAGGAATTATGTTGCATTTTCAGGGCATTGCTACAAACAGGTCGCACCTATGGTGCTTGGAATGGGGAAACCGGAGATAATCAGGTAATCTATTAAATATCAAAATCATATAATTTAGTTACATAAGAGTAGCTGGTAGCTGCCACACAGCATGTCTTTGTTCCTTGCTCTTTGTTCTTTGCTCTTTCATCCTGGTTCCTGGTTCCAAAATAAAATCATATTAACAATAGTTAATAAAATATTTTAAAATAAAAAATTTGATATATGAATAATAAAATATATATTTGTACTATAAATGACCATAAGTCATATAAAAACTATGGGTATAATTGAGAGAAAGGAAAGGGAAAAAGAGCAGCGCCGGAATGATATCCTTGACGCGGCTGAAAAAGTGTTTTCCAAAAAGGGCTATGACCAGGCCACCATGGATGATGTTGCCGCTGAGGCCGAACTGAGCAAAGGCACCCTTTACCTGTATTTTAAAAGCAAGGATGAACTGTATTTCGAGATCAGCCTGAGGGCGCACCGGGAACTCAGGCAGATGTTCGAAAGGGTTGTTTCACCAGATAGATCATTGATCGATAATATATTGGAGATAGGGAGGGCTTTTATCAAGTTTGCCGGAGAAAGGCCGGATTATTTCAAAACCCTGGTTTATTTTGAGGCTGAGTTTGATTTTCATCACGTGCACGAGAAATATGAAAAGCTTTGCCGGGATGAGTCTGATCCCATGTCATTCTTTACAGGTCTTCTTCAGCAAGGCATTGACTCCGGGATGATCCGCACTGACATTCCGGCCATTCAGCTGGCGCATATCCTTTGGACGCAAACGACAGGCATATTGAAACTGGCCAGCACGAAAGACTTTCATGTCGACCTCATGGATGTGACGGTACAGGAACTTATGATGAATCATTTTGAAATTTTAAAACATGGACTGCTCAAAAAAGATTAAGGTCTCCGGGACCGTATTAATCCCCCTGTTTGTTCTTATATTCTTCTCCATGACCGGAAATGCCCAGTCAGAGGTATTGAGGACCTATATCCGTGAGGGCCTCGGGAATAACCTGGCCCTTCAGCAAAAACATGATGATTACAGCAGGAGTCTTGAGGTGCTCAGGGAGTCAAAGGGCATGTTTTTCCCGGCGGTCAGCTTCCAGGCAAGATATACCGTAGCCCAGGGAGGCCGCGTCATTGAGTTCCCCGTTGGTGATCTGCTGAACCCGGTTTACAGCACGCTCAACCAGGTAACCGGCAGCAACAACTTTCCCCGGGTTGAAAACCAGGAATTCAGTTTTTACAGGCCAACGGAACAGGAAACAAAGATTCAGGTCGTTCAGCCCATTGTCAATACGCAGCTGATCTTTAACCGAAGGATCCAATCGGTCCTTGCCGAAACGGAAAGAACGGATGCCCGTGTATATGAAAATTATCTGATCAGGGAAATCAAAACTGCTTATTACAGCTATCTGAAAGCGCTCAGGCTGGCTATGCTGGTCAGCAATACGCGGGCTTTGCTGGAAGAGAACCTCAGGGTGAATGAATCCCTGCTCGCCAACGACAAGGTCACTGCCGATGCTGTGCTTAGGTCGCAGGCGGAGTTAAGTGTGATTGACACGAAACAGGCCGAGGCTGAAAAAATGGTCAGGGTCTCGGCCGCGTATTTCAATTTCCTGCTGAACAGGTCCCGTGATACAGGGATCATCGAAGACAGCCTGGCCGTAATGGACGAATGGCTGTTCAGCCAGGAGGAAACTGCATCGCTGGCGGTTGATAAGCGCGAAGAACTGGTGATGCTGAGGCAGTACTCCGCGGTGGCGGACCTGAATTACCGCATGAACCGGTACAATCGCCTGCCTTCTCTGCTGGGTGTCGCTGAGTTCGGCCTCCAGGGGGAGGATTACGGCATCAACAGCGACAGCGACTACCTGCTGGCCTCCGTGGTCCTAAGCTGGAACCTGTTCAGCGGCTTTCAGCATAATGCCAGGATAAATCAGGCCAGGATACAAAAAGAAATGACAGAAAAACACCTTGATGAGGCCAGATCCAGGATAGAGCTTGAGGCGCTCACGGCCTGGCATGATCTGCAAGCCTCCCGAAAGGCCATTGAAGCATCACGGAAACAATCCGAAGCTATAAAAAAGGCCTTCGATATGATCCGGAAAAAGTACCGCGAAGGGCAGGCCGGCCTGGTGGAGTTTCTGGATGCACGAACGGCGATGACCCATGCCGATGAGAGCCTGGTTATCAACCAGTATGATTATCTGATTGCAATAGCCGAACTTGAAAGAGTTACAGGCCATGATAATGCTGAAGCATACAACCGTTAAAACCTTCCGTTTATGAAAATGAAATTAGCTGTACCGATTCTGATCCTGTCCATGGTTTTCATGGCATGCCGTAACAACGGAGGAGCTCCTGCGGAGCAGGGACCCGTGCCTGTGAGGGTCTGTGAAGTGGCTCCGGGTTCCGGCGCCTTCCTCGTGCACTCCAGCGGAAGACTTTCCACGAGCCAGGAACTAAAACTGAGTTTCAAGACCGGCGGTATCATCCTCGAGTTCAGGGTGAACGAAGGACAATCGGTTAACCAGGGGGAACTCCTGGCAAGCCTTGACCTGTCGGAGATAAAGCCACAGGTGGAGCAGGCCCGTGAGGCTTTTGAAAAGGCTGAACGTGATTATGCCCGCGCTGTCAATCTGTACGATGACAGTGTTGCCACGCTCGAGCAATTGCAGAATGCAAAAACCATGTTACAGATATCCGGGTCGAATTATGATATTGCCTCCTTCAACCTGCGCCATTCCAGCATAACCGCTCCTTCGAAGGGAAGAATACTGAAGAAGCTGATGGAGGAAAACGAAATGGCCGGACCCGGATACCCCGTATTGTTGTTCGGCTCCACGGAAGGAAGCTGGATCGTGAGGATCCACGTTACCGACCGTGACCGGGTAAGGCTCCGTACAGGCGATTCAGCCGTAATAATACTCGATGCCTTCCCGGGTGAAAGATTTTCTGCGGAAGTCTCGGAGCTGGCCAATGCGGCCGATCCCTATACCGGCACCTTTGAAGTGGAGCTCAGGCTGAAACCGCCTGTCAGGCAGCCCTTGCTCACCGGCATGATCGCGCGGGCCGACATTTATGCGAAGCAGGAAGAAAGCGTATCGGTGGTCCCCGTCGAGGCCCTCATGAATGCCTCGGGAAGTACAGCCAATGTCTTTGAAGTGGTAAATGGCCGGCCTGTCAGGAGAACAGTCACCATCCTCGACATCGGCAAAAACGATGTACTGGTTTCCGGCGACCTGAAACCCGGCACCCTGGTCATCACCGATAACCTGAACTCCATTACAGATAGTACGGACATCATTATTTCCAGCCATTAACCCGTTAAATCCAAAGGGCATGAAACTGCCAAAATTTGCCATAGAGAATCATCAGTTCACGATCATGCTTTTCGTGATCCTCGCTTTTGCGGGCATTCTTTCCTTTTTCAGGATGCCGCGGACCGAGAATCCGGCGGTGGATATCCCCGGTGCCACTGTTGTCGTCATATACCCGGGCGGATCACCGAAAGACCTCGAGGAATTGATCGCCATTCCCATTGAGGAAGCCGTGCATGAGCTGGAAGACGTCAAAACCATTGAAACTACCATCCGTGACGGCATTGTTACCATAGGCATCGAATTTGCTTTCAACACCGATGCAAAAGAAAAAGTGGACGAGGTGGTATCCAGGGTGAACGGACTGAAAAACAGGCTGCCCGATGACATCTATTCCATTGATATCCTGGAATGGAGCACGGCCGATGTTAATATCCTGCAGCTGGCCTTTGTTTCCGAACGCTTATCCTATGCTGAACTCGAGGCCCTGGCGGACAAACTGAAAACGGCCATTGAAAAGAATGACGGCATCCGGAGAGCGGAACTCTTCGGGTATCCCGAACAGGAGATCAGGGTATCGCTCGATGCCGAAAAAATGGCCCTGATGAACATCACGCTGGAACAGGTGGCAAAAGCTGTAATCGCCTCCAATACCAAGATACCGGGTGGTTCCCTGGTGTTGGGTGACAGGAAATTCACCCTGAAATCCAATGCATCCTACGAGGAAATCCGCGAGATCGAAAACACCGTTGTCCACTCCTACAACGGCCAGCTGATACGCCTGGGCAACATTGCCACGGTGGAGTCAGGCTATAAGGACCAGGACTATATCGGCCGTTTTAACGGGGAAAGGGCATTGTTCCTCACCGCCCAGCAGAAAGAAGACCTCAACCTGTTTGACATCATCGACGAGGTGAAAGCAACAGTGGAGGAATTCAGCAGGCAGCTTCCCGGCGATGTTAGGCTTGAATGGGTCTTTGACCAGTCGTACTTTGTCGATAGCCGCATTAACGGGTTTCTGATCAACCTTGTTGAAGGCATCCTGATCGTCGGCATACTGATATTCCTGACCATGGGTTACAGGTCTTCGCTGCTGACCATGATGGCCATCCCGTTGTCCATCATTCTCGGTATATGGATTGTCCACTTCTCGGGTTTCGGCCTGCAGCAGATCTCCGTAGCCGGCATGATCGTGGCCCTGGGTATGCTGGTGGACAACTCCATTGTCATAATGCAGAATATAAACCGCTTTATGGCCATGGGTTACAGCAGAACCGAAGCCGCTGTAAAAGGTTCGGAACAGATCGGATGGCCTGTGGTCACCTCCACGCTTACCACGGTGGCAGCCTTCATCCCCATCATCATGATGAAGGACGAAGCGGGCGAATTCATTAAAAGCTTGCCGGTTGCCATCATTGCCACCCTGATGGCCTCCCTGCTTATCGCCCTTACCCTTACCCCTTACCTGGCAAGCGTGGTACTGAAGAAACCCGAAAACGGGAATCAGAAAGCAGGCTTTACGGGCAAGGTAAACTGGTTCATACAGAATCCTTACAGGAAGATACTGAACCTGGCCCTGAGGAACAGGCTCACGACGCTTGCCATTGCCTTTGGGACACTGCTGCTGTCGGTTTTTGTTTTTGTTGCATTCGTGGGGATCAGTTTCTTCCCGAAGGCTGAACAGCCGCAGTTCCTGATCAGGGTCGACATGCCTGAAGGCACCGCGATAGCCCGTTCGGATGAAGCGGCAAGGTTTGTTGAAAACATCCTCGATACCCTGCCCGGGGTGACCCGTTATGCCACCAATGTGGGCCATGGCAACCCGCGTATCTACTATAATGTTTTTGCCCGGAACTATGCCGAGAACTTCATTGAATTTTATGTTCAGATGAAGGAATATAAGGCGAAAAAATTTGACCGGATGATAGACCAGCTGCGCGGCGTATTTGATGCCTATCCGGATGGAGAGATCAGCGTGAAGGAATTCGAGCAGGGTACGCCTGTCATGGCCCCTGTGGTTGTCACCCTGCTGGGGGATAACCTCGACGACCTTAAAAGGGTGTCAACCGATATCGAAGACTATATCCGGAACATCTCCGGCACTGTGAATTGCGAAAACCTGCTCAGTAAAACGAAAAGCGACCTGCAGGTAACCATTAACAAGGACAAGGCCAGCTATTTCGGCGTGCCCCTGGTGGAAATTGACCGCGCGCTGCGAACCTACGTCAGCGGTGCCCGGATTTCGTCCTTCAGAAACAGGGAAGGAAAGGAATATGACGTCACCCTGCGGATGCAGCATAAGGGGACGGTTAGCCTGGAGGATCTGGACAGGCTTTTCGTTGCCTCGCTTTCAGGCAGGCAGATCCCCCTGCTTCAGCTGGTGGAGATTGAGTTCAGGGAAGCACCCGGCCTGATCACGCGGAAAGACCTTCAGCGTTCAGCCCAGGTCACGGCAGATATCATCAAGGGCCATACCCTCGATAAAGTGCTTGAGCCCCTGCTGGAATACATGGAGAATTACCCGCTTCCGAATGGAATGACCTATTATATGGGGGGGGAACTTGAAAACCGGCAGGAATCGTTCGGAGGCATGATATCGGCCATCATTGTGGCTATGCTGGCTATTCTTGCCATCCTGGTCATCCAGTTCCGTTCTTTCCTGCAGCCTCTCATCATTTTCATCGCTATTCCGCTGGCTCTCATCGGCGCCATCTGGGCCTTGTTCATCACAGGGAACACGTTTTCATTCACAGCCTTTGTCGGGCTCATCAGCCTGGTCGGCATCGTGGTGAACAACTCCATCATCCTGGTTGATTACAGCAACAAGCTGGTGGCCGAGGGGAAAAGCGTGACCGATGCCGTAAAGGAGGCAGGAGAGACAAGGTTCATGCCCATCATAATGACTTCGATGAGGGCTGCTGCCCCTCACCATCGGCGGAGGTACGCTCTGGGCCCCGCTGGCATGGGGGATCATAGGCGGATTGCTCACTTCGACACTGCTGACCCTGATCATCACGCCGGTGGTGTATGACCTGGTGACCAGGAGCATAAACGCAAGAAAGTAGCCAGTAGCTAGTAGACAGTAACCGATTACCGGTTACCAATTACCGATTACCGATTACCGTTTACTGTTTACTGTTTACC
>CAYMJH010000044.1:0-23103 GCA_964390385.1 uncultured Bacteroidales bacterium | reverse complement strand
TGACAATATCCATCTGCTCCCGGTAAGCGTTTATACCTTCTTCACCGTCTTTCGCCCAGGTGGTCCCGACCCCCGTTTTCCTCAGCAACGAATGAATCACCAGGTAATTCGATTCTTCATCCTCAACAATCAGGAAGTGCTTGTCGCTCCAGTCGGGAATGGCCCCATGATTCAGCATCACTCTCGGGGCAGGAGGCTTTAGGGTATCCGGTGAATTTTCATACGGCAGTGAAAAGGTGAACTCAGATCCCTTTCCCGGTTCGGATTGTACCCTGATGATACCTCCCATGGTTTCAACCAGGTGTTTGGTAATGGCCAGTCCAAGTCCGGTTCCCCGGTATAACATGTTTTTGTTGTCGTCAATCTTTACAAACCGGTTAAAAATCAATTGCTGGTACTTCTTTTCGATGCCGATGCCGGTATCGCTGACAAAAAATATTATTTCGCGACCCGGTATGATATCCCTGATGCCAAATTCAATGGCACCCGCAGCAGTGAATTTGATGGCATTTCCGATAAGGTTGTTAAAAACCTGCTGAAACCTTACGGTATCGGTCCGGATTATAATTTCATGCTCAGCAGGTACAACAAGTTTAAGTTCAACGGATGGTTCATGCCTCGACTTGCTTTTCCTGAGCTCCTCGCTGAATGTTTTGTAGATATCTTCAAGCAGGCTGATCAGCTTAACATCTGAAATAAAAAATTCCAGCTGACCTGATTCCATTTTTGAAAAATCAATAATATCATTGATCAGCTGCAACAAGGTGAAACCGCTGTTCTTGATGATATGGTGAAAGCCTGAGATCTCTTCAGGCGTATTGTTGCCGGAACTCAGTAATTCAATAAATCCAATAATGGCATTCAGGGGTGTGCGGATCTCGTGTGACATGTTCGAAAGAAAGGCAGACTTTAGCCTGTCGCTTTCTTCAGCTTTATTTTTTGCCCGTTCCAGATCCCTGGTTCTTTCTTTTACGAGGTATTCCAGGAATTCCTTCTTTTTTTCCAGTCTTTCATGCTGGTCCCTTACGATGTCATAAACAACGGCGTTTTCCAGTGCGATGGCGATATAGGAAGCCATGGATTCAATCAGGGGGATCATCTGAGCCGGGAAGGCATTTTTCACGTAGCTCTGGAGGGTGAAAATGCCGATTTTCTTTGTACCTACCACCAGCGGGACATAGATCACCGACTGGGGTACCCGGGTGCTTCTGATGTTAAGATGAGTGATATAATTGACATACTCATTTTCAAAATCGTTGCAGACAATGGTACTGTTTCGTTTGAAACAACAGACGCCCATGCTGGAAGTGTCATCGAGGGTGCTGGTGAAATCCGATATTTTTTCTCCTTCTTCTGTAAAATCGGAAAAGGTGATACCGTGTTGTTCGTGATCATAAATGCCCATTCCGAAAATATTGACATGGTTGAGATAAGACCTGACGTAATGAAGGACCAACCGGTCGATACTCGATTTATCGAGGGTCGCAGTGAGCTGGCGGCCAAATTCATTGAGCAGTTTCAGGTTTTTGTTGGCCTCTTCGAGCAGGGCGTTGTTTTTCTCGATGTAATCCTGCTGGATCAGCATTTCCTCATTCTGTGCCTGGATCTTTTCATTCTGGGCCAGTATCTCGGTTTTTTGACCTTTCAGCTCCGTATAGGATTTGTTCAGTTCGGCCGTTCTCTCCATTACAACTTTTTCCAGCATTTTCTTTTGCGTCTGAACCTTGCCCAGCCTCCTCCTGAAAGTAATAATCACCAGCGAAATCATCAGCAGGGAGAGCAAGACCTTGAACAACCAGGTCTGCCAGAAAGAAGGAAGGATCCTGATGGCGAGGTTTACCGGTCGGTCAACATATACACCGTCATTATTGGCAGCATAGATCGTAAAGGTGTACCTTCCCCTGGGCAGGCCTGTGTATGTAACCGTGTTGTTATAGGCATTGGCATATTTCCAGTCGGTGTCAATGGGATCCAGCTTGTATTTATAGCTGTTCTTCTCGGGATTGGCATAATGCAGAGCATTGAACTTGAGCGTAAAAACCCTGGTTTTATGATCGAGGGTGATGGAAGTGGTTTTTTGAATCGGTTGTTTCAATATAATCCTCCGGTTTACCTTGTCGCCGGGCTTTATTTGTTCATGGCCCAGGATCAGTTCGGAAATGACCACATTCGGGCGGTAAATATTTCCTTTAATTTTTTCAGGGAAGAACCTTACAAGGCCATTATTGGTACCCAGGAACATTTCTCCCTGTTTGTTCTTAAAAAATGCATTGGTCATGAACTCTTTACTGGGAAGGCCGTCATCCTTGTTATAAATCAGAATATGCATGGAATCGGGAACATGATCGGTATTGACAACTTTCAGCAGGCCGGCATTGGTGGAAACCCAAAGATTGTTGCTTTCATCGCCCAAAATCCCTAAAACATTGAAGATCGGGTATCCCCCTGAGGCAGAAAAGTGATCAACCTGAAACGTTGCCTGATTGAACCGTGAAAGTCCGGTTTCACTTCCCACCCAAAGGTTTCCCCCGGCATCTTCATGCAGGGCCATCACGCGCAGGATCAGCCTGCTGGGGTAATACAAAAGACTCCCCGAGTCTTTCTGATAAACCCATACGCCCTGAAATCCTCCGATAAAAATGTTGCCCTTATCGTTTTCATAAATAGTACCGTAAAAATCGCCATAATAATTATGGAACCTGTTTTCATTATTCTTCAGTATGCTTAAAGTACTCGAAACAGATCCCCAGTTGTCATTGGTCAGTATCCATTTATTATTGTCGCGGTCAATATGCACAAAGTAGGCTTTATTGCTGGGCAGGGAGTATGGATTACCGGGTTGATTCCTGTAATGCGTGTATTTTCGCGTGTTCCGGTTATAGAAATCCAGTCCCCCGTTATTGGTGGCAATCCAGAGATTATCCTCTGCATCAACGGCAATGGATTTAACATCGTTATAACTGAGGGAATTTTCATTGCCGGGCTCATGGGTAATATAGGTAAAAGTAGAGCTGTTTTGCCTGAGCACATTGATGCCATGTTCCGTACCGATGAATACATTGCCGCCGGAATCCTCAGCGATTCCGAAAACAGTGGGATTGTTCAGGCAATACACATCGTTTTCCCTGGCATAATAGGCCACAAAAGACCGGTATCCCATATTTGAATAATTGACGCCCCCGTAATGTGTACCCAGCCACAAGCCCTCTTTGCTGTCGATAAAACTGGCAAGAACGGAGTTTGCACTGAGCACAGAGAATTTATGAGATGAGTTGGCATATAAAGAGAAGCCTCCGCTGTGGGGGTCATACCGGTATATACCGGCACGTGTTCCAAAAAAAACAAAGCCTTCCGGGTCCTCCCAGATTGTCCTTATCCTCGTGCTGTAAACATCGCTTTTATCCAGCAGGAAGCGTGAAAATGTGCTGTCGCTGCGATTCAACAGGTTCAATCCGCCATCCAGCGTACCGATCCACACATCTCCGCGGCTGTCCTGGAATATTCGCTCCACCCTGTTATCACTCAGGCTTTTGCTGTTTCCCGGAATATGCCTGAAATGCTTCACAATCCCCTTTTCCCTGTCGACCCAGCAAAGACCCTTGTTATGCATGGACAACCACAGATTCTCCCGGTTGTCATTCATCACCCTGTATACCGTATCACTGGGTAACATCCATTTCTCCCCGGCACTTCGGCTGTTAAAACAAACCAGTTCCCCCGATTCAGGTTCTACCCGGTAAAGGCCTGCTAAAGTGCCGAGCCACAGGTTGCCATCACGGTCTTCAATGATGTCAAAAATATCATCAAATCCGGCCGACATGCCGTCCAGGTGAAACTTTACGAATCCGTCGGTAAGCTCGTTATAATAACACAGTCCGTCATTGGTTCCTACCCACAGTTTACCCCCGGAATCGCAAAATACGGTCCAGATCACATTCGAAGGCAGGGAAACCGGATCACCCGCATGATAGAAATAGTTCTTCATTTCCAGGCCGTCATACCGGTTCAATCCAAGAATGGTGGCAATCCAGATGTATCCGTACTGATCCTCACAAATATCCAGCACGCGGTTATGCGATAGTCCGTTGTCAATGGTGATATGCCTGAAGGTAAGTTGTGAATGCACACCGGCAGTTTGCTGGGTCCAGCCTCTTACCATAACTCCCAGCAAAACCAGGGACATTAAAGGGATTGAGAATTTCCTCATGAATGGACAGCTTATTGCATAAAACTGTTTTAATTTACTAATTATTCCTGAAACTTTGCAGTTACGGGCCGGTTTTTATCGGTTTTCCTTTTATTGTGCAAAAAATCTCCCCAAAATAGACGGTCTATATTTATCTTTACTTTCAGAAAAAATGGTTAGCTAACTTGACATAATAACAAGCGATATGCAGTTATTTTTCCGCAGGATAAGCTTTGCTGCTGCCGGCTTCATTGTTTTCTGCAACATTACATTGGCGCAGGAATTCAGGAAGTTTTCGGGTGAACCCGGTACTTTTCCCGAGGAGCTGGCCCGGTTTATGCAACCCAACATTACCGAAAAAGAGGAAGCCATTTTGCAGCACTTTACTGCGGTATGGCGCATAGACAGCCTGTACACGGCAGAAGAACAAAACCAGATTGTTAAGATATCCATGCTGTTGCTGGAAAAAAAAGCCAAACCCTCGCCTCATTTCAGCCAATACATGGAATGTCTGATCCGTTTTAAAAAGAAGAATCAGACGCCTGAGAACTTTCACAACTGGATGGGCGGCATTATGTTCCTGGCAGATGAAAGGAAAACCACCCTGTCAGCTCTCAGCCGTGTTTTTAATTTCACGCAGCAATTCATTGACAGCGCGGTCCTGTTCCAGTCAGCAACGGTTACGTGGAAAAGCAGTAATAAGGAATGCCGGATCACAGGTGAGAATGGCATAACGGTATTGCTGGGACAAACAAACCTTACCTGCAGGACCCGGTTTGACAGCATTCAGATCCAGGAAACCCGGGGAACCTTTGACCCGGTTGAAAACCTGTGGAAGGGTAATGAAGGCCTGGTTACCTGGGAGCGTGCAGGCTTTAAGCCTGACGAGGTCTATGCCCGGTTGCGCGGCTATGAAATTGACATGACCAGATCGGATTACAGGGCAGAACAAGTCACTTTTGTCAACAAGCTGTATTTCAGCAATCCGCTTGAAGGTATTCTGACCGACAAGGTTCAGTACAACAAAACACCTGCTGATGCCGACTTTCCGAAATTCGATTCCTACCAAAAGGACTTTTCGGTAAAGAACCTGTATAAAGATATCAACTATGAAGGCGGATTGTCGATGCAGGGTGCCCGGTTGGTGGGGACCGGAAATCCCGAGAAGCCGGCAACGGTGTCTATTTTCCGCAAGGATACGCTGGTCATCATCGCCCGTTCCAATTATTTTGCCTTTAAGGCCGACAGGATCAATTCCTCCTTCACCTCCATCGTAATTAAACTGAAGGGCGATTCCATTTTCCACCCCGGTCTTGCCTTTTTATTCATGGTCCCCAACCGCGAGCTCACCTTGTTCCGTACGGATGATTTCATTTCACGAAGCCCCTACTATAATTCCTATCACAATGTTGACATGACCTTTGAGCAGCTGATCTGGAAAATGGACCAGCCCTTTATGCGATTCACTGCCTCCATGGGAAGCAGCATAGGCATAGCCAATTTTGAATCCGTTAATTTGTTCGACAACAACAAATTCCAGTCCATGCAGGGAATGGATGAAGTTCATCCCCTGGTCTCCATCCGAAGCTTTGCGCGCACCATCGGCATGGAGGAGTTCAGGTCGGATGATTTTGCGGATTATCTGCGAAAACCTTTGTCGCAGGTCAGGCAATTGCTGATGCGTGCGGCAGCGATGGGTTTTGTCTTCTATGATGTCAATACGGATATGGCAACCATAAAGCCCCGGCTGCATGATTACCTGGCCGCCAGCATATCCAGGATTGATTATGACGTAATCAGTTTCCCTTCCAGAACTGAAACTCCGCTCGAAAATGCCATTTTCGACCTGCGGAATTATGACCTGGTCATCCAGGGTATTCCCAGGATATTTGTCAGCGATTCTCAAAATGTGGTGATCTATCCTGCCAAAGACAGGATCATACTGAAAAAGGACAGGGACTTTCAGTTTGACGGCACCGTTACGGCAGGTTTGCTTACCTTTTACGGCCAGAACTTCTTTTTCAACTATGACACGTTCAAGATCAGGCTCCAGCAGATCGATTCGCTCCATATAAGATATCTTACCGGGGGCTATGATAATTACGGAATGCCCATTGTCGACCATGTGAACAACCTGATTGAGAACATCACCGGTGACCTTTTCATTGATGTGCCCGACAACAAATCGGGAAGACAATCCTTTCCCGAGTACCCCATCTTTAAGAGCCGTGAAAGCTCATATGTTTATTACGACAGGACTGATATTCAAAACGGGACATACCGTCATGAAGACTTCTATTTTGAAATATACCCCTTCACCATGGACAGTCTTGACAACTTTAACCGGCGGGCTATGAATTTTGACGGCGAGTTCCGGTCAGCCGGAATTTTCCCGGACATTAAGGAATCCCTCAGGCTCCAGCCTGACAAATCCCTCGGATTCAGTCATACTACCCAGCCTGAAGGACTTCCGCTCTATGGTGGGAAAGGTAACTTCATCAGCCATATTCAATTGACGAACAACGGACTCCGGGGAAAAGGGAAGGTGGAGTACCTGACATCGGTAACCTATTCCGACGACATCCTCTTTTATCCCGATTCCATGAATGCCCATGCAAAGGAATACACCATAGCCGAGCAAACCACCGGAACTGAATACCCCATGGTGCATTCCGGCAACAATTACGTGCACTGGATGCCCTACCTGGATGCCATGAATATTTACAAAAAGGATGTTGATTTCAGCATGATCAACGATTCAACCTCCCTTGCCGGGAATCTGAAATTGCAGCCATCGGGACTGACAGGTTCCGGGAAAATGGACCTGAAGAATTCGGATCTTACATCCGGTTCCTTCACCTACAGGGCAAAGGAAATCCTTGCCGATACGGCCGACTTTTATCTGAAATCGGTTCATTCCGAAGGATTCACAGTGCTTACCGACAATGTAAAAGCGAGGATCGATTACCGGACGAAGACCGGTTATTTCAATTCCAATGAGGATTTCACCATGGTGACATTCCCGGAGAACAAATACATCAGTTACCTCGATTATTTTGTCTGGAATATGAACAATAAGGAACTGGCCATGGGCTCCAACAAGACTTTTTCAAAGGAGGGTGCTGCCGAGGAAGAGGAATTCTTTGGCCCGCGTTATATTTCCGTAGATCCCAGGCAGGATTCGCTGAATTTCATTTCTCCCCTTTCTTATTATGATTATGAAGGCAATATGATCAAGGCAACCCAGGTAAAATACATTGACGTTGCCGACACCCGCATATACCCTGACAACGAATCGGTTACCATCAAACCCGATGCCCTGATGAAGCCGCTTGAAAAGGCCCGGCTGATCGCCAGCCGAACCAACCAGTATCACACCCTTTACAATGCGGACATTACCATCCAAAGCCGAAAAGCTTTTACGGGTGAAGCCGATTATGACTATGCCGATGAGCTTGACAGGAAACAGGTGATCCATTTTAAGACGGTGGTTGCAGAACCTTTAAAACCGACGGTTGCCAAAGGAGAGATTATTGAGGCCGACCACTTCACCCTGAGTCCGGTGTTTCGATACCAGGGCAAGGTAACCCTGAATGCCGACAATCAATACCTTTCCTTTAACGGGGCAGCGCTGATTGAAACCAATTGTGAAAACCTGCCGGTCAAATGGGTGTACTTCCAGTCGGAGATAGACCCTTTCAACATCTATATACCGCTGGCCGATCCTCTGATAGATGTCGACCGCAACAAGATATACAATGGCATCTATGTCAGCTATGATTCCATTCATTTATACCCGGCTTTTTTGTGTCACAGAAAGAATTACAGCGACAAACCCATCGTCAGTGCGGGAGGTTTTCTGTATTACGACAAAACTACCCAGCAATTCAAGATAGCCTCAAAGGAAAAGCTGTACAATCCTTCAACACCCGGCAATTATGTCAGTATCCTTCGTGAAACCTGCCAGTTGTATGGCGAAGGTAACATGAGCATAGGGGCCAACATGGGTCAGGTAAAGCAAACTGTCGCGGGCAATGCATGGTTTGATGTCAACCAGAACAAGGCAGTGCTTGACATTATCCTGGGCCTCGATTTTTACATCGCACCTGATATTATCGGCATTATGGCCGGTGAGATCGACAGCCTGCCTGACCTGCCGGCTACAGATCTGAACAGCACCACTTATATCAAAGGGCTCACAGAGCTTATCGGGCAGGAAAGGTTTGATGCCCTGCGTACCGAAATCAGCCTTTTCGGCTCGGTGAAAGAGATGCCACCCGAACTGAAACATACCATCATGTTCAATGAGCTTAAACTGCAATGGAACGATGAGACCAATTCGTACTTTTCGGTGGGGAAGATAGGCATTGCAAGTATCAACAACACCCAGATCAACAAAAGAGTTAACGGGTTAATTGAGATACAGCTCAAGCGCAGCGGTGACATTTGTGATATTTACCTGCAAATGAACCGCCAAACCTGGTATTACTTCGGATATACGAGGGGAGTGATGCAGATCCATTCCTCCAACAGGCAGTTCCTCGATAAGATGATCGCGATGAAGCCCAACGAGCGCAGACAGAAAGTCAGTTCCGGAGAATCTTACATCTATATGGTCTCCACGGATATGAAAAAGAATGCCTTTGTCCGCAAATACCGCGATCTGGTGGAAGGCGACAGCCAGGACAATCCATGACGCCTATCTTTGCTCTTTGCTCTTTGATCTTTGATCTTAAATCTTGTATCTTGGTTCCCGGTTCTTAATGCTAAAAACATGCAGGTCTTCTACATTCCCGGTGTCGACGGCACAGGCGCGACATTAAGCAAAGCAGAGTCGAATCATTGTATAAACGTTTTGCGGCATGCGGATCAGGATATTATATATCTGATCGACGGTTCAGGCGGATTATACAAGGCGGTCATAACAGATCCTGATCCCCGTGCCTGCCGGGTTGAGATTCTTGAATCCACTCCCGATTATCAGCGCAGCAGTTGCAGGCTGCATATTGCCATAGCCCCTCCGAAGCAGAACGACCGCTTTGAATGGTTCATTGAAAAAGCGGTGGAAATAGGCATTGACGAGATTACGCCGATACGTTGCAGGCGGTCAGAGCGCAGGGAGATCAAAGCCGAACGGTATGAAAAGATCATTATTTCATCCATGAAGCAGGCCGTTGTGGCTACAATGCCCGTGATCAACGAAATGACCTCCTATGACCGTTTTATCGGATCGCTGAAGCAAATCAACACACAAAAGGTGATAGCGCATTGCACCGGGGCAGAGAAAAAGGCATTGCATGAGGTGCTTGAAAAAGGAAAGGATGTTGTTCTGCTCATCGGACCCGAAGGGGATTTTACCCCGGATGAAATCGAGCTGGCTTTAAAAGCTGATTTTAAACCGGTTTCACTGGGTCCCAGAAGATTAAGGACAGAGACAGCGGCGCTGGCAGGGTGTTTTGCGTTTAACCTGGTCAATCAGATCCTCCCTATTCCAGGCAATGCAGCACCAGTCCGCTTCTAAGCTTCGGTTCAAACCAGGTAGTCTTGGGAGGCATTATATTGCCTGAGTCGGCAATGTTCATAAGCTGTTCCATGGATACGGGGAAGAGTGCGAAAGCCGCTGCCATTTCTCCGCTGTCAACCCTCTTTTTAAGTTCTCCCAGTCCCCTTATGCCTCCCACAAAGTCAATCCGTTTGGACTGACGCAGGTCTTTGATGTCGAGCAAGGGATCGAGGATGTATTTTGACAGGACTGTCACGTCAAGGCTGCCGATCGGGTCACGGTCATCATAAGTGCCTGGTTTTGCAGTCATGGCATACCATTTACCGTCGAGATACATGGAGAACTCATGCAATCGAGCGGGCTTGTATTCGCTGCTGCCTTTCAGTGACACATCAAACGAGGCTGAAAGTTGTTCAATGAATGCATCGGTTTTGTAGCCGTTAAGATCGGTCACCAACCGGTTGTAATCGATAATGGTCAGCTGGCTGGCCGGAAAATGGACAGCCATGAAAAAATTATATTCCTCTTTCCCGGTGTGATCCCGGTTTGCAATCCTGCGCTCTTCGCCGACATGAGCTGCGGCAGCGGTACGGTGATGACCATCGGCCACATAGGTGAAAGGGATTTCATCCCTGAAGAGGGTTTCAATTTTCACTACGGTGTCCTGGTTATCAATCACCCATAGCTGGTGCCGTATATCATCCGATGAGGCAAAGTCAAATACAGGCATGCCTTTGATCACGGTGTCAATAATCCTGTTTATCTCAGGATGGTCACGGAAAGCAAAAAACACCGGCTCGCAATTGAAGTTGGTCACCCTGATATGGGTTTTCCTGTCGATTTCCTTCTCGACACGCGTCAGTTCATGTTTTCGAATGCCATTGTCAAGATAATCCTGCACGGATGCACAGGCCATGATCCCGTATTGTGTCTTTCCCCACATGGTCTGTGCATAAATATAAAGGCAGCGGACAGGATCCTGCACAAGCACTCCCCCTGCAATCCAGTTTTCCAGGGTAGCCTTTGCCTTTTCGTAAATGACAGGCGCATAATGGTCAACGTCAGCGGGAAAGTCAATTTCTGATTTAATCACGTGATAAAAGGAGTACGTATTGTCCCCGGCTTCAGCGCGGGCTTCCTCTGATGAAAGAACATCGTAGGGCCTGCTGGCCATCGCCTGTACCAATTCCTTTCGGGGCCTGTACCCCTTGAATGCTTTGATGATTGCCATGGTGAGAAATTTTCAGTCGGATAATCCCGATTTTGATTCAGTTTACCTGGAAAGTCCTGTCGCCTTTCAGGATGAAATTAACAATCTGCCTTGCTGCTGCAAGCCCAGCATTGATATTTGCCTCTTCGGTCTGGGCCCCCATCTTTTTGGGTGTGGCAAAATACCTGGCGCCATAAGCAGCTTTGATTTGGGCATCGCAGTCGGGAGCCACATCGGTGGCATAGCGGAAATCGTTCCGTTCGGCGAACATCTTCAACAAGGAAGCTTCGTGAATGATCTCTTTCCTGGCCGGGTTCACCAGGGTGGCCCCTTCAGGCATCCTCGACATGAGTTCATGGTTAATGGATTCCCTGGTTTCTTTATTGGCGGGGAGGTTCACAGAGATATACTGGCATTTGCCGTATAATTCCTGCACGGTTTCGGTGGTTTTAACACCGTCATTCTCAATAAAGATCTTGTCAACAAAGGGGTCATGTGCGAATACATCCATTCCCATGCCCTTGGCAATCATTCCCACGATACGGCCCACATGCCCGTATGCATGAATTCCCATGGTTTTCCCGCGCAGTTCGATGCCCGAAGTGCCATTAAAACTATTTCGGTTCAGGTAAATGAGCATGCCAATGGTAAGTTCAGCGACTGCATTGGAATTTTGCCCGGGCGTGTTCATCACCACTACACCTTTGGCAGAAGATGCTTTCAGGTCGACATTGTCATATCCTGCCCCTGCCCTGACAACTATTTTAAGCTTGTTGCCCGCCGCGATCACCTGTTCATCCACAACATCACTCCGGATGATCAGGGCATCTGCATCCTTCACGGCTTCCAGCAATTGTTCCCTGGCGGTGTACTTTTCGAGCAACCTGACCTCAAAACCGGCCTTGGTAAGGATCTCACGGATGCCGTTAACGGCCACTTTGGCAAATGGCTTCTCTGTTGCAACAAGTACTGTTGTCATTTCAGTAGAGTTTTAGGTTATATAAAAAAGAAAACAGGCTCAGGCCTGTTTTTCAAAATCTTTCATAGCAGCCACCAGTGCATTGACGCCTTCCAGCGACATGGCATTGTATATGGAAGCTCTGAAACCGCCGACCGACCGGTGTCCCTTGATGCCAACCAGACCGCGTGATGAAGCGAGTTCCTGGAATTTAGGTTCCAGATCCTTGTATTCTTCTTTCATAATAAAGGTGACGTTCATGATGGAACGGTCTTCGGCCTGGGCAACGCTGGATACAAAATACCGGTTTCTTTCGATCTCGTCATACAGGATCCTGGCTTTTTCCAGGTTTTGTTTGTGGATCGCCGGAAGTCCTCCCAGGTTCTTGAGCCAGACAAGCGTTTGCAGGCAGGCATATATGGCAATGCACGGAGGGGTATTGTAGAGGGAGTTGTTTTCAACATGAGTCTTGTAGCTGAACATGGTGGGCATCGGGCGGCTGACCTTTTCAAGCATGCTGTTCTTCAGGATGACCAGGGCCACGCCGGCAGGACCCAGGTTTTTCTGTGCGCCCGCATAAATGAGAGCATATTTTGACACATCCATCGGACGGCTCAGAATATCCGACGAGGCATCTGCGATGAGTGGCACGGGAGAATCAATGTCAGTCTTTATTTCGGTTCCATAGATGGTGTTGTTGGTGGTAATGTGAAAATAGTCGGCATCCGCAGGGATGGTATATTGTTTTGGAATATGATTGTAATTGACATCCTTTGAAGAGGCTACCACATTCACTTCACCGAGCAGTTTGGCCTCCTTTATGGCTTTGGATGCCCACGAGCCGGAATCGAGATAGGCCGCTTTCTTATTCAGGAAGTTAAAGGGTACCATCGAAAACTGAAGGCTGGCACCTCCCTGCAGAAACAGCACAGAATAGCCTTCGGGAATGGACAGGATCTCTTTCAACAACTCGACTGATTTATTCAGGATGGCTTCAAAATCTTTGCTGCGATGCGAAACCTCCATGATGGAAAGACCGCTTCCGTTAAGGTTAAGAACTGCTTCAGCCGTGTTCTTTATCGTGAATTCAGGAAGAACCGAAGGGCCGGGATTAAAATTATATTTTTTCATAAGGGGTATTTAATATGTTAAACAATTAACAACTATTTTTTTCAAATATATGGAATTTGATCTTTTTTGAACAAAAAATGCCTTAAAATATATAGTTCATGTGTGAAATGCCCCGGCAAACCAATACCGTGCAGGGTTAATAAACCGATGCATCAACCAGCGCCCTTTCGCGTTTCCAGGGAGATCAGAACATTGCCTTTTAAGGCCGGGATCACAGTTGTGAGATTCAGTGTATGGCAATATTCCAGGACATCATCGAGCCTGTTCTTTTTAAGACGGTGCCGCTGGGCGGCCTTTTCGATATAGGCCATCATATCGGACTTCGCAAGGTTCCAAAGATCCATGGAGGCATGGGTTGAATCACAGAGGGTGAAAAAATGGTCATCTTCCAACACTTTTTCAGCCAGGGCACCTGCAAAAAGGGTATCCTCAAGGTTAAACCTGTTCTTCCATCCGGCGCAAAGCACCACCAGGTCACGTCTTTCTGCCTGCACCAAGGCTGCGATAGCATCGAGATTAAGATATCCCCCTATCAGCACCCGGTAACTGCCGGCCGCCATCATAATGCAATGCGTGCCGTTAGTGGTTGAATAAACGATCTCACGATCATGGATGACATCCTGCTGAAAATTAAAAGGAGAATTTCCAAAGTCTGCAAAGTCACGGACGATACCGTCACGTTCCGCAGCCACCAGGTACCCTTTCTCTTTATAGGCTTTGGCTTCTTCGAGCGTAGCCACGGGGATAATCTTTTTCACACCGTGCATGAAAGCTGTAATGATGGCAGAAGTTGCCCTCAGGACATCAACGACTACAACGATGGCATCATCATTCCTGAATTCAGAAAAAAGGGAAGGTGTGAGGCAAACCTCAACTTTACTTTTACCGGTATTCATGCTGTTACGTTAAATACTGCCAGGGTTAAACGTCTGTCAGCTTTGCTTATAGAAAGGCATTTTCACTACCCTGGCCCTGATGAGCTTTTCCCGGATACCGATAAAGATCTCCGCACCGGGCCTCGCATGATCAGCCTGCACATAACCCATGCCGATGCCTGCTTTCAGTGAAGGAGACATGGTGCCTGAGGTAACCACGCCGATCTGAGCGCCTTTTTCATCGGTTATGCTATAGTGATGTCGGGGTATTCCCCGGTCAACCATTTCAAATCCGACCAGTTTGCGCTTCACGCCCTGGGTTTTTTGCTGAAGCAGAAATTCCCGGTCAATGAAATCCTTGCCATCGGCAAATTTGGTTATCCATCCCAAACCAGCCTCTATGGGAGAGGTAGTGTCGTCGATATCATTCCCGTAGAGGCAATAGCCCATCTCGAGCCTCAGCGTATCCCGCGCTGCCAGTCCAACAGGCTGAATGCCGAACTCCTTGCCGGCTTCAAACACCTTATCCCATACCCTAAGTGCATCATCATGATAAAGGTATAGCTCGAATCCCCCCGCACCGGTATATCCGGTGGCCGCGATGATCACATTGCCGACCCCGCCAACGGTATCCGTAACGAAGGCAAACGAATCGACGGAGGCAAGGTCAGCCGCGGTGATCTTTTGAAGCACCCTGATGGCGTCGGGACCCTGGACTGCCAGCTGGGAGATCCTGTCAGAGGCATTTTCAAGTTCTGCCCCCGGGGCATTCTGAGCATTGATCCATTGCCAGTCCTTGTCAATATTGGCGGCATTCACTACCAGCATGTACTTTTCAGGGTCAAACTGGTAAATGATCAGATCGTCCACAATCCCTCCCTTCCCGTTTGGCATGCAGGTATACTGGGCCTTCCCGGGTGACAGCAAAGCAACGTCGTTGGTGGTTATCTTCTGCAGCAGCGCCAGGGCCTTTGGTCCCTTAACCCAAAACTCACCCATGTGAGAGACATCAAAAACCCCCACGGCATTTCTTACCTGCAGATGTTCAACCGTTATGCCTTTGTATTCCAGGGGCATTTCATATCCCGCAAATTCAATCATTCGTGCACCCCAGGCAAGATGTTTGGGGTAAAATACGGTTCTTTTCATTCTCAGAAGTTAGAAGTTAGAAGTTAGAAGTTAGAAGTTAGTAGAAAGTACGAACTGTTCACTTTTCACTTTTCGTTTTTCACTATTATTTGTTCACTTTCCCACGATCTTGAATTCCACCCTCCGGTTTTGCGACCTGCCGTCGGGTGTGCTGTTGGAAGCCACCGGCTGTGTAAATCCGTAACCTTTGAACTCCAGCCGGGCAAGTTCAATGCCGCGGCTCACCAGGTAATCCACAACAGCTTTGGCCCTGTCTTCGGAAAGTTTCTGGTTGGCTTTGGCTGAACCTACATTATCGGTATGTCCGGAGATCTCGATGCGCAATCCCGGTGTTGTCTTCATGAGCAAAACCACGTTGTCGAGCTGGATAAAGGATTCAGGCTTCAGTGTTGACTTCCCGAATTCAAAAAAGATATTCTTCAGGATCATCTTGGCTCCGACTTCAATCGGCTCAAGCTGGAAATTCCGGATGATTTCCTTCCGGAAGCTTTCCCCTGACAATTCCAGCACGTCGAGATAAAGCATATAATTCCGGGCCACGATCTCAACACCGTAACGTTTGGGCTGCGAAACCCTGATAAAATACCTCCCGGTTGAATCAGAGGTGGTGGTGGCCACCACCCTGCTTAGGTCGGTATCAATAATATCCATTTTCGCAAACACCGGTTGTTGATTTTCCGTGCTGGTAATGGTGCCCCTGACCAGCAATGAAGTGTCGACGACAAATTTTTCAGGCAGGGTGAGGAATGCATTTTCGGGCGGTGGCATAAAACCCCTTACCAGCATGGTGGCCTGTGGGAAAAGTATCTCCTTTTCAGCTCCGAGGTAAACCACTTTATAAAGGTCTTTTCCGCCGGTTCCTTTTTCAAGGATGGTGGAATAATAGGCACTTTTGGTCTTGAAGGAGGGAAGGTAAAAAAGATCATCATCTGGAGTGTTAACCGGGTAGCCAAGGTTCTCGGGAATGGACCACTGGCCTCCCGCCATCAGCTCTGACCTGAAGATATCATAACCTCCCATGGATTTATGGCCTTTTGAACTGAAATACAGGATACTGTCATTATCTGAAAGCCTTACGGCGGCTTCATCATACCGGGTATTGAGCAACTGCCCGATGTTGACGGGCTCGCTCCATTTTCCATTCGGCAGCCTGACGGCGGTATAGATATCCGAACCGCCCAGTGAGGTTTTTTTATTGTCGGAAACCAGGTACATGGTGTTGCCATCCCTGGTGAGACAGACGGAAGTCTCACGCGACTTTGAGTTGATCTTCCCTTTGACAGGCTTCGGCTTTGACCAGTAACCGGCAGGATTCCGGCTCAGCAGGATATCGCCGGCGTTTTTATGACCGTCATACATGAACAGGGTCTGGTCATCGGAGGAAAGAGCAACGGCAGCGTTGTTGGTCTTGTTGGTTTTTGGATTGACCGGTTCTTCCATGCGGCGGGCTGCAGTCCATTGCCCTCCCTCATAGCGGGAAAAATATATATCTTCATAGTATTTGTTATCGAAAGGATTGCGCTTGCTTTTCTCATCCAGCAGCCTGCGTGAGGTGAAATACAATGTTTCTTCGTTTGAACTCAGCAGCGGATTGTAGTCATCTGACTCCGAGTTGACGAGGTTCCCCAGGTTGTTGATCACCACCCGCTGTGGCCTGGCCACGAGATCCTTCCCGTTTCTGCATTGTTCGATCAGGCGGCTCACGCGGTCGGTCATTCCGGCAGCGTTCTTCTGGTTAGCCACCTGGTTGATAAAATCGGAATAATAGGATATGGCTTTGTCGAATTCCAGGGTAAGATGATAAGCCCGTCCGATAAGGTATTTGATATCGGGAGCGACATCGGGATCGGATTTTGCTGCTTTGTTGAAGTACTTTATGGCCTCAAATTTCTCGTCGGAGAACAGGTAGCACAATCCGATGTTATAGTTCAGGGCTGCGTTGTTGGGATTATAACGGTAGGCCTTAAGGTAATGGTTCCTGGCCTCCCTGTATGTACCCAGTCCTTCATCAAAGAGCTTATTGCCTTCCCTGATTGATTTCCAGGCTTCCTGTAATCCAAGGTCAATGATCCTGAATTCGCTTTTCTTTACTTTGATCCGTTGCTGGGCATCCAATCCGGAGGTTGTTACCACCAAAACAAGCAATAGGGTCAGTATTTTCATAACAGGCCGGGTTTAATGTTTACTGCATTCTTTCAGAAATTCAAGGGAAGCTTCAATACCGAGTGAAGCTGCCGTTTGCCAGTCACTGCATGCCTTTTCCAGATCGCCTTTCAGTTCAAGCAGCATACCCCTGTTTACATAAGCTTCTCCCATGGCGGGGTAGAGGGTGATGGCACGGTCGAAATATGCCAGGGCAGTATCGAGCTCATTCATTTTAAGGTATACGTTGCCCATTCCGCATAAGGCAAATCCGTCAGCCGGCATGCGGGCGATCCTGTTCCCGAAATCCTCGCGGGCTTTTTCAATATGACCGGTAATCAGGTAAGCTTCGCCACGATAATTATACACTTCCGTTAATGACGTATCTATTTTCAGGGCTTCCCCGAAGTCAAACAATGCCCCCTGGTAATCCCCAACCAGTTTTTTGGCATTGCCCATATTGACATAGGCAACGGCAAGGCGTGGATCGAGATTAACGGCTACCCTGAAATCATATATGGCACCCTGGTAATCTTCGGCTCTGAAGCGCGCCGTGCCCCTGTCATTATAGGCGACTGCATAATTGGGCCGTTTCTCGATGGCGGTGTTGAAGTCATATATGGCATCCCTGTGCATGCCCTTCACTAATTTGTAAAGTCCCCTGTAATAATGGGCAGCGGCATCATTATAGCCCAGCTGTATGGCTTTTTCAAGATCCGAACCGTTCACCCTGCCGGTATCCGTAGCGAAGGAGCAAAAGGCCCTGAGAAAATAAGCTTCTCCCAGGAAGGCATTGAGTTCAAGAGCCCTGTCGGCATCCGCTGATGCACCATGATAATCGCCCAGCTGGTATTTGATCCGCGACCTCAGTACAAAGGCTTCGGGGAATGCCGGATCGGCCTTGACGGCCTCGTTAAGCTCCGTGAGGGCTGCTGTGTAATCGAGCAGGCTGATTTTGTCTATACCTCGGTTATACGCCTGTTCAGCCTTTTTACGGTCGCCGGTTGCGGTCTGTTGACCGCTCTCCTGTGCTTTCCCTGGCAGGAAAAGCAGAAGACAGGCGAGTACAATCCAGTGGACTGATTTTGTGTTCATATACGGGTTTTGTTTTCTCTTATAATTATATCAGGTGTCTGTGAGTATATTAAGTAAGTTTATGGCCTCTATTCGATATTAAAAGTAAAAAAATTAGTTTATATTTATAGAAATTTCTTATTTTACCTTCAATTTTTATAATGCTTTTACATTCCTATGAAAACCGATCTGGCATATCTCCGTGAAATGTCGGGAGGAAACAAAGATCTGATCCGGGAGATGATTTCCATTTTCAACGCCCAGGTTAAAGAATTTTCGGAAGCCATGGACAGTCACCTGGCCAAAAAGGAATATGAGCTGCTGGGAAAGCTGGCCCATAAGGCAAAATCATCCATTTCCATCATGGGGCTTGAGCCATTGGCCCGGGAGTTGAAGCGGCTTGAAAACCTGGCCAGGGAAGGAAGAGAAGCGGATAAGTATGCCGGGATCATTACGTTCTTCAAACAGGAAACGAAAACCGCAGTGGAAGAATTAAACGGTGTTTTACAAGATATAGACCAATATTTTTAATTGAAAAGCCATGCTTAAAACTGATAAGATAAACAATGTTGTCATTGTCAGGTTTGATAATATCGACAGGTTTAATGCATTGATAACCGAACCCGTGAAGGAAGAGCTTAAAAGCCTGTTCAATAAGCCGGACACCCGCCTGATACTTAACCTTGAGGGCATCCGTTTTATTGACAGTTCAGGCTTCGGTGTTTTCCTGTCGATTCTGAAGACGGCCAATAACAATCATGGGCAGTTTAAGCTGTGCAACATCGAGACTGAAGTGATGGAGCTTTTCAGGCTGCTGCAGTTGCACAACGTATTTGAGATTCACAACAACCTGGATGAATGCATCAGCAGTTTCAGCTGATGGCCTTATTATTCCTTCTTTTCCACATTCCTGAATACCAGGCCGTCTTTTTTACTTTCGATTATGATGGCGGATTCCTTCCTGACGGTCCCGGCCAGCATAGCCCTGGATAATTCGTTGACCACGTTTTTTTCCAGGAGCCTTTTAATAGGCCTGGCGCCAAACTGCGGATCATAGCCTTTTTCAGCGATCCATTTTACGGCATCTTCCGTTATTTCAACCTTGATCTCATTTTCAGCCAGCATGTTGGCTATACGGTTGAATTGCAGGCGTACGATCTCCCTGATCTCATCCTTAGTGAGAGGGGTGAACATGATGAGGTCGTCGACGCGGTTCAGAAATTCCGGCCTTATAATGGTTTTTAACAGATCAAATACCTGGTTTTTTGTCTCTTCAAGGACTTCCTTCCTATTCCGGTCCGTCAGCCTGGCCATATTCTCCTGGATCAGGTGGGATCCCACATTGGAAGTCATAATGATGAGGGTGTTCTTGAAATTCACCACCCTCCCCTTGTTATCGGTCAGCCTTCCGTCATCCAGCACCTGAAGCAGGACATTAAAAACATCGGAATGGGCTTTTTCAATCTCGTCGAGCAATATTACCGAATAAGGTTTCCTGCGTATGGCTTCGGTCAGCTGTCCGCCTTCTTCATAGCCCACATAACCGGGAGGGGCACCGACGAGTCGTGATACGGTGTGTCTTTCCTGGTATTCCGACATATCGATGCGGGTGATGAGGTTTTCATCATTGAATAGGTACTCAGCCAGGGCTTTGGCGAGTTCCGTCTTCCCTACGCCGGTTGTCCCCAGAAAGAGAAACGAGCCTACCGGCCGCTTCGGGTCCTGCAAACCGGCCCTGCTCCTTCTGACAGCATCGGCCACAGCGCTGATAGCCTCCTCCTGCCCGACGATCCTTTTGTGCAATTCGTGTTCAAGGTTTAGCAATTTATCGCGTTCAGCCTGCAGCATTTTTTGAACCGGAATGCCCGTCCATTTTGAAACGATTTCGGCAATGTCGTCAGCGGTCACTTCTTCTTTAATCAAAGGTGTATCGCCCTGCATGGTCATTAATTTGTCATTCAGTCCGTCGAGTCCGGCCTGTGCTTCCTTGATACGGCCGTAGCGGATCTCGGCTACCATGCCATAATCTCCCTGTCTTTCAGCCTGTTCGGCTTCCAGCTTAAGATCTTCGATCTGCTGTTTGGTTTGTTGTATACTGGTGATGACATCTTTCTCCGATTGCCACTTGGCCCTCATCCTTTTTCTTTCTTCTTCGAGGTTGGCGATTTCCCCGCTGAGCTCCTTAAGGCGTTCATCATCGCCTTCGCGTTTGATGGCTTCCCGCTCAATCTCCAACTGCTGGATTTTGCGTTCCAGGGTGTCGATTTCTTCCGGAACCGAATCCATTTCAAGGCGCATCATGGAAGCAGCCTCATCAACCAGGTCAATGGCCTTGTCGGGCAAATGCCGCGTGGTGATATAACGGTGTGACAGCTCCACGGCAGCGATCAGCGCCTCGTTCTTGATCCTTACCTTATGATGGTTTTCATATCTTTCCCTCAGTCCCCTCAGAATCGCAATTGCACTGGGCACATCAGGCTCATCTACCATCACGATCTGGAAACGCCTTTCCAGTGCCTTGTCCTTTTCAAAATACTTCTGGTATTCATCGAGTGTCGTGGCGCCGACGGCCCTTAGCTCACCCCGGGCCAATGCCGGTTTAAGAATATTGGCAGCATCCATGGCCCCCTCGCCCTTGCCGGCACCAACCAGGGTATGGATCTCATCAATGAACAGCACGATTTCGCCGTCAGATGCAATTACCTCTTTAATAACAGCCTTGAGGCGTTCCTCGAATTCACCCTTGTATTTTGCGCCCGCGATGAGGGCTCCCATATCAAGTGAAAACACCTGCTTGGTTTTCAGGGTTTCGGGTACGTCACCGGAAACGATCCGCCGGGCCAGTCCTTCCACAATGGCTGTTTTGCCGACTCCGGCCTCCCCGATAAGCACCGGATTGTTTTTCGTACGCCGTGCCAGTATCTGCAGTATTCTCCGGATCTCATCATCACGGCCGATGACCGGATCGAGCTTCCCGCTTCGTGCCTGGTCGTTCAGGTTGATGGCATACCGGTTCAGGGCATTGAAGGTATCTTCGGCCGTCTGGCTTTGAACGGTTGAACCTTTCCTGAGCTCTTTGATGGCAGCCTTGAGATCTTTCTCATTCAGACCGAAGTCAGCCATCATCTTCGACACCTGGTCACCGGTCAGTAAAAGTCCCATTACGATGGCTTCAATGGAAACAAACTGATCCCCCAGTGCTTTTGAGAAGTCAAAAGCTTTTTGCAAGGCCTTGCTGGTGTTGGATGCCATAAACTGTTCGCCACCGCTGGCTTTTGGATACGATTGGATGATTTTGTCCACCACCCGCTCGAGGTCGTTGTCGTTAACACCCGATTTTCTAAGCAGAAAGCTCACAGTATCTCCGCTTTCACTGAAAAGACCTCTCAGCAGATGGCCGGTTTCAACACCCAAATGCATATTGCCGAGGGCAATGTCAAAAGCCTTCTGAATAGCTTCCTGCGATTTAATGGTAAAGCTGTTGAAATTCATAGTTTTATTCCTTTCCTGAGGACTTCATCAAATTCTCTACCAATTTATAATAAAATCAGATATGCGACAGCTTGTCCGAACAAAACGGGCCGTTTTGTCAATTTGTCCTGCAGACAACCGAAGCTGAAAATAATGACCGGCCCCTCCCGGTATTGCCATATTCATCGGGCTATTTTGAAACATCCTTCGCTCAATTTCGTACTATCCACTAAACCTGACATTGCGCAACCTGGTGCTTCATTTGACCTAGACCATGAGTGAACAAATACTCAAAGCCTTAATGGAATTGTTTGCCATCATTGCCCGCCCCGAAGGGGATGGCAATGACAGGCGTTCTGTGGTCAAATCCTTTCTGACCCGCCAGTTAAACCAGGAACTGGTAAGTGATTATCTCGACGTTTTTGATGCTTATTACAGCAAGCATCAGGCACTGCAGATCGAACGCGGAGACCGGCGCATCGGTCCCGATTCCGTTAAAATTCTGCGCATCTGCAACGATATCAACAAGGAACTGACACAAAAGCAGAAACTGATCGTGCTGGTTCAGCTGTTTGAATTCGCCAAAGCCGACAAACATAAGATCAGTGACCAGGAGCTGGAATTCATAGAAGTTGTTACGGATTCCTTTTATATATCACGGGTGGAACAGGACCTTCTGAAGGATTTTACAACCAACGCATTTGACCAGATTCCCGACAACCACAACCTGCTGATCATCAACAACAGGAAAGGCACTCCCCAGGGCAATTTCAAATACATGTACTCGGAATTCCTGGACGGCCATCTGTGGATCATCCACGTCGAGGAAGCCAATATGTACTTCCTGCGGTATATCGGAGAAAACGAAATGTACCTCAACGGCCAGATTTTGCAACAGGATAAGGTATACGTGCTGAATCCGGGGACTTCCATCCGGAATCACCTGATCAAACCCCTCTATTTCAGCGACATTGTTAACAAATTCAAGGAGGATCAGGAACAGCAGCGCATCGTGTTCGAGGTCAATAGGGTCAGCTATAAATTCAAGACCGGCAAAACAGGCCTGTTCCCGCTTAGTTTCAAAGAGGAATCGGGAAGGCTTATAGGCATCATGGGGGCCAGCGGTGCCGGAAAAACAACCTTGCTGAACATTTTGAACGGATCGTCACAACCCACCACCGGGGAAGTCCTGATCAACGGCACCGATATCCACGCCGAGAAGGAAAAGACCAAAGGGCTCATCGGGCACGTTTCACAGGACGACCTGCTCATCGAAGAACTTACCGTTTTTGAAAACCTTTATTATAATGCCAGGTTGTGTTTCGACTGTTACACGAAGGAAGAAGTGGTGAATGCGGTCAACGGCATGCTGCAGAACCTGGGATTGTATGAGATCAAAGATAT
>CAYMJH010000043.1:22265-23178 GCA_964390385.1 uncultured Bacteroidales bacterium | reverse complement strand
AAGATATCTTATCAGGGCAACAACAACAGGCTTAAAGTTGAAATTGTTATTCATATGATTATATTTAAAGAATTACGTTTTTAGAGACCGTGGTTTTGGATATGATCATATCCATGAAATCAATCCTGTCCTGGTAAAAGTTGATGATGGTATGGACCACTCTTTCATCATGCGGATTTTGCCTCAGATCCTCTTTCATAACCGCTACCTGGTCATCCATCTCCCTTAATTCCTTCAGGATCTCCTCCCGTGTTTTGGGATCATGGTCGAAGGGCATTTTCTCGATACGGTGAACATACTCCTCAACCTGCCTGGAATAAAAATCTTCAGCTTCGCAGAGCTCCCGGTTGAGACAATGATCTCCCCGGGTACCTGAATGCAGGCCTTTTATGCTGAAATACAGCGCGGCGGAAATAAAAATCCCGATGACAAGCACAGCGGCAATTTTCAGCAAAGCCGGCATATACTGCATTTTCTGCGTCCGGCCGGATGCCTCAATCCTGCCCTGAAAACGGGTGAAGTGCCCTTCGGGAGGTTCTTCACTATCGAAGAGTCCCGTGTTTCTCCGTAAAAAATCATCCATGGGTTTCACTTTTGTTTTCGGTTCATAATTTCTGCCAGTTTTCTTTTGGCCCGCATGAGCTGTGACCTTGAAGTGGATTCGCTTACGGAAAGTATCTGTGCGATCTCCTCATGATCATAGCCTTCGATCAGCGCCAGCGATAACACCACCTGGTATCCCTGTGGAAGCTCCGTGATGGCATCTTTAATCCGCTTCACCACGTTTTCAACAGGCTCAGTGTCATCCGGCATAAGTTCAACAGCATATTCCTGAGTTTCGCCGGGTTCCTCCGGAGGGATTTCCTCGAACCTGAATTTCTGCTGCCTCAGGGCATCTATTGATTTGTTGACT
>CAYMJH010000043.1:0-22255 GCA_964390385.1 uncultured Bacteroidales bacterium | reverse complement strand
TGTTGACTACGATTCGCTTAAGCCAGGCTCCGAAACTTACTTCCCCTTTAAAGGTCGCTATCTTGCTGAAAGCTGACAAAAAAGCTTCCTGCATGATATCTTCTGCTTCGGCAGGCTGCGAAACAATCCGAAGGCAGGTGTTGTACATGGCTTTATAATAGAGCCTGTAAATCTCAAACTGTGCCTTGCGGTCTCCTTTTCTGCATTTTTCTATCCACTCGCCGTGCCGGCCCGGATCTTTTTTTTCAGTCATTCATTCAATACTAAAGACGGAACTCTATAACAGATGCTGCATGTTTTCCCTGAAAAATTTCAGGGCAGCCCGTAATTCTCAAATTTACGTTTATTCCCTTTAAAAACCATATTGGCCTTTATACCTGCCTTTATCCAGCGTCCCGGCTGTATCACCGAACCCGCGTCAGCGTAACGGTGATTCAGCAGGTTGGAAGATTCGATGAAAACCGTTATAGTCCTTGTTTCCCAGGTTATCCTTCCGTCAATCAGTAAAAACGGGCGGTAGGGAACTGAATAATAGCTGTTTTCCGCAGGATTGAAACGAATGTAGGAACCCTGCCTGTCCTGATAACATAAATGCCACGCTGAGCTGATATTCCGGTATATCCTGTTCCGGAACGAAATCGTCAGTTTATGGCGCAGGTTATAGTATTTGGCAACCGTATCGGGGATGGATTTGCTGACATCAAGAAAATGGTATCCGGCGGCCATGCGGTTAACGGGTGAACGGTCACCAAACACCTTTTGGGGGAAAAATTCCGCCTTTATTTCTATCCCGGCTGCGCTCATGTGCCCGAGGTTTACCGGACTGTATTTATTCAATTCATTCAACCACAGCCAGTCTATGATATTTTTACCCCTCCATTCATAGAAGGCCAGCGAGGCCGTGGCGAACGGAAAGTCCGCATGCATTCCGCATTCTGCCGATACCATCCTGTCGGGTTCAAGCAAGGCATTGCCCTGGTGAGAAGGATCGGTATAAAACATATCGGTGAAGGTGGGGTAGCGCAGGGCCCTGTTCAGGCTCAAAAAAGCCGTGAATGCACGGTTGAAAGCATAGCGGATATCAAGGCCGGGGTATAATGAAGGTTGCACCGGGAAATCCGAGTGCCAGTTCATCATGGTACCCGCCGTTAGGGATAGCTTGCCCAGATCGAAACTGTGTTCATAAAACAGCGAAAAGGATGACCGGTTGTAATGCTTCGAATAATAGAGGCTGTCTTCACGACTGACCTTTACAGGCCGGGGATTGTCCGCTCCCATGCCGGTGCTCAGTATATTTTCCGAACGCAGGCTGAATCCTGCCAGGCCAACCGTTCTTCCGATTGGAAACTGACCGGTGAGGCGGGTCCCGAAAACCTGGTTCAGATGAAAGTTCTGGTAAAAACCGGGATGGTTACGCTGCAATACATAATGATCCTTTTTTCTTTGCCAGCTGGTTGTTGACTGCCAGATGACATGATGACCCGTTTTAAGGTTAACACCCGCATGGGTTACGTTGTTACTCTCAGCCTGGTCGGGATAACGGGGAGAATAAAAGCCATTTGCGCCGAAAGCTTTTTGCTGGTATCCGGCCTGCACTTCCGCTGAAAGAGATCCTTTGTCATATTGCCCTGCATAAAAAACATGATGCATGGAGAAATCCGTGTTTTCAGCATAGCCTTCAGATGCAGCATGGCCAATGTTCAGCAGGCTTCTGGCAGGACCTGTTTCCAGGGAGGCAATGGCGCTCAGCCTCAGGTAACCGAAGTCGCCGGCGGTTGCGACGGCCCTGCAATAGTTTTCAGTCCCTGGCTTTGAAACAATATTAACGGCACCTGTGAATGCCCCGGGCCCGTATATCCTTGCCCCAGGCCCGTTTAAAAGCTCTATTCGCTGAATAGCCTCAGGATCAATGGGTATATCCAGATTGAAATGACCGGTCTGTGGATCTGAAATGACAATGCCGTTCAGCAATACCATGGTGTGATCAAAGGAGCCCCCGCGTATGCTGATATCGGCTTGTACCCCGTTGGGCCCGCGCTGGCTCAGGTCTGCCACAGCCAGATACCCGAGAAGGTCCTGCAGGGATTCAACCGGAGCAGCCAATATCTCTGCCCGGGGGATGAGGGTAACCATCCTGCCCGTCACAGGAAAAAGGGCGGAATTCCTCTGTCCTAACACCTCAACCGGGTCCATGTCGAAGGAAGGTGCTGCCGGCTTCAGGGTGTCGGTTTGTGCCGAGACCGGGATAAAACCATGCAAAATAATGGTGTAGATGATATTGAGGGCACAGATCTTGATCAACCTTGACAGGCTTTGTAATATGGCATAGCGCCTCCGGCTCCAATGCCTGAAATGGATCATACCTGCCATTATGATCTGCTTTCTCCTATTCCGGGTTGCTGAGTTTACCATGCAGGGAGGGGTGAAAGGATCAGGAATTTTATTTCAGCCGGCAATATCGGATTAATATCATGAATATGCATAATAATGATCCGACATTTTGCATATCGGCTTTCATCATTTCAGTCATCATAATCGTATCATGTTAATAAACAATAGTTTAAATTGAATCTGAACCGGTCGCAGTACGATGGTTTCCCTTCGTTACCGGTGTTAAAAAATAAAATGTTCATTAAAAGATTTGCCAAGTCAATTTATTTATTATTTTTGTGGCTTGAAAGTCAAACAGTTTTAACCATTTCAAAAAATTTTGTAAAAATGAAGAAAGTAGCTTTGTATTTTGTTGCTTTATCAGTATTTGGAGTTATTGCTCTTAGTGCTTGCAAACAAAAAGCACCCGAAACTACTGAACCCGAAGCAGCTCCGATCGAGGAAGTTGTTCCCGCAGCCGACACAGTTGTTGTTGCTGATACCGTTGCAGTTCAGTAATCTGAACAGGTTCTACTGCATAGTATAGTAAGGGGAATATCAAAGTATTGAAGCAGGACAAGTGTCCTGCTTTTTTTGTCGGCTATGCCGTCTTCCTGTAGCGGTTGACTGCCAGGGCTGTAAAAGCAATCGCAATCGCAATCAATGAATAGATCTCCCTGCTGACATCGGTGAAGGCAGATCCTTTGAGCATCACCATCCTGTTTATGCGCATAACATAAGCAGCAGGATTTACCAGGTTAAACTTCTGCGCCCATATGGGCATGCTTTCCAGGGGCGTGAAAATACCGCTCATCAACACGAAAATGATAATAAAGAAAAATGCAGTGAACATGAATTGCTGTTGCGTCCCTGAAAAGGTCGAGAAAAACAGGGCAAGACCAAGAACGGCTACCAAAAAGATCGCTGAGGACAGAAAAAGAAGGGCAATGCTGCCCTCAAAGGGAATGTTGAAAGTAAGTTTCCCGATGATTAATCCAACCGCTACATCGATCAGTCCGATGATCAGGAATGGTACCATTTTGGCAATGATGAACTGAACCTTTTTTATTGGAGTCACATTGATCTGTTCAATAGTGCCGCTTTCTTTTTCTTTCACCAGATTCAATCCTGCAAAAACAAATCCGATGGCCAATACAAGGATCCCGAGTACGCCGGGAAGCATATAATACTTGTAATTAAGCTGTTCGTTGTACCAGTGCCGGTTGGAAACCTGTATCTGGGGCATCGGGGCAAAAGCGCTGCTGCCGGTTTTTTCAGCTATGCTGTTCAGATTGTAATCACGGATCACTCCGTTTAAATAGGCCCATGAAAGTTGGGCATTGGCAGCATTGATCGCATTGGCCGAAACCAATATCCTGCCGGGGTTCCCTTTTGCGGTTTCTTTCCCGAAATCCGTTGGTATATGCAATACCAGATCACATTTGTCTTTGTACAGGAGATCATTGGCTTCCTGCTCTGAGAAAGTTGAGTGGCTGACTTTAAAAAACGTGGATCCTTCCAGTTGGGTTACCAGTTTTCTCGATTCGGCTGTCATATCCCTGTCAATGATGCATAGCTCTATTTTCTTGATCTCGAACGTAACGGCAGGCACAAGCAACAGCATCTGAACAATAGGGACACCAAAAATGGCCTTTCCCAAAAATTTATCCCTGAAGATCTGGATAAACTCCTTGCGTATTAGGTAATATATTGTCCTCATCTCCTGTTCTCCTGTTGTATTATTGAAGCCTTATTTTAAAATTCCTGATACTCAATCCTATAAATACCGCCGCAAAGACTGTTAATACCAATGTTTCTTTCCATACATACCGGAATCCGGCGCCTTTGATCATGATATTTTTAATGATCGTGATAAAATACCGGGGAGGCAGTAAAGCAGCCACCGCTCCATATCCTGCCGGCATATTCTCGATCGGGAAAATAAATCCGGAAAGCAGGATGGTCGGTAACATCAAACCAACAAACGAGATAAATATGGCCTGCTGCATGGTTTTTGATTTGGTGGATATGAATATGCCAAGAGAAAGGCTCACAAGAATATAGAGCATGCTTTCAGCCAGCAGCAGCATAATACTGCCTTTTACAGGGAGGCCAAATACAAGCCATGAGAGGAGCAGGATCATGATTACATTGAAAAAGGAAAGCAGGAAATAGGGCATCACCTTACCCAATATGATCTGAACCGGTTTAAGCGGTGACACAAGCAATACCTCCATGGTTCCGAATTCCTTTTCGCGTGTGATGGTTACAGAGGTCATGAGGGCACAGATCAGGATCATGATCAGGGTTATGACCCCCGGCACAAACATGAAATGACCTTTCAGGGAGGGATTATAGAACATCCTGACTTCAGGCTGAACCGTCAGCGCCCCGGCAGCATTTGTCCCTGCCAGTTCCCTGTTGAAATCCGTCACGATCGCTGTAATATAATTGGTAATAAGGGTTGCCATATTAGGCTCGGAACCGTCGGTGATTATGGTTAAGGCAGCTTTGCCCTCGCTGACAAGTTTCCGTCCGAAATCCGTTTCAAACACAATGACTGCTTTGGTTTTGTTTTTCCGGAGTATGGCATCAATATCTTTATAGTTACAGAGGGTTTCGCCCCTCCTGAAAAAACCGGATGAACCTATCTTATCGGATATTTTTTGCGTTATTTCATCGTTTGAAAGATCCAGCAATGCAACCTGGGCATTTTTCAGATCGGTGCTTACAACAAACCCGAATAAAAGTATCTGGGCGGCAGGGATCACGAACAGTATGATCAGCGTCCGGATATCCCTGAAGATATGCAGGAACTCTTTTTTTACAAATCCTATGAATCGCTTCATGACCTTAACTGTTTACGGGTCTGGCAATCTTTACAAATATTTCTTCCACGGATTCTGCCTTATATTGTCTTTTAAGATCAGCCGGAGTATCCAGTGCCACAATTTTACCCTCGCTCATGATGGATATCCGGTCACAGTATTCTGCTTCATCCATATAATGGGTTGTTACAAAAACTGTAATCCCCCTTGCAGCCGATTCATAGATCATCTCCCAGAATTGCCGGCGTGTTATGGGATCGACTCCACCGGTGGGCTCGTCGAGAAAGACAATCTTGGGTTCGTGTAAAACAGCCACCGAAAATGCAAGCTTCTGCTTTAGTCCAAGGGGGAGATCCCTGATTAACCTGTCTCTGTATTCCCTGAAATTCAGCTTAACAAGAAGAAGATCGGTCCTTTCCCTGATCAATGCTTTTCTCATGCCGTATATTCCGCCGTACAGCATTATGTTTTCCTTCACCGTCAGATCCTCATACAGTGAAAATTTCTGGCACATGTAACCGATGTTTTTCTTTATCTGTTCAGGCTGTTTTTTCGCATTGAAGCCGGCAACCGTAACTTCACCCGACGAAGGTGCCGACAAACCTGAAAGGATCCGGATGGCGGTTGTCTTTCCGGCTCCGTTTGCCCCCAGGAAGCCAAAGATCTCACCTTCATAAACTTCAAAGCTCAGGTCATCATTGGCGGTGAAGTTTCCGAATTTCTTAACCAGGTGCTTAACCGATATAACTGTTTTTCTCATTTCTCTTTTTTACTTATACTTTCCATCTTCCATTTTCCATCTGCCTTCCCTGATCCCCTCTCCATCAGTTCGAGAAACCTGTCCTCAATTCCTGCCTTCGTTTCTTTTATCTCGGCGTCGCCGATACCCATGCTGCTGAGATATTCATAGAGCGCATGGTCATATGCATCGTTCCTGAACGTAACATGAACGGAATCTCCGAACGGATAGGCCGTAATCACCTCCGGGTAACTTCTCAGGGCAAGGATCAGCCTGTGTTTTTCAGGCGCTTTTATACTGAACAGTTTCCTGCTGAAAGCCGACCTGATCCTTCCCGGTTGATCAACTGAGAGGATTTTACCTTCCTGGATCAGTGCCACCCTGTCGCATCGCATTGCCTCATCCATGTATGGTGTTGAAACAATGATGGTTATGTTATGCTTTCTCAGTTTCCGTAGCATTTCCCAGAATTCTACACGCGATACGGCATCTACTCCGGTGGTAGGTTCGTCCAGGATGAGAAGGTCGGGTTTATGGATCAGGGCACAGGATAATGCCAGCTTCTGCTTCATCCCTCCTGAAAGCTTGCCCGCAAGCCTCTTCTTAAAGGGTTCAATGTGAGAATAGATATCCGAAATAAGAAGGTAGTTTTCCTTAACAGTGGTTCCGAATACGGTAGCATAGAAATTCAGGTTCTCTTCAACCGAAAGGTCCTGATAAAGGCTGAAGCGCCCGGGCATGTAGCCGATGCACTTTCGCAATTCCCTGAATCCGGTAACGGAATCATGCCCAAGGATTTTTATGTTGCCTTCGTCAGGCATCAGCAGGGTTGCCAGGATCCTGAATAGGGTTGTTTTTCCTGCTCCGTCGGGACCAATGAAACCGAATATCTCACCCTCTGAAACGGCAAAAGAGATATCCTTCAGGGCCTGTGTTTTCCCGAATCTCTTGCCTGTTCCCGATGATATTATCGCTTCCTGCATGGTTCATTCAGAAAATGGCTTCCCCGGGCATCCCCGATTTCATGGTGCCGTCGTTCTTCACACCAATGATCACCGCATATACAAGCGTAACACGCTCTTCCTTGGTCTGGATTATTTTTGGAGTGAATTCAGCCTTGCCTGAAATATAACTGATGGTACCTTTGAAAGAGGAATAATCCTTTTTTCCGTCATCCACTCTCACGGTGCATTCCTGTCCAACCTTTATACCTCCCAGCTGTGCCCCGCTGACATATACTTTCAGCTTAATCTTTGACAGGTCTGCAATTTTTACCAGAGGTTTGCCTGCTGTGGTAAGCTCTCCGGCTTCAGCGTATTGCTCGATAATGGTCCCCTTCAGCGGGCTTCTGACAATGCTGCGGTTTAGCTGCTCGTTTAGGGTAGCTTTTTTCGATTCATAAACCGATAATTCTGCAGCAATCGATGCCTTCTGTGTATTGTTAGCCGTTATCTGTTTCTGCAGCACGGCCACCTGGCCTGTCAGATCATCATATTGCTGTCGGGTCGCAGCCTCTTCCTTCAGCATGTTTTCAATCCTGCCCAGATTGATCTTCAGATTCGCAATCTGCTGGTTCAGTATCTCATTCTGCGCATCCATGGTACTGATGCGTGTTATGACACCTTTCATGGCGGCATTGATCTCTGCTTTCTGCAGCCGGAAAAGAGTGGTATCGACAACCGCTATCACTGATCCACTGTCCGCTTCAGATCCTTCGGTCATATTAAATTTCAGGATGCGCCCGCTGGTCTCGGCAGATACAATGACTTCGGCAGCTTCAAAGTTACCATAGGCATCAGCCTCGTCTGCCCCGTTTTTGCAGCCGGCCAGCATTACTGCTGCAATGATTATGATCGATGTGGTTTTCATATAATGATTTATAAAGTATTTCAAACCTGTTTTTTTCTTCCGGTCTTCTGGTCTTCTGGTCTCCCTGTCCCTCCATCTCTCCCTCCCACTTATCATTCTATCTCCATTCCGCTTATATTCATATACTCAACCTGTGCCATTGCCAGGTTTATTTTATGCATCTCATAATTTACAAGCGCCTCCTTTTCTGCATTGATCTCATGCAGGTATTCTGCAGCAGTAATGGTACCGTTTTCATATTGTGATGCTGCAGCAACTGTGATCCTTTTTCTTATCGCAATAAGTTCAGCATCAGATTCAACCAGGGAATTCAGGCTCGCAATCTCTGCGCCTTTTACATCCAGGAGCCTTTTCAGGTTGTCTGTCATATCGATCTTCCTGTTATCAATAATGCCTTGCTGAAAACTTATGATGAGTTTTTCATTTTTTACCTTGTTCCAGTCGTAGATACTCCACTTGAGACCGGCTCCCAATATATAGTAGGGAGCAAATTCATCCTGGAAGAAATTGCTGCCGGGAGGATTTCCGTAACCCAGCGTGGCAAATCCAAAGGCCTTGGGCATCCGTTTGCTCTGTATGACTCTCAGGGTGGCTGAAAGCTGCTCTTTCCTGAGATCAAACAGCTGCAATTCCGGACGCGATAATTCACCTGTCATCTCTTCCCGCGGTGATGGGAGAACGAAAGTTGACGAATCATTCATCTCAATGCCCGTAAGGCCTGATAATATCTTAAGAAGGGATGACTTACGAATCTCATTTTCGCAGATCTGCTGCTGCAGCTTTATTTTTTCAGCCGTCAGCATATCCGCGTCTGACTTTAAGATGACACCGCTGGACAGTGCGGAATTCATTGATAAGATGCGTATATCCAAAAGCTCAAGATAATTTTGCAGTAATTCCCGCTGTCTTTCAATCAACAAAAGGTTGAAATAATAACTGTTAATCTGTCCGCGAAGTTTATACAGATCTGTTTCAGTCTGCTTCTGGTTGATACTTAGATCGGCTTTTTCAAGAGCCCTTGCCCCTTTTATTGCACCTCCGTCATATAGGATCTGATTGACATCAAGCGTTACTTTGTACTGCTCATGGGGCAGGGGTTGAATCATGTCGGAAATGCCCGGAAAAGGAAGCGAACCGAGAATTTCACCCATGTCAACAACGGAAGAGTTATAGACAACACTGCCGTTTGCATCGAGTGTTGGCAGCCAGCCCCTGGAAAGGTTTTTATCTTTTAATTGCCATATTTCAGTATAAGCTTCCTTTTCCAGGGCAAGGGCATTTATATCGGCAGCCCTGTCATAACAATCCTTTAGTGTAATAATCGTTTGTGGAAAGGACGGCAATGGTGCAATTAAAATGAACAGAAACAAGAATTTTCGTTTCATTTTCCGTGTGATTATTTTGTTATGGCTTTAATTACAAAATCCGCAGCATATGTTTTCCTCGCTTCAATATATTCATTGAAATCATAGCCCATTTTTTCCATTAATGCCGAGACAATGGTTTTGGCAAGAAAGGGAAATACGCTCAGGGCGGCAATGGTTGTCATCAACTGCGGTACGGTCTCACCGGTGATATGATATCTTTCGAATTCCTCTTTATGTTGCTTTTCCAATGCTGACCACAGTTTTTTGATGTCAAGGTTCTGAATCAGTTTCCTGATCCTGCCCGGATTCCGGTTCAATTCATGCATGAAGAAGGCCGGAAGCCTTGGATTTCTTTGCAGGAATCCAATATGTTCCCTGTAAAAGAACCGTATCTTTTCTTCCAGGGAATGATTTTCATCCAGTACCAGGGCAAACTTTTTAATCATCTGTCCTGCAATTTTCTCAAAGACAGCGTTGAACAGATGATCTTTCGTACGGTAGTAATAATGCAACAAGGCCTTGTTGATGCCTGCATGATCGGCTATGTCCTGCATTCTTGCACCGTCCATTCCTTTCGTGAGGAAGATCTCTGTTGCTGATTCGAAGATTTTTTCCTCGGTTTGCTTCTCCTGCTCAGTCATAGATTTTAACTGTTAAGTTTAATCAAATGGATTAACTAATATGTTTAACTAAATGGTCAAATATAGATCATTTTTTTAACCGATGCAAATTTTTGAATGAAAATTTAAGGCATGAGATCCTACACCATCTTCTTTTTCAGGAACAACTCATCATTTCCGTCTTTTACGGCCTGCAGCACAAAATTGAAATGATTGAGGTTCATGCAATAGAAGAAATCCTCTTTGGGACTGAATTCCTGGTTTTCAGGAATAAAAAAGCGTTTGCCGCTGGTATTCCTGATGATATCGATCACATTGTGAAAATCGTAAGTTTCGCCTTTGATCCCGCTTCTGATGTATTCTGCACAAAAGGTGTCTTCTTCCACGGGATAGCGGGTTGCGTAACCCATGCATACAAGGGATACGACATCAGGATCCCTGGCTTTGATATACTGAATTACGGCCTGGGCATTCACAAAGCTTCCGGTTATGATTTCGTCGGCCAGGGTCGCATGAATTAGCCCCTGTGTGCCGGCACTGGTGCTGTGGACTACTGTTTTCCCGGTGAAATCAAAATCGCGGGTCTGAAAGGGCGAATTGCCGAAATCGAATCCCGGTATTTTGCGGTTATTGCGTTCCCCGATAAGCATATAACCGGGATGGGCTTCTTTCAGTTTGAAGGCCTGTTCCGCTTTTCCGACCGGTATGATCTTTTCGGTTCCCCTGTCAAACAGGTAACAGGCAAGAGAAAATGCGCGGAACACATCGATAACGACCGTGAGGCCACGGGCAAGCCTGGCACCATCGACCAGCTGAAGGATGTCAATTCTCATGAACTTTTCCTGACTTCTTCTTTAATTCTTTGAATGTGGCCTCTGCCCAAAGCCTTTACTTCACAGCCTAACTTAAAGTATTGACGGATTGCGTCATCGGATAATATGCCGAAACAATCGACAATGGCAATGGGATTTCCGGCCCAGGCTACAATGTCTTTGGGATTGAGTTTGAGATACTGGCTGTGAGGAACGGCCAGTATCAGGGCTTCAACACCTTTTAACGAAGCTTTGATATCATGGCTTACACGCAGTTTCCTGAGATCATCCTGATTACGGAAAAAACGTGACCACGACTGATCAGGTGCGGGATAGTCATCCTGGCTTTCCAGTTCATACCAGTGATCAACATAGGGATCGTGCACCTTAATTTCGGCTCCCATTTCGGTAAGTTTGCGTACGACCAGCTCACTGCCGCTGTACCGGGTGTCGCCGACATCCTGCCGGTAACTGGCCCCGCATAACAACACTTCAGCGCCGGCAATGTAATGTCCCATGTTACGCAGTGCATCGCGTGTAAGCTCGGCCACATGCAGGGCACGTGTATCGTTGATATCAATCGCAACGGGTGTGATCCTGAAAATATTGTCCCCATCCTCAAATCCCAGGATATGCTGGTAAGCCCAGTAGCCGAGACCTCCGTCCTTTGGCAGGCAATATCCGCCGATACCCGGACCCGGGAATATGATATTGCTGTGGGTAGGCCTCATTTTTATGGCCCTGATAACCTTGGTAAGGTCAACGCCGTTACGCTCCGCAAAAAGACTCCATTCGTTCAGAAACGCCAGGGTGGTAGCGCGGTATGAGTTCTCAATGATTTTGGTGGTTTCCGATTCAATGGGGCGGTCCATCACGGTAAGCGGAAAATCTTTGGTGTTAAGGATCTCACGCAGGAATTTCTCGACCCTTTTCCGTGCCTCTGCATTGCAGCCTGAACAAACACGCCAGAAATCACGGATACTCGATACATATTCCTTCCCCGGCATGACCCGTTCAAAACTGTGTGCAAGCAAAGGCTCTGAATTCATGCCGCGGTGCGAGAAAGCCTTTTTCATGATCGGCCAGGCTACAAATTCAGTGGTCCCCGGAGCCACCGTGGTTTCGATGAGCACCAGGCAGTGTTCCGGTATTTTTTCGCCTATGGTCTTGAGCGTTGCTTCCAGTGCTGCCATATCCGCTTCTCCTGTTTTCATGTTGCCCAGGTCTTTTTTCTTGTAATCACACTGGACATCAACAACCACGCAATCGGCCAGCTTAAGGCAGTCACTGTTGTAAGTGGCGGTCAGGGTTTTATTTTTCAGTACGCAGGAGGAAATCAGTTTATCCACTTCGGGATCTTCCGCCTTGATGGGTGATTCACCCCTGTTTAACATGGGGATCTTCCAGTAGCTTCGGGCACTGGGACGCTGACAACCGATCACGAACTTGCTGTATCGGCCCTCCTTGTCTTTTGTGTTGGCTATGATGGCTGCCATAACGGCTCCTACAAAGCCAACCCCCATGACAACCACCACTTCTTTTTTTTCTTTCCTTGCCTTCTGCGCAAGCTTTTCCAGTCGCCTGAACTCGGTATTGTACTCTTCTTTTCGCGGTATGGCGAATTTTTCACCTGCCGGACTGAATGAATAATAGATGGTTCCAGTTGCCATAGTAATGGTTAAATTTTTTAAGAATAAAACAGGGTTGAATACCGGATCAACAGTTTCCTCCCATGAGATTTGCGTATCACGAATAAAGAGAAAAAAAATGTAAAAAACAATGTTTGAATGAAAAGTTTACTGGAAAAATACGGCCCAAATACTATCTTTGTGGCCAGTTCAGCAATTCCAAAAGATGAATATAGAAAGTATTATAAGTCAACAACTTACGATAGGTATTCCCCATTTGTATGGAAAAGCTATATCACTGGAAATGATTCAGTTACAAAAGACCAACCGCGATTTTGACGGCGACATCACGCTGGTGGTTTTTCCATTGCTCGGCATATCGCGGAAAGCGCCTGAGATTACGGCAGGGGAGATTGGTGATTACCTGGTGCAGCATATCCGGGAGATTGTAAAATATACTGTTTTTAAAGGTTTTCTGAACCTTACCGTTGATGACCGCTACTATCTCGAATTTCTGAACCAGGCTGCCTGCGAGGAGGAATTCGGAACGACAAAAGCAGACGAAGATGCTCAAACCGTTATGGTGGAGTTCTCTTCGCCCAATACCAACAAGCCTTTGCATCTTGGCCACATCCGCAATAACCTCCTGGGGTATTCAGTGAGCAACATCATTAAGGCGTCAGGCCGGAAGGTCGTCAGGACCAACCTGGTCAACGACCGGGGTATCCATATCTGCAAATCGATGCTGGCCTGGCTGAAATGGGGCAGGGGTGAGACGCCCGCCACATCAGGAAAAAAGGGAGATCACCTGGTGGGTGATTATTACGTAGCATTCGACCGGCACTGTAAACAGCAGGTTGCAGATTTGGTGAAAGAAGGCAAATCGAAGGAAGAGGCTGAGAAAAATGCCCCGCTTTTGCTTGAGGCACAGGAGATGTTACGGAAATGGGAATCGGGTGACCCCGGGGTAATCTCCCTGTGGAAAACAATGAATGAATGGGTTTATGAAGGCTTTAATGAAACCTACCGGCGGCTTGGGATCGATTTCGACAAGATCTATTACGAATCCGAAACCTATCTTGTTGGTCGCGACACGGTGCTGGAAGGCTTAAAAAAAGGCCTGTTTTATCGCCATGCAGACGGCTCTGTGTGGGTTGACCTGAAAGCCGACGGACTCGATGAGAAGGTATTGCTGCGGGCCGACGGCACATCGGTTTATATTACCCAGGACATCGGCACGGCACAGGAAAGAAAAGAAGAATACCATCCCGACCGCATGGTATATGTGGTAGGCAATGAGCAGAATTACCACTTTAAGGTGCTCCGGCTGGTGCTTGATAAGCTGGGTTTTCCCTGGGCAAAAACACTGTATCACCTGTCCTATGGCATGGTCGAATTGCCCGAAGGAAAAATGAAATCCCGCGAAGGAACGGTGGTTGATGCAGATGACCTGATGGATGAAATGGTGAGGACGGCCCGCGATATGTCCTATGACCTGGGAAAACTCGAAGGACTGAATGAAGGGGAAAAGGAGGATATTTTCAGGGTCATCGGCATGGGTGCCCTTAAGTACTATATGCTGAAAGTCGATCCGGTGAAAAATATGACCTTCAATCCGAAAGAATCCATTGACTTTGACGGAAACACCGGTCCCTTCATACAATACACCCACGCCCGGATACAATCCATATTTCGCAAGGCTGCTGAAAACGGTGTTGCCCTGCCGGAAAAAGCAGCCGTTGACGCTGCCGTAAACGACAAGGAGAAATATATATTGAAACTGATTCATGATTTTCCCGAAGTGGTAAAAAATGCCGGGAATGCCTTCAATCCTTCCCTGATCGCCAATTATATCTATGACCTCACCAGGGAATACAACCAGTTTTATCATGACTATTCCATACTGAAGGAATCGGACAGCCGCGTGAGGGATATGCGTTTGATGCTCTCGGCTGTCACTGCAAAGGTTATCAGAAGCGGGATGACTTTGCTGGGCATTGAGGTTCCGGAGAGGATGTGAAAAAGTCGGTGTTCGGATGCGTAAATGATTATATTTGTAACCATAAAGTAGCAAAGCATGTTTGAAAGCTTGTCAGAACGGCTCGAACAGTCGTTCAGGATACTCAGGGGCCAGGGCAGGATTACCGAGATCAATGTGGCGGAAACACTGAAAGAAGTGCGCCGTGCCTTGCTGGATGCTGATGTGAATTACAAAATAGCCAAGAACTTTACCGATACGGTAAAACAAAAGGCTTTGGGAGAAAAAATCCTGGTTTCGGTCAAGCCGGGCCAGATGATGGTCAAGATCGTCCATGATGAACTCATTGAACTGATGGGCAGCACCAACGTGGACGTTAATCTTAAGGGCAATCCCGCGGTCATTCTGATCGCCGGCCTGCAGGGCTCCGGGAAGACCACTTTTTCAGCCAAGCTGGCTTCCCACCTGCGTTCAAAGCGGGGCAGGAATCCGATGATGATCGCCGGCGACGTATACAGGCCTGCAGCCATTGAACAGTTGAAAATACTGGGACAGCAGATCAATGTGCCGGTCTATACCGAGGAAGATCATCAGAATCCGGTGAAAATTGCGCAGGCGGGGATCAGGGAAGCCAAAAGGCTGGGCCACGACCTGGTAATCGTGGATACGGCAGGTCGGCTTGCCATTGATGAGGAAATGATGCATGAGATTGCCACCGTCAAAAAGGCCATCGATCCCCAGGAAGTGCTATTTGTTGTGGATTCCATGACAGGTCAGGATGCCGTGAACACGGCCAGGGAATTCAATGAAAAACTGGGCTTTGACGGCGTTGTGCTGACGAAGCTCGATGGCGACACCAGGGGTGGGGCAGCCCTTTCCATCCGGTCGGTAGTTGACAAGCCGATCAAATTCATCAGTTCCGGGGAAAAACCCGAATCCATTGAAGTTTTTCACCCCGCCCGTATGGCCGACAGAATACTGGGCATGGGAGACATTGTTACCCTGGTGGAGAAAGCCCAGGAACAATTCAACGTGGAAGAAGCCCGGAAACTCCAGAAAAAGATAGCGAAAAACCAGTTTGGTCTCGACGATTTTTTAAATCAGATACAGCAGATCAAGAAAATGGGCAATGTAAAAGACCTGGCCGGAATGATTCCCGGTGTGGGGAAAGCCTTGAAAAATATGGATCTTGATGATAATGCATTCAGGGAAATCGAAGCTATTATCCATTCCATGACCCCCGGTGAAAGAACTGCACCCGAGATCCTCAACGGATCACGCAGGAAACGGATCGCCGACGGAAGCGGAACCTCCGTGCAGGAAGTGAACCGACTGATCAAACAATTTGAAGAAACCCGGAAAATGATGAAAATGATGACGGGAGGTAAGAACGTGATGCGGGCCATGGCCAATATGCCCCAGTTCAGGGGAAAATCCTGATGGATTCCGGTTGCTCCGGCAAAACCGTGAAACGCAATAAAACATAAGGTCATATGCAATTACTTGACGGAAAAAAACTTGCGGCTGATATGAAGCAGGAGATGGCTTCCGAAGTCCTTGCGTTTTTACAGGCAGGAGGTAAAACGCCGCATCTTGCCGCTATACTGGTGGGACATGACGGTGCCAGTGAGACATACGTAGCAGGCAAAGTCAAAGCCTGCCACGAGGTAGGAATTAAATCAACCCTGGTGCGCTATGAGGAGGATGTATCCGAAAGCGTGCTGTTGGAAAAGATCACAGCCCTGAACAGGGACCCTGGTATAGACGGTTTGATTGTTCAGCTGCCCCTGCCGGACCACATTTCAGAAAACCATGTCATTGAGGCAATCGAACCCGGGAAAGACGTCGACGGGTTCCATCCGCTGAACATCGGCCGTACGGTAATCGGCCTGCCGGCCTATATTTCTGCTACACCGGCCGGAATCCTGGAGATCATCCAACGTTACAGCATTCCCACCGCCGGAAAATCCTGCGTCGTTGTCGGGCGTAGCAATATTGTCGGAAAACCTGTCAGTATCCTGCTTTCGCGCAAAGGCTATCCGGGCGATGCAACCGTTACCCTCTGCCATAGCAGAACCACCGGTCTCAACGATATTACCCGGCAGGCCGATATTCTGATCGCTGCCCTTGGCCGGCCCGGATTTATCAAGGCTGATATGGTGAAGGAAGGAGCTGTCGTCATTGATGTCGGCATTACCCGGGTCAAATCATCGGTTACCCGGTCAGGCTGGAAACTCACCGGTGATGTCAGCTTCGACGAGGTTGCCCCGAAGTGCAGCTATATTACACCTGTGCCGGGCGGGGTTGGCATGCTTACCGTGGTTGCTTTACTGAAAAATACTTTGCTTTCAGCCAAAAAAATGATATATCCATGAAGCTGCCTGCCGGTGGATTTTAGTCCTATCCCGTTACGCCGTGCTGTCGGGTTCATCCGGCTTTCAGTTTTCATTTCGCGGATACGCTCCTGAAAACTAAGCCTCATTGGAAAAAAATTGGGATATTTACATCATATTTTCACATTGAATGAAATGAAACATCCCGGTCTTATCCTGCTGTCAATGGCCTTTATGGCCGGGGCGCTTGGTTATTCCTGCCGGCAGGCAGGCAACCAGGAGAACAGGTTACCGGCCTGGTCAAGCAATGACCCCCTGGCTATCCCATACTTTATAAGGCAGCAAAAGGCCGATAAAGGAAATCTCGTCCGAAACGGTTCTTTTGAAATTGGGAAATGGCTGTCGGTAGACTCTCTTACCCAATCCTATTCAATTGACGGATGGCAGAAAAGAGGTACCCATGTGACCTGGGTTGACCTGGGTGCTGACACCGGTCTTCCCGGTGCTGAAGTCTATTCCGGACAACATGCCATTAGGATCATACGCACGGCAGCTGACGAAATGGTGAGTGAAGGCGAGGGTATCATGAGCAATTTCATCCGCGTCATACCCGGCAACTACTCTTTTTCTTTTTACGCCCGCATGCTCGACATCCGGCCCTACAGCGCCAGGCTGGGGACCAGGATGCATGATGCGGTGGAGATCAAACTGTTCTTTTTCGACAAAAACAAGATACCGGTCAGCTCCCGCTCCCCGGTGCCCTTTAAGGGTCAGCAAATTGACAATTCGTTCAAATCCCTTTCACTGGCCAATTTCGACCATATCAAGGAATTCGGCTGGGGCAGGATTATCGGCAAATCACACAGCTTTCCCTTTCATGAAGGGGATATTCCGGACAATGCCCGGTATGTCAAGCTTTTTATCGGACTTAAAGGCACGGGTACCCTCTGGGTGGATGATGTCGATTTTCACTATACACGGTCCAACTTTACACCCCTTGAGCGTATCACCCTTATCGTGGATTCTTCCCTCACCAAACAGGACCTGATCGTTCCGACGCCAAAACAGGTCGACAGGCTGGCCTCCGTGGTTTTATACAAACAGGGACAGGTAAAGGAAGCTTTGCCCCGGATCGTCATGCCTTCACAACCCGGTGAAGATACCAGGAGGGCTGTCTCCCTGCTGCATGAAAAACTGGTGAGTTGTCTCAGCAATGCCGGAGCCGGTAAAAACGACATTGACAGACTGGAACCGCAGACATCCATTGGCAACGATGAACTCAGCCAGTCCGGTATGGTTTTCAGCGTGGGTAGGAATTCACTGTATTACAAGTACAGGGAGATGTTGCCGGTCAAGGCGGTCACCGGTCATGACCAGGGGTATTTCGTGTATACAAGCAACGACCTTCCCAATGTGGTTTTTCTTGCCGGGAACGATGAGACCGGCGATTACTATGCCGCTGCAACCGTCGTGCAATTGTTTGACAACCGCTTCCCTGTTTTTTATAATGCGCGGATCATCGATTATCCCGATGTCCTTCAGCGTTTCTTCCAAGCCGATGCATGGAAGGATGAGCAGGAACTCGACCGCTATCTGAATACCGTACAGGACCTCCTTCCGTTTAAAGTTAACGGGACCTATATCAGCATCGGCCTCGATAAGGATCTCGCTACCTATTCACGCTTGCTGACCTCCTATGCCAGCCACTGGCAGCATTCAGATGCATTTAATTTCATGCAATGGATTGTCCCTGCCTCCGCTGACAGCTTTTGGGGATGGGAATCAGCACCCGCTGAAAGGGACTGCAGTATCCCGGACGACAAAAAGACGGAAGAACTCGTCATCCGCCTGATGGACGCCGGGCATCAGGCAAATGCATTGGGTATTTCCATTGCCCCGTCTTTTATCTGCCCCTGCGACTCCACCCTGGGCTATAATTTGTCCGGTGTTCTCAAACTGGCTGACAATTTCAGGAATGAGACCGGGTTTTTGCTCAGGCTCCAACAGCATATGCGTTCGCGTTACCCTTCGGGAATACTGGAGTATTGCCTGCCCTGGTACAACAATGAACTCATTGACTATTCCCTGGGATACGCCGACGCTCTGCTTGCCACCTCGATGGATGAAATTGACGAACAGGTTTCATTGCTGTGGTCGGGCAGTTCGTTTTATACAGTGAAAACGGATGCCGCCGACATATTCAGGTATGAAGGCCTGTTGAAAAACAAAACCGTGCTGCTGGACAACTCGCTTCTTACGGCTTCAAAAAAGGCCGGTTATGGCGGAGCAGTGCCCTATTTTCCCCGAAAACTCAGGCTTTATAATTTCCTCGAACCTTATGAAAATGCGGAATTGTATTTTTACCGCCACTTGCTGAACCATAAGAGGGTATTGATCAATCAGCAGGTTCAGTCAGAACTTGAAAAAATAAAGATACTCACAGCCAACGACTTTTACTGGAACATGCAGGCCTATGACCCTGATTTTTCGCTCTGGAAGATACTGGTTTCCCGGTATGGCATTGCCGTAGCCGAAGAGCTGATGATGTTCGGCGATGTCCTGGCCGGCATGCTCGAGATCAATTTACGCCTGCAACAGAGGGACCAGGTGAATAAAAACTACCGGGCCGGAGGTGAAGCGATGGCTAAGCTTCAGCAACATATTGACCAAATAGCTGCCACCCTGGGCAATGATCACGTGCTGGTAGCCGAACTGAAGGCGCTTTGCCTGGAAACCCGAAATGCTATGGAATCAATGGTTCAGCCAAAGCTGCCCTGAATAATAATTATAAACCAAGATGACCATGGAAATAAAATTGCCTTTCATGCCCGAACGGCCTTCTAAACCCAGGCAGAATGGGTTGACTATGATGATGGACAAAGGATTGAGTGTCCGTGATGTTGAAAATTTTGTCGAAACCGCTGCCGGATACACCGACCTGGTAAAGCTGGGATTCGGAACCTCTGTTGTTACGGGAAAAATACTGGAAACCAAAATCAGGCTTTACCACGAAGCCGGCCTGAAGGTTTACCTGGGAGGTACTCTCTTTGAAGCCTTTGCGATACGGGGAATGGTCGACGATTACCTGAAACTGTTGGACAGGCTGAAGCTTGATACGGCCGAGATATCAGACGGATCAATGTATATGCCTCATCATCAAAAACTTGAATATATCAAAACACTGTCAACTCATGTTACGGTACTCTCCGAGGTGGGTTCCAAGCAGAAAGGCGTTGAAATTCCGGACAATATCTGGATCGAGATGATGAAAACAGAGCTTTCAACAGGTTCATGGAAGGTGATAGCAGAAGCCCGCGAAAGCGGAACCGTGGGCATATACCATCATGACGGAACAGCCAACGAGGAGCTCATCACGCATATTACGCGACAGATTGAACCGGGCAAGATCCTATGGGAAGCTCCCACCGGAAAACAGCAGGTATGGTTCGTGAAACTGATGGGCGCCAATGTTAACCTGGGCAACATCGCTCCGGTTGACGTTATACCGCTTGAATGCCTGAGACTAGGCCTTCGTGGCGATACATTCTTTGATTTTCTCCCTGCCGAACTTACAGCATACCGGCCCGATTCGGATAAGTACAAAAAGATATGAACCCGGAGGTTGAAAGCATGAAACTCTACGGACTTGTCGGCTTTCCCCTGTCTCATTCATTTTCAAAGCAATATTTTGCGGAAAAATTCCGGCGTGAAAAAATAACCGGCTGCAGGTATGAGAATTTCCCGCTGTCCTCCCTGGATGAATTGCCTGCATTGATTGAGAATCATCCGGAGCTTGCCGGGTTGAACATCACCATACCTTACAAAGAAAAGGTCCTGGGATTGCTGGACAGCATCGACGAAAACGCCCGGGCCATTGGTGCCGTGAACACCATCAGCATCAACCGTCTGCAAGGAAAGGTAAAACTGGAGGGCTACAATACGGATGCTTTTGGATTTTATGCCTCGCTGAAGCCATGGCTGGACCGGAATATGAAAAATGCCCTGATTTTAGGCACTGGTGGGGCTTCCAAGGCGGTTGCCCATGTGCTGGAAAACCTGGGAATATCCTGCCTCTTTGTTTCCCGGCATCCGGGCAGCGGCCGCCAGATATCCTATGCGGAACTCTGCGGTCCGGTTTTATACAATTTCCAGCTTGTTGTCAATACTTCACCGGTCGGCATGTATCCCAACGCTGACACCTGTCCTGATATACCGTATGAGTTTTTAACGGAGAAACACCTGTTGTATGACCTGGTATACAATCCCCCCGAGACGAAATTTCTTGCAAAGGGCAGGGAAATGGGGGCTCGCACTGTCAATGGAATGGAAATGCTTCACTTGCAGGCAGAAAAGGCCTGGGAGATCTGGAACACCTGATCACACCCTTCGGGAATGGAAATGAGGCTGCTGTATACTAGGAACCGCCTTTAGCCATTTCCTGCAGCTTTGAGCTGTACTTTAGCCCGTATTTTGTGATATGGTCAGGCTGCAGCTCAAATTTGATCTTGTCGGCCATCAGCACAAAATTAATGGCTGATCCTTCGTCGAGAGCGCCGTTCTTTTCCGTGATCAGCAGAACGTTTTTCTCGCGTATGGCCTGTAAAATATCAGGCATTTGCTTTGTTCTGGCAAAGGGAACAAATAATATGTGACAGGTTGAAATTTCATCAACGGTTTTGTATTGCTTGATCAGAATATCCTGGATCCCGACTTTTTTGCCCCTTGAATAGAGCTCAATCTCGGTGGCAACTGCTGAGTTTCCCAGGACACCGATGATAAAAGGTCCTGCTTTATTGGTGGCAGGCCATTCGATGAGTCTTGAGAAATTGTAAATAAACATGGCCTGGGCTTTAGGTATTTCTGTTTGTGCTTTTGCCGGAATGGCAAGGCATAACAATCCGATATACAGTACAATGCGTTTCATTGGTCTTTGTTGATAGTTACCTTTTTATACGGGATTAAGGTTCAAATGTTGAACCAAAACCCGTCAGATCAGAATGGAACTTGACGAAGGAGGAATTTTCCGTGACGGAGGGTAGGTTTTAACGGATCGGGAAGTGCAGGGAAGGTTGGATCAGAAAAGGTTTATCAGGCACCTGACAAGGCCATTTCTTCAAGCTTCGAGCTGACTTTAATGCCCATCCTGTTGGCATTTTCAGCCTTCAGCTCAAATTTCAGCTTATCTTCCAGCACGATAAAATTGATGACAGAACCTTCGTTCAATGCCCCGTTTTTTTCCGTTATGATCAGGGTACTCTTACCCTGAATGGCCGCCGAGATCTCTCCCAACTGTTTGGAACGGGCAAAAGGCACAAACAAAATGTGACATGAAGTAATCTCCTGGGCTGTCTTGTACCGCATAATCTGAATTTCCTGGGTTCCCACTTTCTTGCCTTTGGTGTAGAGATCGAGTTCTTCGGCAACCGATGACGTACCCAACACACCAATGATGAAAGGCCCGGTCCGGTAAGAGACCGGCCATTCAATCAACCTTGAGAAATTGAAAATAAACATAGCCTGTGCTTTTGGAATCCCCATCTGGCAGTGAGCCAGATTGCCCATCATCGCAAGCACCAGCAACATAAAAAGAGATTTCTTCATCTTCATTCCGCAAATGTTACAGACTTATATACGGCGATTCATCTTAAATGTTATACCCTTATGTTAACTTAAGGCCCTCCGGGTAAGTAATTTTTGTAAGGAATAAGGCT
>CAYMJH010000042.1:0-23201 GCA_964390385.1 uncultured Bacteroidales bacterium | reverse complement strand
GAAGAGGTGCCGGACATTAAAATGATCCGCAACTTCCTGAAACGGTATCCGGGAGCGAAATACGTAGTTGGAATACAGTGCTACAGGCGTTTCTGGCCCGGAGATAAGCTGACCAAAAACGCCCGGCTGTTACCGAACGGTGAGTTTTACTATGACAGTTACAATGCAGCCATACAACTCGATTCAACACTTGACGTGCCTTTTTATTTTAAGTCGAAGCTGGTTGTTGGCGTTGAGACTATGCCTTACGCAAAGTACCTTAAATTTCTTGAAAAGATCACCCTGCGCCTGGGAGGCACTTTCCGGGGCTGGGGCACGCAGGATGACCGGGGCACCTTTGTTTCATCCGCTGATTCCACAAGGGTTGCACCGGTGATCTGCTATGAATCGGTCTTTGGTGAATTTGTCACCGGGTACATCAGGAACGGGGCCAACCTGATCTTCGTGGTTACCAACGACGGATGGTGGGGAGATACACCGGGATACCGCCAGCATAATGCCTTTTCGAGCATCAGGGCCATCGAAACCAGGAGAAGCGTGGCCCGTTCCGCTAACACCGGCATTTCATGCTTCATCAACCAGCGGGGTGAGGTATTGCAAAAACTTACCTGGTGGGAAAGAGGGGCCATACGGACAACCCTGAATGCCAATGATAAGCTAACCTTCTATGTAAAACACGGCGATTATATCGGACGCACGGCCAGGTTCTTTTCCCTGCTGGTGATCCTGCTGGTGGCATTGAATCTTGTGCTGAAAAGGATAAAGAAAGAAGGTAATCCTTCACCGCTATCCAACGGCAGCGTGTAGATTTATATTAACTTCTCTCAACAATAATTCCTTGCTGTTATATTTGTCATGATCATATCAGGCAGTCTTGTGAAAAATTTGCATTCCCTTATTGGCAACAGGTTCATCACAGCTTTGTTTCTTACCGTTTGCGCATGGGTGATGCTGCTATTTGCAGGCTCAAAATACAAAACAGAAGTTGTTTCCATGCAGGGAAAATCAGAAGAAGTCTTTACCTGTTATGAAGACCTGAACGATGACGGGAACAGTGAAAAAATCGAATTCCACGAGTTTTATAGCAACCGACTGGGAATTGTAGTATTTAATCAGAATAAGACCATTGAACAATGGAATTTTAAAGGGATCGGGGCAAACACCCTGTCACCGTTTATTTCAGATTTCGATAACGATGGCATCCGGGAGATCATTTTTTTTACTGTGAGCGATAACGACAGCCTGTATATTCATTGCCTCGACGCCATCAATGGGAAAATTGAATTCGAAAATAAAACGATATGCAGTATAAACAGAGTTGCCGGCGGCGCTTATGACTTCACGGTTTTGCCCTGTTCAACATACGATGACAACCAGGATGGTATCAGGGAAATATACTGGGCTGTACGGTCAGGATTTACCAAGCAACCCCGAAATATGTTCGCCTATGATCCGGTTGGCGATACTGTTATGACATCCCCTGAAAGTTGTTCTTTGCTGCTGAATCCCCTGATGTTTGATTTCGATGGAGATCATTCTCCGGAATTTTTCTGCGGCCTTACACACGCAACAGGAAATTGCAGTTCAGACATTGACTTTACCGACCAGTACACCTGGTTAATGCTTTTTAAATCCGATATGACATTCAAATTTCCTCCCGTGCACTTTGATAAGCATCCTGCCTTGAGCCGGTTTATACCATTTTTTTACGGAGGAAAATACGGCCTTCTGGGTATCCATGTTTATCAAGGCATGGAAGACTGTCCCAGTTTTATGGCTTTGTTTGACCTAAACGGCAACAAGATCCGTGAGAAAAAAATAGAATCCCCCGAAAACTGGATATACTCCCCTGTTTTTGCCACTGATGATGCTTACAGGACTATCTGTATGATCAGCCATGATGCCTGCGTTATGCAAATCGACAGCCTTTTGCGCCTGCATAAGGTGGCAAAAACCAGGGACATCGCAAGTGTGCTGGAAATGCAAAAAAAAGATCTGGATTGCGATGGCAGAAAGGAATATATCCTGCCCGGTAAAAAGCAAGGGGAAATGATCATATACCGTTCTGATTTTTCTGACCCTGTAAAACTTCAGCTCAACGAATACGTGAGTTCAGGACAAATTTCCGTTATTGAAAAACAGGGGGAAAAACCGAAATTATTCGTTGATTCTGCCGGACAACTATATTACGTTTCTTATGAAACGACTTTCCTATACAGATACAGGTATTTCCTCCTTGTCGCAATCTTTTTGTTGTTCCTGTTTCTTTTATCAGTAATACGGCAAATCGTTCAATACCGAAGGCTGAGGACCGACAATATCCAGCGGCAGATATCCGAACTGCAGGTCAAATCGATACAAAATCAACTCGACCCGCATTTTACCTTCAATATGTTTGCTTCCTTCGGAAACCTCATCAATGAAAAAGATACCGAACGCGCCAATTATATCTTCGACAATTATGCCAGGTTGCTGAAAGCACAGATAATAAATTCCGAAAAAATCCAGATCAGTCTCAGGGAAGAACTTGATTTTGTTAAAAGCTACCTCGAACTCATGAAATTCAGGTATAATAACAGGTTTGCCTTCTTTATAGATATAGAGAAAAATCTCGATGTGCAGGTACTGATTCCAAAAATGATTGTCCATATATTTGTTGAAAATGCTGTTAAGCACGGGCTGAAGCATTTAAATGCGGGGGGTACACTCAATATCAGCGCATGGAAAAGCAATGGCTCGATCTGTATCGATATTGCCGACAATGGCATCGGACGTGCAAAAGCAAAGGAAACAGGCAGCCATTCAACCAGAAAGGGAATGGAGATCCTGAATAAGATCATTGATTATTATTACCAGCTTAACAATATAAAAATTACCTATCACATAACAGATCTGTTTCATGATAATACACCTGCCGGTACCGGGGTTAAGATTCAAATCCCCTTAAAACCGCAAAGAATCATTCATCAGACCATACCGAAATAATATCTGAAAAACCTTTACTTAAACGAATGCTTCGATGAACCCAATCACCTGCATCATAGTCGATGACGAAATACAGATCATGAACCGGCTGGATAGTCTCCTGGCAAAGCTCGGGTGCGTTAAAGTACTGACAAAAGAAGAATCACCGGAAGTTGCCATCGATAAAATTATGGCGTTGAAACCCGATATTGTATTCATCGATGTGGAAATGCCCCGGATGAATGGTTTTGAAGTGGTTAAAAGAATCAGGGAAAACCAGTACTACCCCACCTTCATATTCATTACCGCCTGGCAGCAATATGCCATAAAAGCCATAAAAGAATCGGCCTTCGACTATTTGTTGAAACCCATCGACATTGCCGAACTGAAAGAGACCCTGGAGCGGTATATAAAAACCAAATCTCAAATTGACCAGGCTTTCGAACTGCCGCTGTTAAAACCTCTTTGCGACCGGGAAAAAGAAATATTGAGGTATGTGATCAAAGGATACACCAGCAAACAAATAGCCGACGTTTTATTCATCAGCAAATCAACGGTGGATACCCACCGCAAGAATATTCTTGAAAAGACAGGCAAACAGAAACTCTCCGATTTAATCATTCATATGCTGGCCGGCCAGGGATAGTATGCGTTCGGAATGTCATGCCTGAATGCCGGTAAAAATCACCATGAATAGGGCTTCAAAATCATTATCAATGATGATTCACTTCAATCCAGCTTCTGCTACTTTTAGCCCCTGTGCAACATGCACCGGGATCCGGTGAATGCAATGAAAGTTTCATCAGCCTGGTTACATATAATCCTTAAAACACTGAAAACGTTAATCCTAAGTCACTGATTAATACCTTATCCATGAAATCAATGCTCCGCTTTCCGTTAATGGGTATGATTATGCTCTGCCCGGCCATCAGCGCGCAAACCCATGAATTCCACCTGGATTATGCGAAAGTACTTAACAACATAAACGCGGGAGGTGTAATTGCAGCGGCTGATGTCAAAACCGATGCCTTTAATAATGTCATTGTAACCGGAGTGTTCACCGGAACAGCTGATTTTGACCCGGGGCCGGGTGTTTCCAATTTATTCAGCAAAGGAGCGCAGGATATATTCCTGGCAAAATATGACGCTTCAGGAAATTTTGTATTTGCCGTTGGAATGGGAGGTACTGAAAATGAAGAGGTTGCAGGACTTGCGCTGGATCGTTCGGGTTACGCATACATCACCGGAGTCTTCACAGGGACGGTTGATTTTGCTCCCGGTGCCGACACCTTCAATCTGTACAACGGGGGAGTTGATGACACCTATTTTGCCAAGTATTCTCCCTCAGGAAAGCTTGTGTTTGCGAAGTCGATCAGTGGCACTGGTTACGAGGTAGCAAAAGCGTTAGCCGTTGACCAGTCAGGAAATCTATATCTTACAGGCTATTGCGGCAATAATGCTGATTTTGATCCGGGCCCCGGTACGGCCACTCTTCCCTTTAATATTATGGGACATATATTTATTGCCAGGTATAATTCATCCGGCGAATATTTATATGTCAAAGGCATGAGCGGAACAGGCACCTGCTCCGGCCAATCCATTGCCGTTGATGCAACCGGGAATATTTTTACAACAGGTTATTTCACAGAAACCATTGATTTCGATCCGGGAGCCGGGACGGTCAATAAAACCAGTGCAGGCGAATATGATTTTTACCTGGCCCGGTATGATGCATCGGGGAATTATCTTTCAGTCCATACCTTTGGAGGATCAGGCTATGATTATGCAAATTCCGTTATCCTGGATGCAGAAAATAATATCTACCTGACAGGCTACTTTGAAAATACGGTTGATTTCAATCCCGGCCCGGAAACCAGTAATCTGACCAGCACTGGAGGCTTCAACCTGTTTGTTGCCAAATATGATGTCTCAATCGGCTATCAGTTTGCGCATGGATTGGGCGCAGCAGTTGCAACCGGGGCAGGCGATAAGATACCCATAGCATTGGATCCTTCAGGCAATATTTATCTATCGGGAGATTTCAAGCAGGGCAATAAGGTAGACTTCGATCCTGGTCCGGGTGTAGCCTCTCCTGGTGCAGCCATGGGTTCTTTTCTAACCAAATACAGCAGTTCCGGCGCTTTTATGTATGTCAAAACGCTGGCCTTGACAAAAACAGGGACAACCTACAATCAAATTGGAAGTGAGGGTATGGCGACGGATCATGAAGGCAATATCATACTGGCAGGATTTTTCAGCAAAACGGTTGATTTTGATCCGGGAGCCGCGACCCATGAAATGACAGCCGGGGCTTATGTCGGCAATGCCTTTCTTGGCAAGTACAGCAACGATGGAGATTACCAATGGGCCAACCAGATGGGTTTTTATAACGGATTCTTAAAGTGGGATGATGGTTCTTCCAGCATAACCACTGACAGGGTGGGGAATATATATTTAACCGGTTCATTTTTCGGAAGGCTCGATTTTGACCCCGGACCCGATACCGTCATGCTTACCGCAACAGACTTCTCAGAGACGGATTACCATGATCCTGATCCGTTTTTTGCCAAGTACACAGCCGACGGAAGACTGGTTTATGTTAAGCAATTGCATGGAGGAGGATCCTGCCAATCAGTTTTAGTAGATTCCAAAGGTGATATTTACGTGATGGGAAGCAATACAGGCAAAACCGATCTTGATCCCGGTGAAAACACGAAATTTTTGCCGGCGGGAAATTATATGGCCCGGTATGACGCCGGCGGGAATTTTGTGAATGCAGCAGGAATCGGGAATAATGCAGTTTTCGCTGACTGGTGCTTTGACCCAGATGGCTCTATTTGTATCACAGGATATCTGACGGATACAGCTGACTTCGATCCCGGTGCAGGTAAAGCTATACTGGGCAATAGTTTCTGGGATGATATCTTTGTGGCCAGGTATACATCTTCTTTTGAGTACGTTTTCACCAAAGTGCTCAGAAAAGATCTTGTTAATAAAGCGTATGACATTGCAGTTGATAAGGAACATAACATTTACATTGCCGGTGAAACCAATAGCCAAAGCTACAATAACCCGAGAATTTTGATGGCCCGGCTGAATGCCCAAGGTGACACTGTGTTTACCCAAGTATTAAACGGTTATGGCCGGGGTTATTCCATCGCTACCGACTCACACGGGTATTATTATGTAACCGGGAGTTTCAGCAATACGGTTGATTTTGATCCCGGTCCCGGCAATTCGATCCTTAGCAGTACGGGAAATGATGATATATTCCTGGCCAAATATGATACATCAGGCGCTTGTATTTTTGCCAGGCAGATGGGAAGTACCTGGGAAGATCGAAGCTGTGACCTGTTGGCAGAAGAAGACGGGAGTTGTTATATCGCCGGCCGGTTTTCCGGCACTATTGATTTGGATCCGGGTTCCGGCACAAACAGCATCCAGACCTCAAAAGGCAAGTTTGATATCTTCCTGGCCAAGGTTGATGCTGATGGACATTATTTGTGCAGCTTCAGCTTGGGTGGTACGGAGTCCGACGATGTAAACTCAATTATTAAAGATGCAGCCGGAAGTATTCTGATTACCGGTACACTGCAGGGAACCGTTGATTTTAATCCCGGTGAAGCCCTGGAAGAATTAACCGGATTAAGGTCTGGTGATATTTTTTTCGCAAAATACTTTGAGGAATCAAACCATTTTGCCTGCATCGAAGGCACATCCTACGGCCGGAAAAGCTATGTGAATGTCAGCCTTTCGCTTACCGGGTCTTTCGGTGATGATAATGTTTTTACAGCCCAGCTTAGTGATGCTTCAGGTAACTTTGAAAATCCGGTAGAGATCGGTTCTCTGACCGCAAAAACAAAAGGAACCCTCCGGGCTCAGATTCCTGCTGGTGCTGCTGCAGGGGACGGATACCTGATCAGGATTCTAAGCAGCAATCCAATGATTACCGGGAATACGCTAAATATTTCCATTGCCGGTTTTGATGCCTCACCGGTAACGCTGAATGATTTCAAGGCAGTTTGTTCCAATGATGATGCTATTCTTCTTTCCGGGGGAAATCCTTCCGGAGGTATTTATTCAGGATCAGGCGTCAAAGGAGGTCTGTTCTATCCTGCCATCGCAGGACCGGGGACCCATTCCATAACCTATACCTGCACCGATGCCCATGGTTGCATCAACAGTGATCTGAAAACCATTGTGGTCAATGGTTTTCCTGAGGTTTCACTGGCTGATATCAGTCCTTTGTGTATGAACAGTCCCATACTCAGCTTATCCGGAGGCAGTCCCTCAGGAGGCCTTTATGCAGGAACCGCTGTTTACGGTGAATCCTTTGATCCGTCAGCCGCCGGTGTCGGTTATCACATCCTTACCTATACCTATGCGGATGAAAACAATTGCAGCGCCGCTGTACAAACCGACCTGGTGGTTATTTCATGCAGTGCTATGAATATCCGGGAGCCTTTATTCCGTGAAATCCGTTTTTTTACCGATCAGGTTCATCGTTGCATTAAAGTTACGGGAGACCGGGAAATCATAGGAGAAACGTTCTGCATTGTCAATACCATCGGACAGGTGGTACTCAACGGCCGCATTCAGGATGAAACATCGTTTGTCGATATCTCCGGCCTCAGACAGGGATTGTATTATCTGAGACTTTCAAAACTTAGCCGGTCGTATGGATTTATAGTAAACTGAAAGATATCCTGCTTTACAGGCCACAAGTCTTTCTATTCCTTCACCCTCGCGTCATAAATGTCGCCCATGGAATAATTTTCACCTTTCAGTCTTTTGATCAGTACCTGTTTCACAGCGTGGAAAATAATGATATGGATATCTTCCGTGATTTCCATGTCGTGGATGGGAACATGAATGACCAGGTCGGCCAGTTCCTTTATTTTGCCGCCCCTGTAACCGCACATCGCCACCGTTACGGCTCCTTTTGACCGGGCATATTCCATGGCTCTGACAACATTGGCGGAATTGCCGCTGCCTGAAATGCCTATGACAAGGTCGTATTTCTTCAGAAAGACCTTTAGCTGTTCGATAAAAATGGTTTCATACCCCAGGTCGTTTGATATGGCTGTGACAGCTGAGATATTATCACTCAGGCACATCACCCTGAAACGCTTGTCCAGTTCATACGATATTCCTTTCAGAAAGTCACCGGTAACATGCGAAGCCGTGGCTGCGCTTCCCCCGTTTCCGAAGATAAAAACAGTATTTTCCCTTTCCCGGGCTCTCAGCAACCATTCAACCAGTTGTTCGATGGCTTGTATATCCAGTTTATCGAGGGTTTCGGCAATACGCGAAAAATATAACTTAAACTCAGAACTCTTCATCGGCATAATAAATTAGTTTAGATCCTTCACGATCAAAAGAGAAATCAAATGGCTGCAAGGGCTTTAAGTTTTCCAGCAGTTGCTGCTGTTTCTTCTCGTCGCAATAAAAAAGCATGAATCCCCCGCCTCCTGCACCCAGCAATTTACCTCCGGTTGCTCCATGTTCGATGCCGGTACGGTATATTTTTTCAATTTCAGGATTGCTGATCTGCGATGCCAGCTTTTGCTTCAATATCCAATTCTCGTGGAGTATCTTTCCGAAATCCTCCAGCCTTTCGGCGTAAAGACAGTTCCTGAGATCAGACACCAGGTAGACCATCGATTTGAGGGTATGGAATTTTTCTTCCTGTATAACATTCTGCTTTTGTTCCGTGAGGATATCAGAAGCTTTACGCTGATTGCCCACGTAAAGCATGACAAGGTTACGCTGCAGCTGCATGTAAACCTCGTTCTTGATATACAGCGGCTCTATTCTTACACTGCCGTCGGGATTGAAATAGATCACGTTCAATCCTCCAAAAGCCGCTGCATATTGATCCTGTTTGCCGATGGGCTCCCCTAATTTCTCAATTTCGATCTCACAGGCCTCCCGGGCCAGCGTTTCATGCGTAACATACTGTCGTTTTATCGCATACAGGTTGTGCAAGGTGCCAACCGTAAAGGAAGAAGAAGAGCCCATACCCGTACCGGCCGGAATATCGGCAATCGAACTGATCTCAATGCCACCCTGTACACCCGTCTTCAGCATGGCTTCACGCAATAAGGGGTGCTTAAGATCATGCAGTCTGTTTACGGTCTCGGTCTGTGAATATTTCACCCTGATCTGATCGCGAAAAAAGAATTTATGGGTGGAAATATACATGTATTTATTGATCGACGTCGACAGCACGGCCCCCTGGTGACGCGAATAGAATGTTTCCATATCGGAGCCTCCGCCGACAAAGCTGATCCGGAACGGTGTACGGGTGATGATCATGAACTGAATGGATTAATCACAAGGTCAGCAAATTTACGCTCTTTTTCTATTAATTGATATTCATCGGATTTTCTTTTTTCAAGCTTTTCCAGGATCTCTTTCTCATGCTGCCCGCGCCAGCGGTAATATTGTAAAAATCGAACGATGAATGCCGGTTCGGGAATTTCCATAAAGATTTTATAATCAGCCAGGCGGCGAAGAGCATCATGACTGAGGGCAACCACTCCGTCCAGGATCATTACATCGCTATCGCCGCAGGAATATTCCAACGGCAGGGATGATCTTTCAGGGTGATTGGCATAGGTAGAGAGCTCAATGGTCTCGCCCTCCATCAGCCGGGTAATTTCATCTGCCATCCTGCCAAGTTGAAACCTGTCATAAACATTCCTGCACAAGTCGCGCTGATGCTCAGGAAGTATCCAGTGATCCAGTTCAATCTTTTGCGCTTTTACCCCGCTTTGCATGAATTTCAGCTGCAGGGCGGATGAGAGGGTGCTCTTCCCAGAACGGGCATTCCCTGCAACCGAAATGACAAATGGTTTTTTTCCCTTCCCTGTATATCGCTCATATAAGATTTTGAAAAGATCTTCATACGGATCATCCAGCAAAAAATCAACAGCCTCTTTCAGGTCTTCAAAAAAATAATCGGGCATAACCTTCGTTTTCTTTATCCCATAACCGGTACGAACCCCGATGGTTATGCAGCCGGCATTTTTCCCGGCCTGTATGTCACGCTCGGAATCTCCGATCATCACCGACCGGGAAAGATCGATGTGAAATTCATCTGCCGCTTTCAAAAACATACCGGTTTTGGGTTTCCGGCAGTCACAATCCATCTTATAGGCCGGATTTTCCTCCGGATAACCTTTGGCAGGGTGATGGGGACAGTAATAGATGGCATCCAGCCAGGAGCCCTTTTGTCCGAGATCAGTCTCAAGCTTTTTATGAATGGCGTCCAGTTCATCCAATGTGCAAAGGTTACGTGCAATGGCTGACTGGTTGGTAACGACAACGGCCAGGCAACCTGATTGATTGATGCGGCGGACAGCACCGGGTGTAAACTCATAGATTTCCATATCCTCAGTCCGGCTGATAAAGCTCTTTTCTATATTCAGCACACCGTCACGATCGAGGAAAACAGCTCTTTTTTTATGCTGATAACCGGCACCGGCAATTTTACCCGATTGCCAGTCGGCATTTACCTGCTGAAGCCGGTCGGGAGTCCCCATATCCTTCAGATATTCTGCCGTACGATAGCCATACATCCTGATCTTCTGGCAGACTGAGGGGAAAACCTGCCTGCCGAAATCTGCCTTTTTGCCCTTTTCGATGTATTGCATAATGGCCGGACTGAATACATAAACACCGGCATTTACCAGGTTATGGTAGAGGAATTCTGCAGGGTGCGGTTTGGAGTGAAAGGCCATGATCCGGCCTTCGTCATTCATTTCAACCAGGTCACTGTCATAAGGATGATCGTTGGGATGAAGCACCAGGGTGCACTCACTTTCTTTTTTCCGATGATAAGCTACCAGAAGAGAGAGGTCCATGTTGATCATCACATCGCCATACAACACCAGAAAATCACCCCTGATCAGGGATTCGATTTCCCCTATGCCGCCGACAGTCCCCAACGGCTCCTTTTCCTCGAAATAGGAAATCCTGACATCCCACTGACTGCCGTCACCGCAAAATGCCATAACGGGATCTTTGAGATAGTTCACCAGGATAATAATGTCACGGATATCGTAACGTCGTAAAAGCTCAATCTGATGCAGGAGCAAAGGCTTTGTCCCGATGCTCAGCATCGGTTTGGGTATTTCCTTTGTAAATTCAGCCAGCCGGCTGCCTTTGCCCCCGGCCAGGATAACTGCCTGCATGGTCCCTTTGTCTATCAATCCTGCAAATGAACGAATTTTTTTCAGCATAACCTAATCACCGACACCCTGACAGGGTACCCCCACCCTGACAGGGTGTCCTCAGGAATGCAATGGTTTTGCAATGTAGTGCTTTAACAATCCCAACACATACCTATCAATGGGAAAACTCAGCTCCTCTTCTTTCATCGTGAGGATGTCAGCCCACCGGAACGATTGCTGTCCATTGATCATTTCAGGAAAATCGAATGGGATGGTTGATATTTTAAAACCAGGGGGGTCTTTAAATTTCATCCGGTAATAAATACTGATCAGCTGGTAATCGGGATAAAAAAGAGCCTGCTGGAAAAAATGAGTGGTATAAAAATGATCGGTTATCTCCACCTCCTGGCCAAACTCCTCAATAGCCTCCCGTTTCAGACAATCTATCGGACCTTCCCCGAATTGCATTCCCCCACCCGGGAATTTTGTCATTCGCCGGTCAAGCATATATTCATCTGTCAGCAATACCTGGCCATTTTCATTGATTACCAGTCCGTAAACCCTTATATTGAAATGTTTTATTGCCGGTTCAACCATAGTAAACTACTTTACCATCCTGTCACCCTGCGAAGGTCTAAACCCAAGCAGGATATCGGATATTAATACCTGGCGGTGATTTTATAGTAATTGAATTTTCTCGATTTGAAGGCCGGAATGATCACGGTTTCGCCCAATGTATCGTAATACCGTATCGGCTCGGGATACAAAGCCTTTCTTTTCCAGTGCAATACATCGTACTTTTTCAGGTTGCCGAATTCGTCAATGTGCACAGCGGCCAAGTATGACTTACGCGGATTGCTGAAATTCCTGTGTTTCTCCCCGGTTTCAATATTCCGGATATGGTCGTTAAAAAGCAGGGTAATGTCGTTCTTGTCTATCGGAGCGATCAGCGCATAAGAGCAATAATTCTCTACATAGTCATTGATCGAGCCGGTTTCCATTATCATATCCCGGTATTCATCAATTTCAACTTCATGCTGTATCAGGTATCGCATATCAAAATCCTGGTTCTTGGGGACCACCTGGCTCCAATTCAGCATACCCGTTGAATCGAAGCTGGCAATGATCAGGTTATTGTATGTATCGAAGCTCTGTTCGAAAAGTTGTTCGGCAATGAGGATAATATTGCCGTTTTTTCTCATGACAAGATCGGTCAGTACATATTTCATCAGCTCATCGTCAGCCATAACAGGTTCCCTGATGGCAGCCAGACGCGACAGGAATTCATCGTTGAAAGCGTGTGACTGGTTATCATATATGATACCATCCGCGGGGTCGATCCTGAAGAAAAAGGTCCCTCCCACTCCGGCCCGGAACAATTCGGAATAGAGGCCTGCACAGATCAGATCGCCATGCTCGCTGCCGAGGATCCTGATACCTCTTATATAACGGTTTTCCAGGGTAATGGGATATTCTCTGAAAGATTTGCCTTCATTCGTATAGCGATAGATAATATAGCTGTTTTTAATATCCTGAAACAGAGAAATGATGGATTCCCTTTTGATAAGGCTCAGGATGGAAACATTACCTTGTTCATCCACCAGGTAATAATTTTCTCTCGGACCCTGTCCTGAAAACTCATAAAAGTCCTTTTTGCTCCACAATAGCTCCAATCCCTTGTCAAATAAATAAAACTCGTTATGCTGGACCTTTTCCCACTGAAGCTTGATGCGGCAGGCAATCATGAGCGTGGTTTCATGCCTGGAAAGGGCAAAGTAAAAATCAGGCCAGTTGCCCCTGATGAATTTTATCGTGGTAAGTTCGATATATCCGGTCAGCGGCAGCAAGGTTTCCTTGTCTATCTTCTGGTAATAGAGGTCCGTTTCAGCCAGCTTTCTCCGGGAAACAAAGAGATACAACTCGTTGTGAAAATGAACAATGGATTCCAGGTCATAGGTTTTCAAACCCTCAAACAGTTTTACCGGTTCATCCGTTACGAGATTGAGATTCCGATCGAGTTTTTCAAGATGGTATTGCCCTCCGTAATGTTTCAGCACATAATAGTGTTCAGGATCATGACCGATGATTTTATGAACGGTAGTGCTCCCCATGTTATAATTGAACTCGCTCGACGTTATTTCAATCGGCTGGGCGAAGGCAGGTTCCGGCATGGCGGCGAGGATCAGCAGTGAGAAAAGAACCGGATATAAAACGTTTATGATGCGCATTTTCAAAAATATATGAATCATAAAATTACTACTATGTTATCATTATTTCTATTGGACAAGCGGGATTTTAAAAGTGAAAAGTGTCCGCTGCACAACTATCCGATTGTCCGTTCCGTTATATACCCTATCATCTCCTTTTGTTCATCGGGAGTGAACCACCGTATATCCGGGTTTCTCCTGAACCAGGTCAGCTGTCTGCGGGCATACTGCCGGGTATGGCGCTTGATCAGGTCAACGGCTTCCTCCAGCGTGGTCTTGCCTTCGAGATGGTCAAAAATCTCTTTATATCCCACCGTATTAAGCGCGTTCAGGTTACGGAACGGCAGCAACGCTTTCGCCTCTTCCACTAATCCTTCACGGATCATGGTTAGCGCCCGGTTGTTGATGTTGTCATACAGCATTTTTCGCTCCATATTCAAGCCTGTATAAAGGATATTGAAATTCCTTGCCTTATGTTGCCGTGTAAGGAAGGAAGAATACGGCCGTCCGGTCATGGCATTGATTTCCAAAGCTTTCAACAAGCGCTTCGGATTATTCCGGTCGACCTGTTCATAATAAACAGGGTCAGATTCCTTAACCTTCGATCTCAGCCAGTCAATACCTTTCTGCTGAAAAGCTGATTTCAGGTTTTCCCTTACCAGGGCATTGACAGCAGGCAGGTCATCAATACCGTGGCAGACAGCATCTATGTACATGCCGCTGCCGCCCGCCATGACAACAATATCATACCGTTCAAACAAAACGGTCAGTAAATTGACCGCTTCAGATTCATACAGGCTTGCATTATAATATTCCTGCACCGACCGGTGGCCGATAAAATGATGCCGGACCTCTGCCAGTTGTCCGGGGCTGGGCATAGCCGTACCGATCTTCATCTCACGATAAAACTGGCGGGAATCCGCACTCAGGATCTCTGTACCGAAATGCCGGGCTGTTGCAATGGCTACAGCCGTCTTACCAACGGCTGTCGGCCCTGCGATGATTATGAGATATTTTGATTTCATTGATGATCCGGAATATCCCGGTCGAAGCGCCCTGTCAGGGTATCATTCGTTATCGTTTTTCCCTGCCTTGGCTTGATCTTACCAGGTTCAGCGCAGAACCGGCACGGAACCATTCGATCTGGTTTTCATTATAGGAATGATTGGCCTTTATCTCTTCCTTCGATCCGTCAGCATGTCGTAACCGGAGGGTAACAGGTTTACCTGCCTGCAGCGACGCCAGGCGGATCACGTCAAAACTGTCGTCCTCCCTGATCCGGTCATAATCATGTTTGTCAGCGAAAGTTAGTGCCAGCATTCCCTGTTTTTTCAGGTTGGCTTCATGGATGCGTGCAAATGACTTTACCAGCACCACTTTAACGCCAAGATAGCGGGGCTCCATGGCAGCGTGTTCCCTGGATGATCCTTCGCCATAATTCTCATCGCCCACAATTACGCTCCCTGCTCTCCTGGCTTTGTAGTCACGGGCCACTTTGGGCACCTCCTCATAAACCCCGGTAAACTGGTTTTTAACATGATTTGTTCTGTTATTAAACGAGTTAACTGCGCCGATCAGCAGGTTGTTCGAGATATTGTCAAGGTGACCGCGGTATTTCAGCCAGTACCCGGCCATGGAAATATGATCGGTTGTGCACTTGCCCTTTATCCTGATCAGCAGTTTAAGGCCGGTAAAGTCCTTCCCGTTCCAGGGTTCAAAGGGTTCCAGCAATTGAAGTCTTTCCGATGCCGGATCAATTTTAATCCGGACACTATCACCATTGGCCGCCGGGGCCTGATAACCGTTATCCTTTACGGCAAATCCATGGGGAGGCATTTCCAGTCCTTCCGGCATATCGAATTTAACTTTTTGTCCATCCGCATTCTCCAATGTTTCCGTAAGCGGATTGAAATTCAGTGTACCGGCAATGGCAAAAGCGGTAACGATTTCCGGGGAAGCCACAAAACAGTGGGTATTAGGATTGCCATCATTGCGTTTGGCAAAATTCCGGTTAAAAGAAGTCATGATGGAATTGGATTCCTGTTTTTCAGATCCGCGACGAGCCCATTGGCCGATGCAAGGGCCACAGGCATTGGCAAGCACAACGCCGCCAATATCCGTAAAGGTCTTGAGGATGCCTTCTTTTTCGGCCGTATACCGAACCTGCTCCGAACCCGGTGTAATGGTGAATTCAGATTTTACCCTGAGCTTTTTCAATTTGGCCTGGGCAGCTATGGAAGCGGCTCTTGAAAGGTCTTCATAGGATGAATTGGTACAGGAGCCGATCAGACCGACTTCAAGCTTTTCAGGCCACTCATTTTCCCTGGCTTTGGCGGCAAACCTGGACACGGGCGTGGCAAGATCGGGTGTAAACGGACCGTTAATATGCGGTTCAAGGCTTGAAAGATCGATTTCAATCAGCTGATCGAAATATTTATCCGGCCGGGCATAAACCTCGGGATCACCGGTCAGATGAGCCTTGTTTTTTGCGGCCAGTGTTGCGACTTCAGCCCTGCCTGTCCCTTTCAGGTATTCTTCCATTTTGGTATCATATCCGAAAACCGATGTGGTTGCTCCGATCTCAGCACCCATATTGCATATGGTTCCTTTGCCGGTGCAGGAAATAGTGCCGGCCCCTTCTCCGAAATACTCCAGCACGTATCCTGTTCCCCCTTTAACCGAAAGAATCCCTGCCACCTTGAGGATGACATCCTTTGCTGATGTCCATCCATTCAGTTTGCCGGTAAGCCTGACTCCGATCAATTCCGGGAACCGCAATTCCCACGGCATTGAAGCCATAACATCACAGGCATCAGCTCCTCCCACGCCAATGGCGATCATGCCAAGGCCACCTGCATTTACGGTATGGGAATCCGTTCCGATCATCATGCCGCCCGGAAATGCATAATTCTCCAGTATTACCTGGTGAATTATACCGGCACCCGGCTTCCAGAAGCCGATACCATATTTATTGGATACCGAGGCAAGAAAATCATACACTTCCCTGTTGGTAACCTCTGCTTCCGAAACATCAGCCTTAGCACCTGATTTTGCAACGATCAGGTGGTCACAATGAACGGTGGAAGGCACGGCGACCTTCTTTTTCCCTGCCTGCATGAATTGCAGCAGGGCCATCTGTGCCGTTGCATCCTGCATGGCAACCCGGTCGGGCATGAAATTAACATAATCCTTTCCGCGCTTGAAAACAGCATAAGGTTGGTAAGCGTCAAGATGGGCATATAAAATTTTCTCTGTAAGGGTTAGGTGGCGTTTCAGCAATTTACCGGCAGCCGCAACCTTTGTGCCGTAATGCGCATAAAATGAACGAATCAGTTCAATATCGAAAATCATAACGTATTGTTTAAATAAAGGGCGAAAATACTAAATTCAGATCATTCGTGTATAACAATTGTATCCCTGACAACAAATACCTGTGAAGCCGGGCCGGTTAAGAAAACATTCTGATCAACTCCGGTTGTATCCATGGATTGTATATATTCCCTGGCAACCATCAACGCTTTCATCCGTTGCATATAAGCCGAAAAATAGGATTTCGGACAGCCATTGTCCTCAAAAACACTTTTAAACCTCTTGGGAAAAGGTACGATCCCCGCCAGGAAGAGACTTTCCTGCAGACCTAATTCAGCGGGAGTTTTATTAAAATAGTACCGGGATGCCTGCTGAATCCCAAAAATCCCGGGCCCCCATTCAATCACATTCAGGTATATTTCAAACATCCTTTCTTTACTCACCAAACGGTTGTTTTCAATGATCCACACAATCAGCAGTTCTTCAAGCTTTCTGCCGATTGTCTTGTGGCGGGTAAGAAAAATATTTTTCACCAGCTGCATGGAGATGGTACTGCCTCCGCGAACAAAGCGACGCTCTTTAATATTGGTTATCAGGGACTCTCTGATCGCACCGGGATTGAAACCCCGGTGGTAATAAAAACCACCGTCCTCCGAAGTGAGCACAGAAATTTTAAGCCAGGGGGAGATTTCAGCCAGCGAAGTAAAATCGGGATTGGAGGGTCCCACCGTGAACGAGGCAGTCAGCCTTCCTTTTTCAAAAAACTCGTGTGTGAATTCCGTGTTCATAATACGAAAATCATCTTTCCCGTATTGCTTTATCCTGAAATCATCAGCCGTCAGTCTCGAGGAGAATTTCAATGAATCCACCGATGACAGGTTCACTGAAAAGTCAAGAAAGAACTTAAGCCTTCCTGCGGCATCAAATCCGGCCAGGCTGGTGAACATGCCCTCGGGCAGTGACCGGAAAAATTCATGGGCATCCCAGGATACGGAACAGATCTTAATATCCGTCACAAGATCAGGCTCTCTTTTAATGCAGATATAGGGATGGAATGAAATGTCATTGATGGTAAAGGTCGTCGAACTGTCCAGTTTCATGGAATGAGGTTCCGCTATAATGCGGAAGGATGAGTGCATACGGCGGATGTTGATGGGAAGTGAGGACAGACTTTCTCCCTCGAGTACGAAATTTTTTGAGAGGGATGTGCCTTCAATGCTCACAAGCTTGTTTGAATACCGGGGAAATGCAAACGAAAGCAATAAGGTATCAAAACCTGCCCTTACCGTGTGTTCTCCCGGGAAATACAGCATGCATTTATTTTGGGCCGGGTTGTGGGCCAGCAAACTGACAGCAGGTTCTTTCCTGTCAATCCTCCCCTTAAGAAAAACCTTCGATGAATCAGCAACTTCGCTGGTATACAGCGAAGACGAAAACATACCTGCACGGATCCTGGAATCCAAAAACGTAAACAGCAGTTCGCTATCGGCAGCACGAAAACTGATGCGGACGGTATCGATGTCAAGTTTACGGGGTATGGCCAAAAACAACCGGTGCACAATCCGGTTTAGCCATGCCGCGTAGCCGGGGGACCGGTATGTACGGGTATTTTCCTCAACAGCCAAAGTATCAATATCTGCCATGGGCTCATAGCCCGCAAGCCTTATGGAGATATGGCGGCATGAAAAATCCCCGATTTGCATCTTTCCGCGCAATGACCGGAGCAATCCGAACTGCATGGCGAGAGAATCCAGTTCAACGCTGGTGCTGTCATCCATGGAAGTGACAGTGATCCGGGCCACCGATATCCGGTTAAGGCCGTTCACCCTGCTGTCATTCCAGTGAAAACGATAGCCCCGTTCAGCGAACTTCACTGATACCCTGTTTAATGTCCTTTCAAAAACTGCATTTTTAGTTGAAACAAAAAATACAAAAAACAGTATACCAACAGAAACAAAAGCCAGCAGCAGGGTACGAACCACGGAATGCATCCTTCGTATGATTTTCAATATTCCGCGAACTTTCATTGTGCAAGGTTGTTTCGATTACAAAGTAACACAAAGAATCGAATTATGCATACCGGTGCGTTCCGATTTGCCACAGAAACCAAAAGGGAAGGGATGGCTTCCATACTTCGTATAGAATAAATTGCTAGCTTTGTTTGGGCATAGTTTTTGATCACATCTATGAAAAGATTAATTGCTTTAGCATCATGAGGAAACAGTTTTTCTGCTTTGTTTTTACTTTCATTTGCCTGGTTGCATGGTCTCAGCCACCGGTCGATAAAAAGGTCAGGGAAAACAATGCAGTAAATAAAATAAAAAACCAGACCAGCTGGGAACATAAGTACAACGGCGACATACCGGATCCGGCTGGCATAAAAACATCTGTAACCCTGTATAATTCCTCTGGCGATGTTACTGAAGTCACCACCTATAATCCCAAAGGACTTGTCATGAATGTTGAAAGATACCGGTATGACAAGGCAGGGAACAAGATTGAATATTCAAGATATACCGGAGGAAATGAAAGCCAGGTTGCCTATCAGAAAATTTCCCGTTATAATGACAACAACAATGTCGTTGAGGAAAATGGTTTCGACGGAGTTGAAAAATTCAGCAATCGCTATACCTATGATGCCCAGGGCAACCTTTCAGAGATCCTGTATCAGAAGAACGGAATGTTGAAAGAAAGGAGGGTATTCAGAAAGGACGGACTCAAGACTCATGTTTCCATATACAACTCCGCAGGAAAAATGATATCGAAGCTTTTATTAACCTACGACAGCAAAAATAACCTCACTGAGGAGACCGTTTATGGCATGAATCAGGATATCATTGAAAAGAAAATTTTTGATTACGACGAAAAGAAAAACCTGAGGTCGGAATCCAAATACAAACTGAATAAAATGACGCTCAGGACCACCTATAATTATAGTCCTGACGGTGATCTGCTTGAGATAACCGAGGAAGGCCCCGAAGGGGGAAAGTATGTTAAGAAGAGTTTTGCTTACGGAACCAGGGGCCTTGTTGCGGAAATCAAATGGCGCAGAAGATCCAATGAAGACTTTAACAGCATTACACACCAGTACGATGCCAGGGGTATATGTCTTCAAAGCATTACCTTTTACCCTGCCACCAATTACCGGGCGCTGACCAAATACAGCTATGAATTTTATTAATCCTGTGCCCCGGGCGGACATATAAATCTATGATCCTTCGCATACATCCTGATAATCCCGGGGAAAGACAGGTGCAGAAAGCCGCTGAAATCCTGCAAAACGGAGGCGTTATCATATTCCCCACCGATACCGTTTATGGCCTGGGTTGCAATATCTTCAACGCCAGGGCGGTCGAAAAAGTTGCCCGCATCAAGGGTATCTCCATCGAGAAAGCCAATTTCTCCTTTATCTGTTATGATCTCAGCCATCTTTCCGATTTTGCCAGGCATGTGAGCAATCCCACCTTTAAGCTTATGAAGCAATGCCTGCCGGGACCTTTCACCTTCATACTGGAAGCAAGCCATAATGTTCCCAGGGTATTCAGGAATAAGAAAAAAACAATCGGTATCCGGATCCCTGACAACCATATAATACGAGCCATTGTAAAGGAACTCGGCCATCCGGTTTTAACCACTTCCATTCATGATGAAGACGAGGTGCTGGATTATATTACCGATCCGGAACTCATTCACGAAAAGTACCAGAAGGTAGTTGATGCCGTGATCCACGGAGGTTTCGGCAATATCTATCCTTCCACCGTGATCGACTGCAGCGGGGATGAACCTGTGCTGGTAAGGCAGGGGATCGGGGAGGTGGAGCTGTAAGTATTTGGTGATTTGGTGATTTGATGATTGGGTAATTTGAAATGTAGTGTTATAGTCTATTGGTCTGTAGCCTGCAGCCGCTCACTTTTCGTTTTTCACTTTTCGTTTTTCACTATTTGTTGTTTATGTCTCGGTTCAATGATCCAAGAAAATGATTCCACAAAGGATCGCTGATGTCGGGATCTGCCGTGATCGTTACAGCTTCTTTTTTAACCGGATGAATAAAGCTTACCTCCCGGGCATGCAGGTTGATGCCCCCGTTTTCGTTGGAACGGGGAAAACCATATTTCAGATCGCCCTTGATGGGACAGCCGATATGGGCCAGCTGGCACCGGATCTGATGATGCCTGCCTGTTTCAAGCCTGACCTCCAGTAAATAATAGTTATCCGACTGCGCGATCAGGGTATAATGCAGGACAGCTTTCTTGGCTGAGGGTTTTGGACCGGTATGGCAAAATGACTTGTTTTTGGAAGCGTCCCTTACCAGGTAATGAATAAGGGTTCCGGAGGGCTCAGCAGGTTTTTCCTTCACAACAGCCCAATAGGTCTTGGTAACAGAACCTTCTTTAAACATACTGTTAAGGCGTGAAAGTGCCTTGCTGGTGCGGGCAAAAAGCACTACCCCGCTAACAGGTCTGTCAATGCGATGTACAACACCCAGAAAGACTTCCCCGGGTTTGTTGTATTGTTCACGGATATAGTTTTTCACCTTGTCATCCAGTGACATGTCTCCCGTACTGTCTTTCTGGACCAGGTCGGAAACGGACTTGTTGACAGCGATGATGTGGTTGTCTTCGTAGAGTATGTTGAGAGGGGGCAAGGAGTATTTATTGATTTATTGATTGACCACTTGTCACTTGTCACTTGTCACTTGTCACTTCTTCCTAGTATTGTTCCTTCTCATTCGGGAACTCCGTATTCTTGACGTCATCGATATATTTTGTGACGGCTCCCGTTACTTCCTGGTAAAGATTATGATACCTTCTGAGGAAACGCGGAGAAAAGTCCTGGGTTATGCCCAGCATATCGTGCAACACCAGCACCTGGCCGTCAACGTGGCGCCCGGCACCAATGCCGATGACGGGAATCCTGAGTTCACCCGACACTTTGGCGCCCAGGGTGGCCGGGATCTTCTCCAGCACCAGCGAAAAACATCCCGCTTCCTCAAGCAGGTGGGCGTCCTCAACGAGTTTTTTAGCCTCTGCGTCTTCCCTGGCCCTGACTACATAAGTGCCGAATTTGTGGATCGATTGCGGGGTCAGACCCAGATGTCCCATCACCGGAATGCCGGCCGAAAGAATACGGCTGACCGATTCGACGATTTCCCTTCCTCCCTCAAGTTTCACGGCATGGGCACCGGTTTCCTTCATAATGCGGATGGCTGAGTTGAGTGCTTCCTTGGAGTTCCCCTGGTACGATCCGAAAGGCAGGTCAACCACCACCAATGCACGTTCAATAGCCCTCACCACCGAGGATGCGTAATATATCATCTCATTCAGCGTGATGGGTACGGTGGTCTCGTATCCAGCCATTACATTGGATGCGGAATCACCTACCAGTATGACATCTATGCCTGCCCTGTCGAGGATTTTCGCCATAGAAAAATCATAGGCAGTCAGCATGGCAATTTTCTCACCCCGGTTTTTCATCTCCTGAAGGACGTGGGTGGTGATCCTTCGGGGTTTATCAGCTGCAGAAGGCATAATTATTTGGTGATTTGTTAGATTTGTTGATATATGAATAAGTCGTGCAGTCATGCAGCCTGCCTGCCTGCTTTGACCTGGGCTATAGCAGGCAGGTCTTAAAGTCCGGCTTTTAGCTTTTGGCTTTTAGCCATTAGCAAAATGGCCAACAATTAATAGCTGATTATTACTTGTCACTTGTCACTAGTCACTTGTCACTACATTCAGGTGCAAAGATTATAAATAAATCAACAAGTCCCGTATTAGCCGTGTATTTTTATCATTCGCCTGTCGTTTTGTCATTTCAATCCGTCAGAAAATGACCACGATGTCAAAAAACATCGAAATAATGTCACAAATAAACTATGGCATAATGATTGAGAATACATATAAAACTAAAAAGTAAAATTACTTAATCTATAGTAGAAATATGAGCAAGATTATCGGCATTGATCTGGGTACAACCAACTCGTGTGTTGCAGTAATGGAAGGCAACGAGCCTGTTGTAATTCCCAACAGTGAAGGAAAGCGTACCACGCCTTCTATCGTTGCGTTTTTGGAAAACGCGGAACGCAAGGTGGGAGACCCGGCCAAAAGACAGGCTATTACCAATCCCACGAAAACCGTTTTTTCCATCAAACGGTTTATGGGAGAAACCCATGACAAGGTTTCCAAAGAAATAGGCAGGGTCCCTTACAAAGTAGTAAAAGGGGAAAACAACACGCCCAGGGTGCAAATAGATGACCGTAAATATACGCCCCAGGAAATCTCCGCCATGGTGCTTCAGAAAATGAAGAAAACGGCTGAAGATTATCTTGGCCATGAAGTTACTGAAGCAGTCATTACCGTTCCGGCTTATTTCAGTGATTCGCAGCGCCAGGCAACCAAGGAAGCCGGCGAGATTGCAGGTCTCAAGGTGAAAAGGATCATCAATGAGCCTACGGCTGCTTCCCTCGCATACGGACTCGACAAAAAGAATAAGGATATGAAGGTGGCCGTTTTTGACCTGGGTGGCGGAACCTTTGACATTTCCATCC
>CAYMJH010000041.1:18968-23380 GCA_964390385.1 uncultured Bacteroidales bacterium | reverse complement strand
TCATCCACAAAATCCGCACCCTTCGAGAGATCCTCCTTGTTAAATCCAAAACCGGAAAGATTTTCATTCATGCGTGATCCCTTCGTTACGGCCATGGATTGGGTTGGATCGTCCACCAGAGGTTCCAGCAACGATTCTTCTAAGTCGGAGAACTTGGCCAGCTCCTTGACGAATTTAAGCTGAATATCACCGATGGGTCCGTTGCGGTGCTTGGCCAGGATGATCTCCGCGATCCCGCGCAGGGAATTCCCGTTCTCGTCTTCGGTAAAACCATAAATTTCAGGCCGGTGAATGAAAAGCACCATGTCGGCGTCCTGCTCGATGGCCCCCGATTCCCTGAGGTCGGACAATTGCGGGCGTTTGTTCCCTGCGCGGATCTCAACCGCACGGTTCAGCTGTGAGAGGGCTATGATGGGGATATCCAACTCCTTGGCAATGCTCTTCAGCGCTCTGGAGATGGTGCTTACCTCCTGTTCGCGGCTTCCCCTGGTATCGGCCGTGCCGGTCATCAGCTGCAGGTAATCGATTATGATAATCTCCACGTTATGCTGACGCTTCAGCCGGCGGCATTTTGCCCGAAGCTCAAAGATGGATATGGCCGGTGTGTCGTCAATGAAAATGGGGGCTTCGACAAGCCGCTTGATTTTATAATCCAGCTGTTCCCATTCAAAATCCGCCAGCTTTCCGTTGCGGATCCTGTGCGAGGGCAATTCCGTTTCGGCCACGATCAGGCGGTTCACCAGCTGAAGAGAAGCCATTTCGAGCGAGAAGACCGCTACCGACCGGTTATGTTCAATGGCCATATTCCTTGCCATGGAAAGCACAAAGGCTGTCTTCCCCATCGAAGGCCTTGCCGCCACGATCACCAGGTCGGATTTCTGCCACCCGTTGGTCAACCTGTCGAGCCGCGTATAACCCGAGGGAATGCCGATCAGGCTGTCAGCCCGCTTGCTGGCTTCCTCAATCTGGAATATCGCTTCCTTGATCAGCACGTTGATCTTCTGCGACTCCTTTTTAATATTGCCCTGGGCAATGCTGAAAAGCTCGGATTCTGAAAAATCAAGCAGGTCATTGACGTCAATACTGTCGTCAAAAGCCTTGTTCTGGATCTCGGAGGCGACCCTGATCAGCTCGCGCTGGATATGTTTCTGGGCAACAATGCGCGCGTGGAATTCGAGGTGGGCAGCAGAGGCGACACGGCTTGTGAGCTGCGTGATATAGAGCGGCCCCCCTACCTCATCCAGCGCCTTGTTCTTTTTTAATTCCTCGGTAACGGTTAATATATCGATGGCCTTGTTGTTCGAAGACAGATCAATGACGGCCTGGAAAATTTTCTGATGCTCTTCTTTATAAAAACTCTCGGGCGACAGGATATCAATAACCTCAAGGACGGCATCCTTCTCCAGCATGATGGCCCCCAATACGGCTTCTTCAAGGTCAATTGCCTGTGGTGGCATTTTTCCCAGTTCGAGGTTGATGGTGCTGATCCTTGCGGGTTGCTGAGTGTTGCCTTTCGTCGCCATGATGCCTTTGGTTTAGTCGATTCGTTATCTTGCGGGCAAAGTTATGAAATGCAGTTTCGTCATTTGTTATTTGCCGCTTCAGTTTATAAACAGTTTATTCAACGCGGCAATTCACAAATGTTGATAAAAAGTAGCATGTAGAGACGCAATGCATTGCGTCTCTATCGATCTATTCCAAATCATTGTCTAATTTTATATCTATTATCTTTTTCTGTCATGCTTCTCTTTCCCAATGCAAAAATAAACCTGGGACTGGCTGTCACCGAAAAAAGACCGGACGGCTATCATAACCTGCTGACAGTCTTTTACCCTATTGGCCTGCACGATATACTGGAATTCGTCGAAGTCCCCGAAGCCCCGAAAGGACAGGCAACTCTCACCGTGACCGGGATAAAGGTTGACGGTGATCCGGTGAACAACCTGTGCATTAAAGCTTATAACCAGTTGCATAACGATTTCGGACTTTCTGCGGTTTCGGTTCACCTGCATAAGATCATTCCCATCGGGGCAGGACTGGGAGGAGGATCTTCCGACGCTGCCTTCATGCTCAGGGGACTGGACCACCATTTCAACCTGTCGCTTGCGCCGGGAAAACTCGAAGAATATGCCGCAAAGATCGGAAGCGATTGCGCTTTTTTCATCCGCAACCATCCGGTTTTCGCCTATGAAAGGGGAAATGTGTTCAGGGATCTGCAGGTTAACCTGGATGACTATTACCTGCTGCTGGTTCACCCCGGTATCCATATCAGCACGGCTGAAGCTTATTCACAGATCACTCCCGCATGGCCTGAAAAATCGCCGGAAGATATTGCCCGGATGCCTGTTAAGGAGTGGAAAGATTTACTGGCCAACGATTTTGAGAAAAACATCCTGGCCCGGCATCCTGAGATCAAAAAAATCAAAGACCGGCTTTATGAAACAGGGGCTATATATGCCTGCATGTCGGGCAGCGGATCTTCGGTGTTTGGTATATTCAGTGAAATGCCTCCGGTGCCGGAGGATCTCGCCGGTTATTTTCACTGGAAGGGGAAGCTGAAGGCGGAGGTGGAATAGTTCGGGTAACCAGGTTGGACTTTTAACACAAATTGGCTGATCGTCTTTAAAGCAGGGCAGTGACAACCTGTTTGCATAAGGTGGCGTTAAATCTGTCCTGTTTATCCACCCCCTGCACCCCCGCCAGCAGGGGACATCGCTTATTCTGACCTTTGAGTAAAATAACTTCCTTGTGCAATCTTTCTTAACATAAAAAGCACAAGGTTCTTTTCTATCGATAAGCTTGATGTCTGAGATGTCCCCCGCTGGCGGGGGGTTGGGGGGTGGACCTAATAACCAATTCCAAAAAAAACTACATTTGTTTTTCCTGCATACACTTTAGGGAAACACAATGACGAATTGTTTGCCATTGATATCTTTTCACTCAAACTCCACCATCAAAACCCCTTTTCTCACCCTCTCGCCCTCCTTGACATGCACCGCCTTAATGCGGCCTGCCATCGGTGAACAGATGATGTTCTGCATTTTCATGGCCTCGAGGATCATCAGCCGGCTTTGCATGTCAACCACGTCACCGGGTTTAACAAAGATCCGGCAGACAGTACCCGGAATATAACTGAACAGGTGTTTCTCATCGGGCTTTTTCCATTTGGATTTTTGTTCGAACTTTTTAGTCAGCCTTGTATGGTAAAGCTCTCCCCTGATATTTAATATTTTCAGCTGCCCGTCAGGGTCTTTCCCGGCACCAGGCCGGTCTTTCATTTCATCATGATTTTTCATGGCAGTTGCTTTTAAAACGGGGGGATACCGTGTTTTTTAGCGGGCATGGTAACCGACTTTTCGGCTGCCACTTCCAGTGCATGCAGCAATATCTTCCGGGTTTCTTCGGGCTCGATTACGGCATCGATATATCCGCGGGAGGCCGCAACATATGGATTGGCAAATTTCTCCTTGTATTCCTTTACTTTCTGCTGCCGCATCATCTCAGGATTCTCAGATTCCATGATCTCTTTCCTGAATATAATGTTGGCCGCGCCTTCCGGTCCCATCACCGCAATTTCAGCCGTCGGCCAGGCAAATACAAAATCGGCCCTCAGGTGCCTCGAGCCCATGGCAATATATCCGCCGCCATAGGCCTTCCTGAGGATCACGGTAAGCTTGGGAACCGTTGCCTCGCTGTAAGCATACAGCACCTTGGCGCCGTGGCGGATAACACCGGCATGCTCCTGGTCGACGCCGGGGAGATAACCGGGAAGATCCACCAGGGTAATGATGGGAATATTAAACGCATCGCAATAACGGATAAAACGCGCCGCCTTGTCGGAAGAATCCACATCCAGCACGCCGGCCAGCACCAGGGGCTGATTGCAGACAAAGCCGCAGGTTCTGCCCTGCATGCGGCCGAAACCTATTACCATATTGGCAGCCCAGTACTCCTGGATCTCAAAAAAATCAGAATCGTCAACGATGGATTTGATCACGTCCCTGACATCATAAGGTTGCTTGGGATCGTCGGGTACGATTTCATCAGCCTTATAACCGGGATGCGGTGTTTTTGGTTCCGCTGCCCGGGCCTTGTGTTCATTGCTGCGGGGAATGAAGGTAAGAAGCTTCTTGATCTGTTCGAAGCATTCCTTTTCCGTTTTGGCGTAAAAATGAGCGTTGCCCGTGGTTTCGCTGTGCACCCTGGCCCCGCCCAGGTCTTCCATCGATATCTCCTCACCCAGCACGGTCTTGATAACCTCGGGTCCGGTGATGAACATCTTTGAAATGTTTTCCACCACAAAGACAAAATCGGTCAGTGCAGGGGAATAGACCGCACCTCCCGCACATGGTCCAAGTATCACCGACAATTGAGGTATCACGCCGCTTGATATGGTATTGCGGAAGAATATT
>CAYMJH010000041.1:12564-18958 GCA_964390385.1 uncultured Bacteroidales bacterium | reverse complement strand
ATCGGTGAGAGCGGGAGAATAAACCGCGCCGCCGGCACAGGGACCGAGAATAACGGAAATCTGGGGTATTACACCCGAAGAAATAGTGTTGCGAAAAAAGATCTCACCATAGCCTGCGAGAGAATTGACCCCTTCCTGGATCCTTGCCCCGCCCGAATCGTTTATGCCGATCAGGGGCATCTTCATCTTCAGGGCGTGTTCCATGATCTTGACGATTTTCCGGGAATGCATCATCCCAAGAGATCCTCCGGCAACGGTAAAGTCCTGTGCAAAAACACAAACCGGCCGGCTGAAAATCGTCCCTGTCCCGATGACCACCCCGTCGCCGGCAAGCACTTTATTGCACATGTCAAAATCCCGTGCATCGTGCTCCACAAACAGGTCGTATTCCTGGAATGAATTTTCGTCGAGCAGGGTTTTGATGCGGTCACGTGCCGTCATTTTTCCCATAGCCACCTGTTTTTCGATGGCTTTTTCGCCGCCGCCCATCTGCACCTGTTCACGTTTCTGCCTCAGTTCCTGTATTTTCTTTTTAATGGCCATGGCTGTAGTGTTAAGATTCAATTCGTTTTAGGGTTGAAAGAATACCGGCCTTCATGGAATTTGGTATGTTCAGACTTCCGCATGTTTTGCGAAATCAAAGCCGACAAAAATAAGAAAAATAAGGAAATATCCTATCACAGGAGGGAAATGTCGGATTCGACTGAGAGTCGTGCAGTCGTGCAGTCTTGAAGTCATGCAGTCGTGCAGTCTTTTGTCTTTGTTCTAATATCTTTGATCTTTGATCTTTGATCTTGGATCTTTGATCTTGGATCTTGGATCTTGGATCTTTGATCTTGGATCTTAGAAAACATAGCTGATGCCGGCAAAAACGCCCACCGAATAAGGAAACACATTGAGGTCCCCGCTTTTGTACAGCGGATTGAGGTAGTACCTGAATTTGGGCTCGAGGCTGATCAGCATATTGGCAAAAACGGGATATTCAAGACCCAAGCCTACGGTGCCGGCATAATTAACCCTGGAAACATTATCCGTTTCCCAGCGGTCATAGGTGGTGTAACTGTCAACGATTTTCAGGCTGTTCCCGGCAAGAAAATGGGTGCTGAAACCTCCTATAAGGCTGAAATCCAGTTTTCTGTCAACCATTTTGTATCGCAGGGTCAGGGGGATTTCAAGGTATTCAAATTGCTGCAGGGCAGTCAGGTCAAGATTCTGCGTAGCATTACCGAAATCATCAAGTCCTTCCGTTTCTCCCAGGTATACCAGGGCATACTGGGTGAGGTCATTCTGGGTCATGGTATTGCTTTTAGCCGGCAAGGGATCTCCATGAACCTTTTCAGTGATAATCCCGGTTGAATTGGTGATCCTTACCTGCACATTGCCTGAAAAGTCGACCCATGAATCATCGGTTTGATTGCGATTAAAGGCTATCGCCTCTATATCGGTTTTTTCCTGGCCGTATTTGGAATAGTATAAACCCGACTGAACAGACAACCGCCTGGAAGGAGCGAAAGCCACGGCAATTCCACCCGCATAGGCCATGATTCCTTTTTCAGTGCTGTTCAGGTTCCTGATGTCCTGGCTGTATAGGTTGTCTGAATTCGCTGCGCTCAGGTTCCTGTAAGAATACAACGGTGCAACCTGTCCTCCGATCATCCAGTTTCCGTCATGATGTTGTTCTTCTTCAGCCTCCTCCATCAGGGCCAGATTATACTGCATGATCTGATGGATTTCCTGGGTCTTGTCTGCAGGATTGCTTCCCGGCCGGATCAACATACCGGGCAGTTCAGTCTTGTATTGCAGTCTGCAGCCGACAGGAAGGATTGCGGGCGGCACGGAAGCAATAACAGGCAATGCTGCAAAAGATACACTGGAACCGGCAACAGGCATGCCGGCCTTTTCCTGTCCGGAAGCCCGTTTATGGCCATCAGATTCCGTTGTGGATGAAACAGCAGTTTGGTCTGCACGGCGGAAATCCTCCGTTGGTGATTCAACAACGCTGTCATTATCTTCAACGGCCATCGCTTCAGGTACATGAACGGCAGGCTGATCGGGCTGCTGCACATCGGCAACCGACGGCCGGATGACCCTGTCCTGATGGGTATAAAAATAGTAGCCCAGTCCCATTGATAACATGATGAGCATGCCGGCGGCAATGCGAAGAAAGAATATAAGGACACGCTTTTTTCTCCTGTGGCCAAGACTCTCAGCTATATTATCCCATGCCGCATCCCCCGGAGATTCTACATAGTTCTCCAGCTTCTCCCTGAACCAGGTATCAAAATTCTCTGCTGCACTTCCCATGGTTATATTGATTTAACCGATTTTAAATAGAACCTGTTCACTTTGTCCTGTAAAATATCCCTGGCCCTCGAGAGGTTCGATTTTGACGTACCCTCCGTGATGCCAAGCCTTTCGGCAATTTCTTTATGCGAATACCCTTCAATGGCGTACAGGTTGAAAACGATCCTGTACTTGGGTGACAATTCCTGGACAAACCGGATCAGTTCACGGGCGTCGATATCCGATGCAAAATCACCGCTGTGTTCATGATCAACTTCCCTGATATTGTCGTTGATGTTGATCACCTGGTAACTCGACCTGAACCTTTCAAGCGCAGTATTCACCATAATTTTCCTGACCCAGCCTTCAAAAGCGCCCTTAAAACCGAACTGGTCAATTTTTTCAAACACCTTCAGGAACCCATCCTGCAGGATATCCTGCGCATCATCATAATTCCCGGCATATCGCATGCAGATACCAAACATCCTGGACTTGAATGTCTCGTATAATTCCTTCTGCGCCAATGGATTCCTTTCACGGCAGCCGTTGATGATATGTTGCAGCTGGTCAGTCAATATGCATGAAATGATGGACTAAAATTACATGTTTTTTCAATCCTGTTGAATCCCGACGCTTTATAATCGATCATAGGATGCAACCTCACCCCCGAAGGTTGCGTGAAACTATTTTTTTTAAACGCAACCGGTTAAGCCCGAAAATCATCCTACCTTCGTATTAATATTTAATCATCATGAAAACGAATTTTATATTCCTGCTCCTTTTTGGCCTGTTCATCGCTGGCTGTGAAAATCAAAAAGATGTCGTTGATGAACCAAAAAAAATAAACGTATCAAAGACCACGGAAGAAGTCATTGCTGCTGATAACCTTTTCGGCATTGAATTGTTTCAGCGGGTGCTGATCAACGACGATACCACCGATAATGTTTTTATATCGCCCACCAGTGTTGCCCTTGCCCTGGCCATGACTTACAACGGGGCCGACGGCACTACAAAAACCGCCATGGAGGAAACCCTGAAGAAGCAGGGATTGACACCGGAGGAGCTGAATCAAACCTATAAAGATCTGATCAGCGCATTGACTTCCGTTGATCCCAAAGTGCTGCTTGAGATAGCCAACTCCATCTGGTACCGCGAGGATGTGGAGGTCCTGCCTGATTTTATAAATTTGAATCAAACCTATTATGATGCGGAAGTTACCTCCCTGGAGTTCAATAACCTGGCAAAAGACATCATTAACGGCTGGGTGGCGGACAAAACACACGATAAAATTAAGGAGGTGCTTGATTTTATACCTCCCGATGCGATCATGTACCTGATCAACGCCATTTACTTCAAAGGGATATGGAAATCAGAATTTGATAAGGAAAAAACCAGCGATCTGCCGTTTTACCTTGCCGGCGGCAATGCTGTTCAGGTTCCGACCATGCAGCAGCAGGACACATTCCGGTATGGTACCAACGATCTGCTATCCGCAGTGGAATTACCATACGGCAATGGCAACTTCAGTATGGTCATCCTGCTGCCCGGGGAAGGCAAGACAACCGATGACGTCGTGTCAGCCCTCAGCGTTGAGAACTGGAACGCCTGGATGCAGGATTTATCGGAAAAAGAGGTGGTGCTCCACCTGCCCAGGCTGAAATTTGAATATAAAAAGCTGCTGAACCAGGATCTGACGGATATGGGTATGGGGATCGCTTTTTCCGGCAGTGCAAATTTCTCGAAGATTGATCCCACCCGCGACTTAATGATTTCAAGGGTGATTCATAAAACCTTCGTTGAGGTGAATGAAGAAGGGACGGAGGCGGCTGCCGTAACCGTTGTTGAAATAATAGAAACTTCATTCCCCGGTCCCCAGGAACAGCCTGTCCGTTTTTATGTCGACCGTCCCTTTGTAATTGTCATAAAAGGAAGGGATACCGGCGCCATGCTGTTTATGGGGAGGGTGAACAATCCGTTGAAAGGCTGATAGTGGTGTATGGATAATGGTTAGTGGTTAATGATGAATGGTGAATCCGGGCACTTAATCATTAACGGAATCTGAAGTGGATATTCGGCCGTGGATTGTGCGGATGGACTGACCCGTTCAAAAATTAACCAGATTAACAGATTATCAGGTCCTGTTAGGCACTGAAATAAACCAAATATTACGGTACAGCCTGACAGTTTAGAGGAAATACTTTCTGCCCGGTACATACTATAAGTATTATAAATTTCGTTTACCCTTTGCCGTTCATATTTAGCTTTTCACTTTTCACTGTTCACTTTTCACTGTTCATTGTTCACTGTTCAAAATCGTACATTCTATGTACCAATTCGTTACAAATCGGGGTAAAAAGCACAACCGGATCATTACAGAAAAAGAAGTGTAATAATATGAAAATCAACAAATAATTTTTGATGGCATAATTATTGTTAAAAATTTACATTAAACCTATTCTAATAACACCAATGATCACATTAAAAAACTTGCACAAATCTTATGGTATAGGAAGCAATTCATTGCATGTGCTTAAAGGCATCAGCCTGCAGATCGAAAAAGGCGAAATGGTTTCCGTCATGGGGGCCTCGGGATCCGGGAAATCCACCCTCCTGAACATAATCGGAATCCTGGACAACTACGACGTAGGGGATTATTATCTGGACGGCATGCTGATCAGGGATCTGAATGAAACCCGTGCAGCCTATCTTCGGAATCATAAGATCGGATTCGTTTTCCAGAGCTTCAACCTGATCTCATTCAAAAATGCCATGGAAAATGTGGCTTTGCCCCTTTATTACCAGGGCGTGAGCCGGAAAAAAAGAAACAGCATCGCGATGGAATACCTCGACAGGATGGGGCTTAAGGATTGGTGGATGCACCTGCCCAGCGAACTGTCCGGGGGTCAGAAGCAGCGGATTGCCATAGCCCGTGCACTGATCAGCAAGCCCAAGATCATCCTGGCCGATGAACCTACGGGGGCACTCGATTCAGCGACTTCTATGGAAGTTATGGATATCCTGCAGGAAATCAATAATACCGGTATCACCATTGTGATAGTAACCCATGAAAGGGATATTGCCGAGCGCACGCAACGTTCGATCAAACTGAAAGATGGCATCATCGAAAACGTGATCCATCATACCCTCGATTATAAAGCCGCCGTCTAATTCCTATAATACTGAAACCATGTTTGATCTGGACAAGTGGCAGGAGATCTTCAGTACCATCAGCAAAAACAAGATGCGCACCTTTCTCACCGGCTTCAGTGTAGCCTGGGGTATCTTTATGCTGATCGTCCTGCTGGGAGCAGGAAAGGGTCTGCAAAACGGCATTGAAAGCCAGTTCCGCCAGGACGCTGTCAACACCATCTGGTTTGGTGCAGGAACCACCAGCAAGGCATACAAGGGAATGCAACCCGGCCGGAGAGTTAACTTCACCAACGAAGACTACGAATTTGTGAAAAATTCGATAGAAGGTGTTGATATGATTTCAGCCCGGTACCATATGTGGAGCAACAGGGTGATTTCTTACAACAAGGAATATGGCGTATTCGATATTTTTGCCATCCATCCCGACTACCGGGATATTGAAAACGCCTCCCTTGCAGAGGGCAGATTTATCAACCAGATTGACATTAAAAAGCGTCGCAAGACAGTCACCATTGGTATGCCGGTTAAGGAGGCCCTGTTTAAAAACGGAAAGAACCCGATCGGCGAGTACATCAAGGTGAACAATGTTCCCTTCCAGGTAGTAGGGGTTTTCACTGACAAAAATGAGCGGGATGAAACCCGGATCTATATTCCCGTTTCAACTGCCCAGATGATTACCGGCGGAGGGAACCGTATCAATAATTTAACCATCACCAGTAATTTATCGGCAGCGGAAAGCGAGGAACTGGAAAAGACCCTCCGGACGACCATGGCGGAAAGGCATAGATTTGATAAAGAAGACGACCAGGCCATGTGGATGTGGAACACGCTGAAAGAGTTTAAAAAGTTTACCAACATGTTCCTGGGCATCCAGATCTTTGTCAGCATCATCGGTATTTTTACCATCATAGCCGGCGTGGTGGGTGTCAGCAACATCATGATCATTGTGGTTAACGAAAGG
>CAYMJH010000041.1:0-12554 GCA_964390385.1 uncultured Bacteroidales bacterium | reverse complement strand
TGATCATTTTCGAAGCCGTCATTATCACAGGTTTTGCAGGATATATAGGCCTTTTGGCTGGCATAGGACTGCTGGAGCTTGTAGGTAGTTTGATCCCTACGAATGAATTCTTCCTGAATCCTGAAGTCGATTTCAAGATTGCACTGGCGGCCACAGCTGTATTGGTTTTTGCCGGGACAATGGCCGGGCTGGTGCCGTCGATCAGGGCTTCGAAGATAAGGCCTGTGGTTGCTTTACGCGATGAATAAAACAAAAAGCTATGTTTGACAGGGACAGATGGCAGGAAATATACAGTACGCTTAAAAGCAATAAGCTGAGGACATTCATGACCGCTTTCGGGGTGTTCTGGGGAATTTTTATGCTCATTGTTATGATGGGCTCCGGAAACGGACTGCAAAATGCGGTTTTTGACGGCTTCCAGGATTATGCCACCAACAGCGCCTTCATCTGGACACGCATGACTACCATGCCATACAAGGGATTACCCAGGGGGCGCTGGTGGATATTTGACAATGATGATATGAAAGCACTGAAAGATAATATCGCTGAAATTGACCTGCTGGCTCCCCGGGTACAACCCTGGGCCGGGGATGCTGAGGGAGGGAACAATGTTGTCAGAGGGACAAAAACAGCCTCCTATACCATCGTCGGCGATTATCCCGCTTTCTTCAGGATCGACCCCGTAGACCTGTTGCAGGGTCGTGAAATCAATGATATCGACATCACTGAAAAACGAAAAGTGATAGTGATCGGCAACCGGGTCAGGGATGAAATGTTTGAAAAGGATGAGAATCCGATTGGTGAATATCTCCGGATCCATGGCATTTACTTCCAGGTGGTGGGTGTTTATGAGCCAAAAAACAAGAATATGAATTTTGGCGGCGACAAAGAGGCTACCGTGATTATGCCGTTCACTTCACTGCAGGTTGCCTATAACCTCGGTAATGAAGTACATTATTTTGCCGTAACGGCTAAAAAAAATAAATCGGTTGCCGATGTTGAGAAAAGATGCATGCAGATACTGGCCGAACGGAATAAAGTTCATCCCGATGACGAACGTGCCTTCGGACACTTCAACCTCGATGATGAATTCAGGAAAATGAGCGGCTTGTTCCTGGGCATACGGACACTGATCTGGGTTGTCGGTATCGGCACCCTGCTTGCCGGCGTGATAGGGGTGAGCAATATCATGCTTATCGTGGTAAAGGAAAGGACGAAAGAAATCGGCATTCAACGTTCCATCGGCGCCACACCCTGGAAAATAATCAGTCAGATCATCACCGAAGCCGTGGTATTGACTGCCTCAGCCGGTATGCTCGGGATGTCAATAGGAGCTATCCTGCTGGAACTGCTGAACTTTCAGCTCGAAAGCTCGGGAAACAAATCGGAAATGTTCATGAATCCCGGAGTGGACTTTTCAATTGCCATAACGGCCCTGGTTGTGCTGATTGCATCCGGGATATTCGCCGGGTTTATACCGGCGCGCAAAGCGGTAAGCATTAAACCCGTGGAAGCGTTGCGTGCTGAATAGAAACAATACGTAAAAGTTATTCAATAACATAATAATCATTATACGCTATGAAGAAGTTTTTCAAGATCTTTCTGCTGGTTGTTTTTGTGGGTTTGATTCTGGGAACACTGGCCTTTTTATACCAGAAATCCAAAAAGAAACCCGATGTTTTTGAGGTAAAATCACCCTTCATATCCAATGTCATAAAGAAGACTGTAGCTACCGGCTCGGTTGTTCCGCGCAACGAAATCCTGATCAAACCCCAGGTTTCGGGAATTGTTGATGAAATATACATTGAAGCAGGCGACCCGGTAAAAAAAGGCGACCTGATTGCGCGGATAAGAATCATACCCAATATGGTGGAACTGAACAATGCCGAATCGAGGCTTAACAAGGCCAGGATTAAACACGATGACGCCAGGATGGTGTACGAAAGGCAGAAGAAAGTTTTTGAGCAGGGCGTGATTCCGGAGGCCGAATTTCAGCAATTCAGGCTGGAATACATGAACTCAGTGGAAGAACTCGACGCTGCAGAAGCCCACCTGCAACTGATCAAAGAAGGGGTGTCAAAAAAATCAGGAACAGCCACCAATACCCTGATCCGTTCGACCATCACCGGCATGGTGCTTGATGTTCCGGTTGAAGTTGGAAATTCGGTGATTGAATCCAACACTTTTAACGAAGGCACTACCATTGCCAGCGTTGCCGATATGGGAGAAATGATCTTCGAAGGTAAGGTGGATGAAACCGAGGTGGGTAAAATAAAAATCGGGATGCCCCTGATTCTGTCCATCGGTGCCATCGAAGACGAGCAGTTTGATGCCACGCTCGAATATATCGCCCCAAAAGGGAAAGAAGAGAACGGTGCCATCCAGTTCGAGATCAAAGCAGATGTGAAACTTAAAAAGGATGCCTTCATACGGGCCGGTTACAGCGCCAATGCCGATATAGTGCTTGAACGCAAGGACAGCATCATGGTAATTCCCGAAAGCCTGATCAGGTTTGAAAAAGAAGGAGACTCGGCGTTTGTTGAAGTTCAAACCCAGGAACAGCAATTTGAAAAACGATACATCGAGATCGGCTTATCCGATGGCGTCAATATCGAGATCAAGTCGGGCCTGACCAAAGAAGACAAAATCAAAGGGGCTAAAAAAGAACCCGAAAAGAAAAAGAAGGAGGAACAACAAACCACATAATACTTAAAATAACTCCGGTTAGGCTCAATTAATTCATTAATTTACTGCACTTTCGCAGAATAGGTTTTGTTAGGGTTAAACAGAACCCCGGTTGCCTTATCAACCGGGGTTAATTTTTATTAAAACTTCCGTTAATTTTTGCTAAAAAATACAACCTTTTAACACAGTTAACGTTTAAACAATAAAGCATCCATTAAAAAATTCGCAGCCAAAAATATTTATTAACAAACAGAGAAAAAAAAAGCATTTTGCTTGTTAATAAAACAGTTCTTTAAATTGCTGAGTTTTTCAATTAAAAATCACTTGTAGTTAACTGATTATCAGTGATTTAAAAACAATGATCCAGGTCACCTAAATAAGGTAACTAAAATCACTTGTTAATAATTGATTTCCGATAAATGATTTTGTACTTTTATCACAAAGCGTTTATCGAAAAGTACTAACTTAAACTCAATGCCATGCTTGATGTAAAATACAACATCAAAAGTTTAATCTCAAGCATTTACGAATGCCAGAAGAAGATTATCATTAATCGTCGCTTCATTCGGGATCTCGAATCGGAGGGTTCTGATACCTCAAAGCTCAGGAACGAAATTATGGACCTTGAGCACCGCATCACTGAATACCAGCAGGAGCTGCGGAACAAGTATCAGTTCACTTATTAAGTTTTAGGTTTCTTCTTTTTTACACCATATAAAAACCACTTCGTTGAAGTGGTTTTTTTATTTTCTGCCTTACCCTTCCCTCTCCCTGTTTTCAGGCTTTTGACCTGGATCTTGTATCTGTTACAGATGAATCACCTCCCCATACGCTGCCGCTGCTGCTTCCATGATGGCTTCGCTCATGGTGGGATGCGGGTGGACGGATCGGATCATTTCATGGCCTGTGGTTTCCAGGTTCCGGGCCACCACGATCTCGGCAATCATCTCGGTAACATTGGAGCCGATCATGTGCGCTCCCAGCAACTCGCCGTATCTGGCATCAAAGATCAGTTTGACGAAACCGTCCCTGTGACCCGCCGCCTTGGCCTTGCCTGATGCGGTGAAAGGAAATTTTCCGACCTTGATCTCATACCCGGCTTCTTTTGCCGCCTTTTCAGTAAAGCCAACAGATGCCACCTCGGGTATGGTATAGGTGCAGGCCGGGATATTGTTGTAATGCAACGGTTCAGGATTCTTGCCGGCGATCTTTTCAACACATACAATACCCTCAGCCGAAGCCACATGCGCCAGCGCAGGCCCCGGAACAATGTCACCGATGGCATAAACACCTTCAACGCTGGTCCGGTAAAATTCGTCAACCTTTACTTTGCCGTTCTCAACTAAAATGCCGGCCTTTTCGATCCCTATCCCCTCCAGGTTCGGTGTGATGCCCACGGCCGACATGACAACATCGGCCTCCCTGGTTTCCTGTCCTTTTGCAGTCTTAATCACCACCTTGCATTTCTTTCCCTTGGTATCCGCCGATTCAACGGCAGCCGAAGTCATAACCTCCATCCCCGCCTTTTTAAAGGACCGTTCCAGCGCCTTTGATACCTCCTCATCCTCGAGCGGAACAACATTGGGCATGAATTCCACCAGCGTCACCTTCGTACCGATGGTATGATAGAAATAAGCAAATTCGCTGCCTATGGCGCCCGATCCGACCACCACCATCGATTCGGGTTTTTTCTTCAGGCTCATGGCCTCCCGGTATCCGATGATCTTTTTCCCGTCCTGTTTCAGGTTGGGCAGCTCGCGGGAACGGGCGCCCGTGGCCAGGATTATATGCGGAGCACTGACCCTGGTCTTTTTTCCGTCGGGGGAGGTTACTTCAACAGTCTTGTTATCAATCAGGCTGCCTGTGCCCTGAATATGCTCTATCTTATTCTTTTTAAAAAGAAACTGAGCTCCTTTGTTCATTTCTTCGGCAATGCCGCGGCTCCGGGCTATCATCTTCTCAAAACCGGCCGCTGCCTTCCCTTCTATTTCAATCCCGTAATCGGAGGCATGGTTTAGATAATCAAGAACCGAAGCGCTTTTAAGCAGTGATTTTGTCGGTATACAGCCCCAGTTAAGACATACCCCGCCCAGTTCGGCTTTTTCAACCACGCCGACCTTCATCCCAAGCTGGGATGCCCTGATGGCAGCAACATATCCCCCGGGACCACTGCCAATAATGATGAGATCGAAATTCATGCCGTTACAGTTTTATATTGTTGTTTTTATATGGATTTCCGAACAGGTCATACGGAGATGTTAACCATCCTGAAGGTCATTTTGTTCACGCAGATTTTTTCATCGCTTGTAATACAGCTTGATGTAACGTCGCTTGAAATACTTCTCGAGCAGAGCTTTCGCAGGGGCAAAAGGAGTTATCTCTCCTTTGATCACCAGCTTCTCAAAACGGTGAAGCAGCTTCTGTATCCGGTTGTCATGATAAAAGCTGTCTCTCAGGCTCTGGTTAATGGTCTCATACATCCAGTAGCTGGCCTGGTCCTTTCTGTTTCTCTCAAAATAACCGTTTGATTTCGTCAATCCTATGTATTCAAGCAGGTTGTCCCATACCTCACTAATGCCTTCTCCGGTTTTTGACGAACAGGTGATGACCCTGGGTATCCAGCCCGACTCGCTGGGTGGGAACAGGTGAAGGGCATTGGTAAATTCAGCCCTGGCTCTCCCGGCACGGGATATATTTTCACCGTCGGCCTTGGTGATGGCTATGGCATCGGCCATTTCCATGATCCCCCTTTTGATGCCCTGCAGCTCGTCTCCGGCCCCGGCCAGCATCAGCAACAGGAAAAAATCAACCATGGAATGTACGGCGGTCTCGCTCTGACCCACTCCCACTGTTTCGACGAAGATGGTATCGTAACCTGCAGCCTCGCAAAGGATTATGGTCTCACGGGTTTTGCGGGCCACTCCGCCCAGAGAACCGGCCGAAGGGGAAGGACGGATGAAGGCATTGGAATGGGCCGAGAGTTCTTCCATCCTGGTCTTGTCGCCAAGGATGCTTCCTTTCGATCTTTCGCTGCTGGGATCAATGGCCAGGACGGCCAGCTTGTGAAAGTCGCGGACAAGCCTGAGGCCCAGTGTCTCAATAAAACTGCTCTTGCCCACACCGGGGACCCCGGTGATGCCAATCCTAACCGAATTACCGGCATAGGGGATGCATTTCTCGAGTATCTGCTGCGCCAGGTCGCTGTGAGCCGGCAGGGAGCTTTCGATAAGGGTGATCGCCTTTGACAATATGGTACGGTTCCCTTTCAGTATCCCGTCGGTGAATTCCTCGGCCGACAGCAACTGTTTTCGCTTTTCCTTGTATCGTCTTACTGACTCCTCACTGATCAGGGGAGGCTGCGACACACCGTCTACCAAGGTCAGCGCGCTTTTATTATCGATTTCTCCCATGGGGTTCCGGGCCGGGTTTTGTTTTATCAGATCATTGAATCCCTCATGTTACAGGGGCAGGTTTCCCCTCAACAAAGGCTTTGACCCAGAGAATGACTTTGGGCCTCCGGGGATCGTTGGTGATGACCGTGATGGCTTTTTTATCGGCTCCGCTGCGGCCCTGTGTATTATATTGAACTTTTATGACGGTTGATTCACCGGGTGCAACAAGGGTTTTTGAAGGCTGAACGGCGGTGCACCCGCAGCTGGCGTTCACCTTACGGATCATTAAATCGGTCTTGCCCCTGTTGGTCAGCACAAAATCATGCTCCACCATGGTATTAACCTGTATTGTGCCAAAATCAAAAGTATTCGTATCAAATACCGCTACCGGAGACCCGGAAAACTCACCGGCGGTCATGGCCGAAAAATCTTCCTTTACATTGGCGGTGAGACTGATCAAATTATTGGGCAACAGTTCACCGTTGATCGTCAGAAAAAGACGGTCAACCAGGTAATCCCAGTCATTGCGACGGGTGGAGGAAAAAGTAAAAATTATTTTGCCCATTTCCTGGGGAGGAATGGACTCAGGCACAAATCTCACGGTAATGTGATCGGGTATCTTAAGAAAGCCCGGGCGAACGGCCCTGGATGACGAACTGTTAACAATGTCGATGCTGGCTGTGTCATCCCTGCCCATCATAACATCCCCGAAGGATACATGAACGTTCTGCAGCATCAGATCGCCGATGGCATACTTGTATCCCAGCGAACCCGCCAGGTTAGACTGCTGAGCCGGGATCACCGTACCCCTTATCGTGAGGGTGTTAACGGCAGGCTCGGCGTTGCTGGTAACCGTTATGGTCTTGTTAAAGGGACCGGGCCTGTTCTTCGGATCGAAATTCACCTTGATATATCCCCGCTGCCCCGGGACAACAGGCTCTTTTGTCCACTCCGGCGTTGTGCAACCACAAGTGGCACGCACCTGCTGCACAATAAGGGGCACCTTACCGGTGTTGGTGTATTCAAATTCAAAGCTCACGATACCGTCGGCTTCACGGATAGTGCCAAAATCATGATCGGCAGCGGAAAACGCAACGGTAGGCTTTAAAAACTGAGCGGATAATAACGGAAATAACCCTGCAAAGAACAACAGGAAAACGGTTTTTGTCATGTTCATGGGAAAAAGCTTTGTTAGATCATCACAAAACACAAAGTTATAAATTCTTCGGGGATATAACCCGGGTCGATTGTATATTCACAATAATAAATTAATTTTAACATCCGTTTTTAACCATTTCGCGGGTCTATGATGAGGAAAGCCTTGAGCATATCAACCTGGCTTATTTTGTTGTTCTTACCGGAAACGGAAACCCGTTCCCAGTTTTACAACGGACACCAGATGAGTTTTGGCAAAAACCGCGTGCAATACAATGATTACGTCTGGTCGTTTTACCGGCATGACAGATTCGATGTCTATTTTAACGAAGACGGGCAGAAACTCGCCGAATACACCGCGGATTATGCAGAAGCCATGCTTCCGAAAATCGAATCGTTCTTTGACTACACCATTGACAGCCGGGTGATATTCATGGTCTACAACAGGCTCTCCGATTTCAGGGAAAGCAACATCGACCTGATCACCGGCAACGAGGATTATAACGTCGGAGGCACCACCACCATAAGCAGGAATAAGGTGTTCCTCTATTATGAAGGGGACCTGAAATTCTTTGACATCCAGATCAGGGCGGCGATGACCCGGGTACTGCTCAACGAAATGCTGTTTGGTAACGCACTCAGGGAAAATGTGACCAATTCAACTCTTATCAACATACCCGACTGGTATTCCGAGGGACTGATCTCCTACCTTTCCAACCGCTGGGATTTTCAGATAGAGAACCGGGTAAAAGACGGCATAATGAGCGGAAAATATGAGAAGTTCAACCGCCTTGCCGGAGATGACGCCCGGTATGCCGGCCATTCTTTCTGGAAATTCATCGCTGACACTTATGGCGAATCGGTGATTCCCAGCATCATATACCTAACGCGGATCAACAAGTCTCCGAAAGCGGGATTTTCTTATGTACTCGGACTGACATTAAAGGAGCTTGCCTATGAATGGATGGGCTATTACCTGAACCTTTTTGAACCGGAAGAACAATCCCTGAAAACACCTGAATCGGGAAGGATCCTCAAAAGAACGAAAAAGGGAGTGGTTTACCAGAACATGAAAATCAGTCCGAGCGGCAACACCGTTGCCTATGTAACCAACCACATGGGACAATACAAGATCTGGCTGTATGATGTTGCCACCGGCAAGAAAAGAAGGATACTGAAGAAAGAACACAGGCTGGAACAGATCACCGATTACTCATACCCGGTGCTGGCCTGGCATCCCTCGGGGCGGATCCTGTCCTTCATCACCGAGGAGAAAGGAGGGCTCAGGCTTTACTATTATATCCTCAATGAAAAGGAAATGATCGTCAGAAATTTTCTCTATTTTGAGAAAGTGCTGGATTATTCTTTTTCCGACGACGGATTGCAGCTGGTGCTGTCTGCCGTCATCGACGGACAAACCGACCTCTATGTTCATAACCTGGCCGCATCCACCAATACCCGGATCACCAACGACCAGGCCAACGATCTCTCACCCCGCTTTGTCAACAACTCCGGCCAGATCCTTTTCAGCTCCGACCGGATGTCTGATACCTTGTCAGCCGGTTCAGCAGGAACCAGGAGAGCGCTGACCAATGATTTGTTCATCTATGACTATGGTTCGTCAAAAGATGTATTGATGAGACTGGAGGACGGCAAATATGTCAACAAGTATTACCCCGAAGAAATTGCCCAACATCAGTTTATCCAGCTCAATGACCAGACCGGCATTATCAACCGTTACATCTCAAGGTTTGACAGCACCATCAGTTTTGTCGATACCACGGTGCACTACAGGTATTTTGCCCGTACAAAGCCGGTGACCCATTACAGCCGGAATATCATTGAACAGGATTTCAGTCCTGCCACCGGATCCGTCGGTGAGATTTTTTTCAACAAAGGACGCTACAATCTTTATCTCAATCCCCTGGAAACGGACGACAATGCATGGGAGAAAAGCAGCGGGATTACCGCATCGCGGAAACAGATAAGCCGTCAGCTGGCGATGGAGGACAGCCTTAGCAATTTCAGCCAGCGGGTGCTCGGACTGAAGTCCATTTCGGAGGACGGCATTATCATCGACGATGACACGGTAAAGATCGGCAGCAACGAGATCGATATCAACAAATATGTTTTCGAGCTTGAAAAGATCAACCTTTACAATGAGAAGCTGAGGGGCAAAAACGCCGTGATCAAGGCGGACACTGCTGCAATGAAACGGCCCAGGATCAGGATCTACCAGACTGCTTTTTATCAGAATTACCTGGTCAGCCAGGTGGACTTCAATTTTCTGAATGCTTCCTACCAGGCATTCACCGGCGGCGCCTACTATTTTAATCCCGGATTCAACGTGCTGCTGAAACTGGGGACCAATGACCTCTTTGAAGACTTCAAGATCACCGGGGGATTCAGGCTTTCGCCTGATTTCGACGCCAATGAATACCTGGTCAGCTTTGAAAACCTCAAAAGAAGACTCGACAGGTCCGTTGTATTCCACCGGCAGGCGTTTAAGAACACGGGAACCGAAGGAGACATCGCCTTTATTGTAAAGACCCATACCCATGAGCTTTCCTATATCCTGCGATATCCGTTCAACCAGGTAAAATCATTTGTCACCACAATCAACCTCAGAACTGACCGGTCAGTCTATCTTTCCACTGGACCTTATACCCTTACCCAGCCCGATGAATATAAAGTGTGGGGCGGTTTGAAATTTGAATTCATACACGACAACACCCGGCGGCTCGGGATGAACCTTTACAGCGGATTGCGGTATAAACTGTTTGCTGAATTCTACGAACAGGTTTACAACGAATTTAACGAGCTGGTGGTTTTCGGTGCAGACGCCCGTCATTACACCCGTATCCATCGCAACCTGATATGGGCCAACCGGGTGGCATGGAGCTCTTCGCAGGGAAGTACACGCATCATTTATTACCTCGGAGGGGTGGATAACTGGATCAACCTGACACCCAACAAAAATCCAACCTTTATCCCTTTCTCCGAGATCAGGATCAATCCCAACCAGAATTATGCCTACCAGGCTGTGGGAACCAACATGAGGGGATTTTCACAAAATATAAGGAATGGCAATAACTTCGCTGTTTTTAACTCGGAGATCCGTTTCCCGGTGATCCAATACCTGGCCAATTACCCCCTGAGCAACAGCTTCCTCGAAAACTTCCAGCTGGTGGGCTTTTTTGATGTCGGCACCGCCTGGTCGGGAACTACACCATGGTCAGGTGAAAATGCCTATGACAATGATATCATCGTCAACGGACCGATTACGATTACCATCGATGCCGACCGTTACCCCATCGTAGCGGGATACGGATTCGGCCTCCGCTCACAACTGCTCGGTTATTTTATCAGGCTTGACTGGGCATGGGGCATCGAGAATTATCAGTTGCTGCCCCGCATATTTTATTTTTCAATGAGCCTCGACTTCTGATCCGATGAATATAAATGATATCCTGATCCTGGTAGCCATAGGAATCTCGGCCGGAATGATAGCCGGAGCCCTTGGCGTGGGCGGTGCCATTATTATTGTTCCGGCCCTGGTGTTCTTTTTTCAAATGCCTCAGCATACCGCCCAGGGTACAAGCCTGGCCATCCTGTTGTTCCCTGTGGGGATCCTGGCATTCCTCAATTATTATAAACACGGGTATGTAAACTTTAAAGTGGCCGTCATCGTCATGCTGGCTTTTATTGTCGGCGGCTATTTTGGCTCCCTCCTTTCCGTGAACCTGCCTGCCCGGACCCTTAAAATATTTTTCGGGGCCCTTATGCTGATCGCCGGGATCAAGATGATCTTTGGAAAGTAAAGGAAAATGTATCCAGTAATCGGTAATCAGTAATCAGTAAATTTAAGAGTTTGAAAATTATAAGGATCTGTTAGACTTACGAGTTTTTATTACAAGAATCATTTTTTCTATTCAATGAAAAATCTATATTTGCTGGTATAACCATTAATTTTTGATGTCATGGCTTATGTAATTAGTAATGAATGCACTGCTTGCGGCACATGCCTCCCGGAATGCCCATCTGAAGCAATTTCCGAAGGTGATATCTATAAAATCGATCCTGATAAGTGTATTGATTGTGGTGCATGTGCTGATGTTTGTCCGGTAGAAGCGATCAGTCCGGCCTAGTTGAAATGCAGCATAAAAACTGAAAGTCCGTTCATAAGACGGACTTTTTTTATGATTTCGGAAATGATAAACAATTTTGTATGTTTGAATTATGAAATACTTTGCTTTGGCTGTCGGTATCATGTTTGGCCTCAACGGGCCAGCGCAGCAAACCTCATTTGTCAAAGTTGATTTCAATGCAGTTCAGTCAGCCATCAGGGCCGAGCATTCTCCTTTTCATTATCCGGTTTTGTTTAACCGTTATCTGAACGCCGATACTACGCTGAACCTGGAAGAATTCCGGTACCTCTACTATGGATTTACCTTTCAGGAAGCCTATCAGCCCTATAAAAGACCTGAGGAAGAGAGCCTGATCAGGGACCTTATGCTGAAAGATACCCTGGTGGCAGACAATTTCACTGCACTCTTTGGGTATTGTGTTACCATCCTGAAACATCATCCCTTCAGCCTCCAATACCTCCTGACCTCGGCCATAGCATGCTCACAACTCGGCTTGCATGAAGAGGCAAAAAAATACTACTTTCAATACGACAGGATCCTGTCCACCATTCTTGCATCGGGTGACGGGGCAACACCTGAAAGTGCCTGGAGTGTGATCCTGATCTCCGATGAGGCAGAAATCATCAGTGCGCTTGGATTTCAACGGACAGGACGGCAAAAAATGTTGAGCGAAAACCTGTGCGACTTTGTGTATGTAAAGGGAAATGAGTACGGCATTGACGGATTCTACTTTGACATCAGCCGGTTATTTGCCGGAGCGGTCTTGAATGACTGAAATAGTACCGGGATGTTCATCCGTTGTTTTGGAGTGCGTCATAATCCAGGTCCGGAAAGAAGAAATCATCATTCGTTTTTTCGACGTTGAAGATAAATACTCAGCAGACCCTGCACCCCGTTCTCAGTCACTTATCTCTTTCCGTGATGCCTGAATCTCATGGTTTTCTGTCCCCATCCCTTTGTTTTCTGATCTGAAATATTACCTTTGTTTTGGTATCAAATGATCTGTTGCAATGCATGCCCTGAATGAGTTTTTATTGAAACTTGATCAATACCTGGGGAGTCATTTCTGGTTCGTTTATTTATTGGTGGGGACCGGCATTTTTTTCACCTTGTATCTTAAGTTTCCCCAGATCAGGTATTTCCGCCATGCCATTAAAATAGTAAAAGGCAAGTA
>CAYMJH010000040.1:3508-23552 GCA_964390385.1 uncultured Bacteroidales bacterium | reverse complement strand
CCACCGATGGCAGGCTCGATGCAACAGCCCGTCAATGGAAAGACCAGGCCAATACGGTTGTATATTTCGCCCGCCGGGATGAAGTCCTTGCCATCATATCGGTGGCCGACAAGGTTAAGGACAGTTCCGCCCCGGCTATCCGCGAACTGCAGCAAATGGGCCTTGAAGTGGTAATGCTTACCGGCGACAACAGGCAGACTGCCGAAGCGGTGGCAAAGAAAACAGGTGTTGCCCGCTTCAAAGCTGAGATGTTGCCGCAGGAAAAAGGGGCTTTCATCGCCTCGCTTCAGCAGGAAGGTAACGTAGTTGCCATGGCGGGAGACGGGATCAACGACAGCCATGCCCTGGCAACAGCGGATGTCAGCATTGCCATGGGGAAGGGTTCGGATATTGCCATGGATGCGGCCAGGATGACCATAATCGGCAATAACCTGGCTGCAATCCCCGCCGCCATCAGGCTGAGCAGGAGTACGGTAAGGACCATCCGGCAGAACCTGTTCTGGGCCTTTATTTACAATGTTGTGGGCATTCCCATTGCAGCGGGCATATTGTTCCCTGTCAACGGATTCCTGCTGAATCCCATGATCGCGGGCGCCGCCATGGCGCTGAGCAGTGTGAGCGTGGTGAGCAACAGTCTGAGGCTGAAATATAAAAGTCTGAACCGCAGATATTAATGATGGAAGGATAGACTATGATTGTATTTGTCATAGTCTATCCTTTCATCAGCGTTCATCTGCGGTTCTGCATTCATCTGCGGTCAGACAATAAGGGATTTCACCTATTCAGTTGTATATTAGCGGAAGAATCCGTAATTATGCATCCGGCCTTATGATCCGTATCGAAATGATCCCCGCAGTATGCCAGCTCACACTCCCCTGAATATCATGGAAAAAACTTTCATTAGAATATTACTATCCGGTTTGCTGGGATTAATCCTTCCGTTGCCGACCCGGGCCGGTGAACCCGTTCTCACTTTCTCACATGAAAGGGGATTTTATTACGCAAGCTTTACACTAACTCTCACTGCAGGCAATGAGAACTGCTCCCTCAGGGTCACGCTTGACGGAAGCGATCCGAAAATATCCCCGGAGGCCATGACCTTTTCTTCCCCTGCCTCCATAGCCATTAATCCATACAAACACGAAGGGCGGGCCATTACTCCCGGCATCGTGGTGAGGGCGGTCGCCATTTGCGGCCAGGACACGGGAAGGACGGAAACCCATACTTATATATTTCCCGCCGAAGTGAAATACCAGTCCGACATCTCCCCGGACCTTACACCGTACTGGCCCGACCAGCCTGCTGTTCCCTGTACCTACCCCCCGAATCTGCTTGAGTGGATGCGCTCTGACGTGCAGTATATCGACCTGGGAGTTGATCCAGAGGTAGTGGCCATGGACGAATATTTCCCGGTTTTTGAAAATGCCTTGCTGGATATCCCCACCTTGTCACTGGTAACGGATCCGTCCAGTCTTTTTGATCAGTCGTCGGGCATTTATGTCAATTCCGTATGGAGCGGAATAGAATGGGAAAGGCCCGGATCGGTTGAACTGCTGGATCAGGCCGGTGAAGGATTTCAATCCAATACAGGGATCCGCATCAGGGGAGGATTCAGTGCCAAAGGAACCTGTCCGAAACACTCATTCCGGCTGTTTTTCCGCAGACCGTACGGCAACGGTAAACTTGAATACCCGCTTTTCGGAGAGGAAGGCGCAGACGAGTTTGATAAAATTGACCTGCGGTGCGATCAGAATTACAGCTGGCACTATGGATACAGCAGTGCTGACTATGTGCACGACCTGGTGGCACGGGACATGCAGGCAGACATGCAACAGCCTTACACGCGCAGCCGTTATTATCATCTTTTCCTGAACGGCATGTACTGGGGCCTGTATCAGACACAGGAGAGGGCTGAAGCATCCTATGCCGAGTCGTATTTCGGAGGAGCCAGCGAAGATTATGATGTAATAAAATCCTCCGGTCCTTCTTATGATATGGAACCCTATACCCTTGAAGCCACCGACGGCAATCTTGACGCTGCACATTCGCTCTGGGAGATAGCAAAACAGGGTTTTTCAGCGGAAAACTATTACCGGGCCATGGGAATGAATCCCGACGGGACAAGAAACCCGGCCTTTCCGGTACTGCTGGATGAAGACAACCTGATCGACTATATGATCATCATCTATTTCATTGCCAACCGCGACGGACCCGGGGAGGTGAACGGCGGCACAAGGATCAATAATTTCTTTGGCATATACAACAGGAATAATCCGGATGGTTTTAAATTTTTCATTCACGATGCCGAAACTTCATTTGCCGGGGTCAACGATAATATCACCAACTCACCCACCCTCGCAGGCGGGGACTTCGAGCGTTTCAACCCGGCCTGGCTGCACCAGGAGCTGATGAAAAACGCAGCGTACCGGCAGAAGTTTGCCGACCGCGCCAACCGGTATTTGCTGAACCAGGGCATTTTGACCCCGGAAAAGAATGCAGCAAGGTTCCTTGCCCGCGTAAATACCATCGACCAGGCCATTATAGGGGAATCGGTACGATGGGGTGATGCAGCTCATGCAGCCCCGTATACCAAACTGGATACCTGGGTGCCCGTTATCAACAATTTCAGAGAAGTTTATTTTCCCGGGAGAACCGGTGTCGTCATTGAACAATTCAGCCAAATGGGATGGCTAAATGATATGAGAGCGCCGGAACCTGACATGACTGATTTAACTGCGGATGATGCAGGCCTCAGGATCACCAAAGGAGGGAGCTTTAAACTGGTCAATCCCTCAGGCAAGGGAAATATTTACTATACCCTCAGCGGCAAAGATCCCCTGGTGTTAACCGATACTATGATGACAGGAGGAAGCCTTTCAGAAGACGCCATCCTGTACGAAGGTGAAATCCGGGCCCTGCATACGGTTTTTATAAAGGCCAGGGTCAGGCACGGAGATCTGTGGAGTCCCCTGATGGAAAGTACCATCCTCCTTTCAGGAAAAACCGATCTTAAGATCTCAGAGATAAGCTATAATCCGGGCCGGCAGATCATCGCCCCGGACACCCTGCAAAACGGGGACCCGGAATTCATCGAGCTGAAGAACTGCAATACCGACAGCCTGGATATCTCGGGATATGCCTTTACCCATGGCATACAATATGAATTTCCGATGAACAGCATCATTCCGCCCGGCGGCTTTCTGGTGATCGCTTCCGATTCTGCTGTTTTCAGGCGCCTGTATGGTTTCTCTCCCGACGGGCAATTTAACGGCCGGCTGAAAAACGAAGGAGAACAGGTAAGTCTTTCTTTTCCCTCGGGGAAAGAGCTCATCCGCATTGCCTACAATGAAGACCGGGTTTGGTACGGGGCAACCAACGGCAGCGGGTATTCGCTTGTATTTTCCGATTTTACCAAAAGCCAGTCAGGTACGATAAAGGAAGACTGGTACGTTTCAGCCTGTCCGCTGGGATCTCCCGGCCGGGATGATCCGCAGACAGGTCCTGACTCCGTGATGATAACTGAAATCCTGGCTAACACGGGTGCGCCTTTCGTTGATTTCATCGAGTTTTATAATCCTTCAACATCGGAGATCAGCATCGGGAGCTGGTACCTCACCGACGACAAGGATGATCCCTGCAAATGGCGGATCCCCGAAGGAACCATCATACCGCCGCAAGGATTCACGGTTTTTTTTGAAGGCCATTATGTGAATGACAGCCTGAAATACGACGGAGATGAGTTCGGACAGGCCTTTTCCATTTCATCGGCAGGAGAATCCGTTTTTTTGTATTCGGGAGACAGCGAAGGCCGCCTGCAACGTTTTATTTGTGAATATAAAGCAGGCGTCACGGAAGAGAACATTTCAGCGGGTGAATATAAAAATATGCTGGGAAAAGCCTTTCAGGTTCAATTGGAAACCGTAACCCCCGGCATGCATAACGGCAGCTTCAGGAAGAGCCCTGTTGTTTTTAAAACCATCATGTACCACCCTGCCGGCAACAATGCCGAATATGTCATGCTGAAAAACCGTACCGACTCTGCCGTCTGTCTCTTCCACGAAGGTGATCCCCCGGTTCCCTGGCAGATCGATGGCCTGCGGTTCGCTTTCCCAGGCAAGGTTGTATTAAATGCAGGCGATTCATTGTTTGTGGTGGAGAAAAGAATTCCGCCCTCCGTTTTCAGGGATTCCCGGAATATCGATCCCCGCGTTCCTGTTTTCAACTATGACGGGCAGCTCAAAAACAGCGGCGAAAGGATATCCATTGAAAAACCGGTTTGTGTCACCACGGATACCGGTTCCTTTTTCGGTTATGCAACACTGGAAAGTGTTGAATACAGCGATAAGTCTCCCTGGCCAACATCGGCAGACGGCAGAGGGTATGCCCTTCAACGGAAAAGCGACGAAGCTTTTGCCGATGATGCAATCAACTGGACCGCTCTTTACAGCGTCACCCCCGTGGCTGATGCAGGTGCTGACCGGCGTGTCAGGGTCAACACCGCAACTTTGCTGGATGGCTCATTGAGCTATGATCCTTCAGGAAAAAATCTCAGCTTTCAATGGAATTTGTTATCAAAACCGGAAGGCAGTCAAACCACAATGCCGGGCGGTGAGAAAAGCCTGTACTTCAAGCCCGACAAAACGGGGCATTACCTCGTTTCACTGGTGGCCAACAACGGCACAGCCAAAAGCGAGCCTTCCCACGTCAGCATTTTTGCGTATGAAAACAGGCCTCCGGTAGCAGTGGTCACTAAAAGAACCTACCGAAACAATGTCAACACACCGGCACTATTTGACGGACTCAGAAGCTATGATCCTGACTACGATGAGGTATCCTATTCATGGGATCTGAAAACCAGGCCCGCGGGAAGCCTCGCCGGATTGATCCCCGACAATACGGTAACGACAACCCTTGTCCCTGATGTTGCCGGAAGGTATGAAATCGTCCTGGTTGTCCATGACGGTTTTATGAACAGCAATCCTTACGAGGCTATCTTAAACGCACTGCCGGTTTCCGGTTCTTTTGAAGAACCTGTGGCCATAAGGGCAAACATTTATCCAAATCCGGCAAGCCGTCATCTGACCGTGGAATTAGACCTGGATAAACGGACAGAGGCATGCCTGTCCATAACCGACATGAACGGGCATACGGTTTACAACCGGGAGATTGTTCACCCGGGCTCCGGCCTGGTCCCGTTCATGATCGACCTTGCCGGTTCAGGTATTCAGGAAGGAGTGTATTTTATCCGGCTCAGTACTTCAGCATTCGTACTGAACAGGAAGATCATTATCATGAAATAATACAGCGCCTTGTTTAACGGCCTTGTTAAACGGTTTTTACGTTGTAGGCCATCAGGCCTTTTTCCCCTTCTTTTACTTCAAACTCAACCTCTTGTTCAGGTTCCAGTTTTGCAGTGGAATTGTCCAGTCCTGTGCGGTGAACAAAGATATCTTTGCCGTCTTCAGCCTTAATGAAACCAAAACCTTTCATTTCATTATACCATTTTACTTTTCCTTTTGCCATTTTATAATACTATTTATGAATAAAACATTGAGCCAAATTATTATGATGAATTGCAGTTCACTGTAACCAGTAAACAAATGTTATGCATTAAAGGTTGAATCTGCCGTCACAAAAATAAGATTTTATTTAAAAGCTTTTCGCACTGTGAGTATTTTGCCCTCCCAGGTGGCACCGTTTACGTTATGAATTACCTTTAAGGCTTCTTCCTGGTCGGGCATTTCAATGAATCCAAATCCCCTTGATTTACCAGAGAACCGGTCCATTATCACCTTGGCCGAGCTCACCGTGCCAAAATCCTTAAAAGCCTCCCTGAGGTGAACATCCTGTATTTTTTCGTCCAGATTCCCGATGTAAATTTTCATGCCTTAATCCGTTTTGAAATTCATAACACTGATTTTATTTACCAGATTTTGAAAGGGAGGCGTTAATGAATGCACGAAGGACGTCGGCTGCCATCAGGGCGCCAATTCATAAATCTAACAAAACCGGCGTCAAAGGTAGGTATAATTTAAAGATAAATAACCTGCATCAATCCTTATTTTCAGTATAACCGGTTATATTCCCTTACAGCCCTGATCATCCTGTCGCGTTTATTGACGCGTAAATGAATGCTCCTCAGGTGTTTTCTGAAATCACGTGACTGATCGAGCACGCTGCATAGGCTTTTTCGGTTCGACAGCACACGGGAGGGTTTTGTTTCCCCCCTTTTCAGGATGAAATAATACCGGTGCTTCTTCAGGTTGTCTGACATGGGAAACTTCTCGATGGTATGCAACAGGTAGAGAGACAGGTCATCCCTTACCAGTTCTTCCATGAATGCTCCGCCGCCGTCGGCATAATACCAGTCATTAACCGGAAAGAACACATATTTCAACAGGCAGTTATCTTTTTCAGACAGAAAACTGAAGGACTTCACCGTTGATTTTTCAACCAGCAAGCCCGATTCCTTGTTGTTCATAAGCCATAGCAGGTTACTGCCGACAGCATTGTACAACAGGTACCGTCCTGTTGCCGAATCGCCGGTATGCAGGTAAACCGTCCCCCTGCCCCATTGATTGACCTCACCCGGCAAATCGCTGAACGGATCCAGATCGCGGTAAGGCATGCAAAACAAGGGAGAACCGTTTACGGCATCCTTTGATTCCGGAAAGCAGGGCTGTTCAGCTGATTGACCCAAAACCTCATGTTCCTGCACCACCGACAGTGTAAACACACTGATCCATAAGGCAAATGTGAAGAGGGCTGATACTGTTTTTTTCATCAGGCAAGCGGCATTAGTATACGGTGATTATTTTGTCGTCACAATGCCATAATCCGCCGGGGGCAACCATGAAGACCCTGAACTGATAATTTCCTTTGATATCGGAAGTCCTGAACCGGATGTTCCGGGTCCCGTCAACGCAAGAGAACCGGGTGTCCCAGTGCAACGTATGCCTGACGTCCGGCAGTGATCCCTCAGCCATCCGTTGCCCCGGCAGGCTGGCATCCCCCGCCCTTTCCACCCTCACCGAGGTGATCAGGCTGCTGTAATAGGGTTCCACCGTAACCGGCCTGGTTGTATTGATCGACACAATGCCAACCATCAGGTACTGGTCATAATAAAGCCTTCCCTGCCTGATATCAATGTTACGGATAAGGTCGGAATTCAGTTCCAGCACATTCTTAAAGGAAGGAAAGGGAATATTGTTCAGCAAAACCAAAGCCTGTCTGTCAGGGAAAAGGTAAAGGCGGTCATCAAAGACCCTCATGGAACAATAATTATCCTCAACTTTCAGCTTCAGCATGGGTATGAGGTTCTTGCGGATCTCAAAAAGGTCAGGGAGCGATTCGTATTCCGACGGGATTAACATGAAATCGGGTTTGCCGTAAAAATTTGCCGTGTAAGATGGATGGTCACGGAAGTCCTGCAGGGATGGCCCGGGTTTGCCGCGGTAAAACACGCTGTAAGCTATGGCGATGTTTTTATGGCTTTCAATAGCTTTTTCAACCTCAGGATGAGCAAGGGTCACTGTGGTCATACCGGGTGCAGGCACCCTGAAAGGATCATCGGCAACGATGGCAACAGGGTTGGTAGCCTGCGGGTAACCTTCTGCCGTAAGGTAAAGTTGCCTGTTGTAAAGCTTTTCATTCAGCGTAAAGGAAAACTCGCCCAGGTCATTGGTCATGGCATAATGTATATGCGATACCGAATCGGGGGTTGAAAGAAGCACGGTGGCTCTTTTTACCGGTTCCCGTGTTACCGGCGAAACAACTCTTCCGCTGAGGATTACACCCCGGGTTTCTCTGACAAGCCCTTTACGGTCCTTTCCATGCAGCACGAAATCCATCGGCAAGGTGCTGTTTACCGCAATCAGGCATTGATTGATGTATTCCTCCGGTGTGCCGCGATCAAAAGGAGGCAAAAGATCATACCGCAGCAGCGATGAATAGAGGTCAAAGAACAAAAAATGACTGACCTCGTTGTAAAACAGCCTGTCGGTAACCGGATTGTATTCATTCACGGCAGCAAAGAATATTTTCAAGGCATGATCAGCCTCGGCGAAAAGGCATTCAGCCGTCACCGGCTCCCTTGTCCTCACGGAATCGGGTAGACGAAATATTGTCCGGGCATGCTGCTGTTCCCTGCTGCGATACCATACCCGGCTGCACAACACCGAATGGCCGTTGAATAAAACAAGCTGGCTCAGTCCCTGCGGCATTTCCCCGGCGGGAACAACGACCGTACCCCTGCGGTTCGCCATGCCTACCCGGTATACAGGCGACTTTGCCTCATCTCCTGTCAGTATCGCCAGGCTGAGCTCATCGCCGGGATCCGTTTCACCGGCCGATGCAACCAGGATGCGGATATTTTCCCTGTCAGCTTTGATGCTCATGCCATATCCGCCGCTTTGCTGGGCGGGCAGCTCAAAGATCTGCCGGGACCGGCCCGTATCGGCCGGAAAGGCATAATATTTTCTGCCGGGTTCCGGGGTAAGCGAAAAGACCGCGATACCGTTATCGTCAGGATAACAGGAAAGGATCGTGCTGTCAAGGTCATCCACAATGTTGAGCTGCCTCACCGGCATGGCGGAATGCGGGCTCACCCTCACCAGTATTTCATTGTCGGTGCCGGTGAGCAATCTGCCGCCGGCGGGATAGAAATTGACCGGGAGGCTGTCCTGCACGGCCAGCCCGGTTTTATCGCCGTTCAGGGGTGAGATGATCATCAGGGGACGACGAAAGGCATTGCCGGGATGATAGCATTGCATCCAGCGTGTGAAGGCTTTTAAGGAATAAATGCCGGTCGGCAGGGTATCCGGCAGGCTGATCTTTCCATCGCATTCGCCCGATTGCAGTTCGAAGGTGTATTCGGCAATGTTCCTGAATGAATCGTCGGTCAGCTGCAGGTAAAAGAACCGGCTGCCGTCGGTTTTAACCTGCATACCGGCATCAAAGAGTACAGCCTTGAACGAGAGATCCTCGCCCGGGTAAAAAAAGCCGCTGTTCAGGAATAAGAAAAGTCTCTCCTGTCCGGCAAAAGCACAGGAATAGGATTGTATTGCATCCCCTGCTGCAGATTTACGCACTGCAGGCTGGGAAAAGGAGAGCGCTGATGCCAGCATACCTGCCGTCATCATCATCAGTGTGCGATGTGAAGCAAATGATAAAAGGTTTATTGATCTCAATGCCATCGTATTCTTTTCACTTTGACTAACCATCAGAATTTTCGCCAGTATACAGGGTTTTCGGTGGTGCATCCGTTCCCGTTAAAAGGGACATATGTATCTGATTGAATGACTTCGGGCGTATCGTAAATGCCCGACCACAGGATAAGGAATTGCTTTTTCATGACTGAGGCAACCGTGAAAATCCCGTAAATGCTTTTACCGGGATCACTGATACACCTGATATTCCCCTTCAGGTCGGAAGGGATGGGATCAAAGATCTTGTTGCCGGCGGTTACCTGGTTTTTCAGGTTCCGGTAATACTCATAAAGGGTATCGTTAACAGCATAGGCTTTCACATCAGCCAGGTAATAACTGTTGTAGTAAATCCTGGATACTATTTCCTGGATGATGCCGTTTTCCATAAACCTGTTGATATCATGAACCAGGTATTTTTCATTTACGGGATAAAGAAATGTGTCGACGGCATCGGAACCCGCATTATTTTGCGGGACAAAGCCAAGGGGAATCCCGGAAACCACGGAGGCCTGATTTCCCGTACCTGCAATGTAAGGAACCGGATCAGGCGCTACCATTGACCAGCAGTAAAAGGTGTCAACCTTATGATAGTACAGCGGCCTGTAATCCTGGTCAGCCAGTCCTGCATCAGCCATTCCCGTGAAAGTGGAATCATAGCAAACATAATTCAACCGGATGGTGCGGATATCCACTTTTACATAATTGGCCATGCTGTTTCCCAGGATATCGCAGCTGACCTCCATGCCGCTTTTGGTAACCAGCACCGGTCTGCCCGGCAGGCTTTCATCCGGCACGGCCCGCTCGGCAGCGACAGCGTATAAATTGGGCACATCCGGCTTGCCTGTAAGGACAGAAGGTATGGATTCGTATACATCGCCTTCCCGGGTTTCGATGCGCAGCCGGTAGATGTGTCCTGCTTCACCGGTCAGATCCTCCGGCCGTGTGGCATAGGTCCCGGGCTGCCCATCCGTTTCAACCAGCACTGCATCTTCACCCTTGTCGCTGAGGATCCTCACGATGGCCTGCGTAACAGGCTCAGGACGGTATTTATACAGGTTCATTTCATTGCTGTATGGCAGGGCTTTGGTTATCTTAACGGTATAGGGACCCGGATCATCCGATATCATGCCTTCCACAACCAGGTATTCTTCATTGAGTTCCGGCTGAAAGTCATTGTAAAGCTCCCTGCAGGAAAACAGGCAGGCCAGCAGGGCGGGTATCACTATCTTGCGGTGCATATCAGAAAATAAAGTTATAGGTTATGGTTGGCAGCGGCCGTCCTATAATATACAGCTTATAAAGGCCGAAACTCCTGTAGTTGTTTTCTTTCGACGGGTTTTCAGCTTTAAAGAAAATGGAATAGGCATTCTTCCTGCCATAGACGTTCAACACCGAGAAGGTCCAGCTCCCTTTCCATTTCTTTTTGATCCGCAGGCTTTCATCAAAGCTCACCGAAAGGTCGAGCCGGTGATAATCGGGAAGCCGCTCGCTGTTCCTGGGCCTGTAGGTGACGTGCCATGCATTTTCGGTGTAATAAATGGCCTCGGGCAGGGTAACGGCGCGGCCGGTGCTGTAGGTGAAGTTGGCCGAAAGCCTCAGCCTGCGGTTGTAATGATAGGTAAGCATGGCATTGAGATCATGAGGCTTGTCGCAGTTGGAGGGATACCATTGATTGGCGCGGATAATCTCCCCGGCCAGGGCACTTTGCGTTCGTTTCAGCGAACGCGACCAGGTGTAAGCAATCCAGCCTTCCAGGTCACCCTGGTTTTTCTTTATCATGAGCTCGGCGCCATAATTTCTCCCGGTGGCGCTGATCAGCTGGCTTTCAAAGGGGATATTCGGCATGCCGGCCTGGTAGGTGCCTGCGTATGCATCCAGGGTAAGCCTGGCGCCGTCTTTGTATTCGGTGAGGTTGCGCAGCGAACGGTAATAGAACTCAATCGAAGTCTCCAGGGTATTTTGCCTCAGGTTCCGGTACAGGCCAAGGGCGACAGCATTGCTGACAACGGGTTCGATATAGGTGTTGGCAAGCTGCCAGAGGTCATCGGGACTTTGCACGGCACTGGCCGATACCAGCGACAGGTATTGCATATTCCGGCTGTAGCTCACCTTGGCTGAAGCACTGCTGTTAAACTGGTACCGGAATGAAAAACGGGGTTCAAGCCCGTGGTACATCCTGATCAGCTCGAAATCATCATAACCGGTTGATCCCGTCAGGGTGGCTTCCGAACGGGTCAGGCCCTGCTGGTAATGATGAACGGTATAAGGGCCCAGGTTAAAGAACATCGAATAGCGAAGCCCCACATTCAGGCTGATGTTAGTGTTGATGGTAATATTATCGGTAACATACAGGGCGGTTTCAACACCCTGGTTGGTTTCAAGATCAACCGTTCCGGCTGTTGAAAGTGTATCCCCGGGTTCCTGGCGGCCCTGGTCAACGGCATACCGTATGGCCTGTGCACCGAATTTTATGGCATGGCTTTGGTTCATGTTATAGAGGACGTCGGCCCTCACCGAAAGGGAGTTAACCGAATGCCGCAACCGGTAACTTTTTGAGGGATATTCCAGGTCCTTTTTTTCAACCGCGTTTTCACTGTAGGATATGGCCATTGAATAGTCCAGTGTTCTGCTTCTTGAGAAATTCCATTTCAGTTCGCCGGCATTGTTTTTATTGGCATATTGCAGTGTCTTGTCATAATTGAAAAAATCATAGCTGTTGTAGAACATGAAGAACAGCCGGTGCCTTTTCGCTATCCTGCTGTTGATCCCGGCATAGATATCATGGAAGCTGGCCTTGCTGTTGGCCAGCTGTGCATCGGGGATACGGTTCAGCAGCCAGTCGGAGTAACTCGACCTGCCCGCCACCAGGAAAGACATCCTGTCCCTGATAACCGGGCCTTCAACGGCCAGCCGGCTGCTGAAAAGCCCTATTCCTCCGTTGGCTGTGTATTTCTTCTCGTTGCCGCGCCTGAGCTGTATATCGATCACCGACGAGGCACGTTCTCCGAATTCAGCCGGGATAAAGCCTTTGTACAGCGACACGTTGCCGGCGATATCGGGACTGATGGCCGATATCAGGCCAAACACATGAGAGGTGTTGTATAAAGGCGTTTCCTCTATCAGGAAGAGATTTTGGTCATTGCCTCCTCCCCTGACGCTGATACCGGTGCCGAATTCACCCGTTGACTTGATCCCGGGCAGCATGGCGAAACTCCTGATGAGGTCCTTTTCCCCTGTGATAAGCGGAAGCTGCTTGATGCCCTTTTTATCAATCTCCACCAGGCTCATCTGGTCACCTGTTATGTTGCGGTCAGCCCGGCGGGCAAAAACCGAAACTTCTTCAAGCCTGATGGATTTCTCAAACATTTCAACGGTAAGATCACCCGTACTCAATACTTTCAGGGTGGCATTGAAATCTTCGTAACCGATACAGGAAACCTGTACCTGGTAATTGCCGGGCTTCAGCGAAAGGGAAAACATCCCCTTCAGATTACTTGCAATGCCAAGTTCCAGGCTTTTAATGGCAAAAACAGCTCCCGGCAGCGGTGTTCCCGATTTGCCGTCAAGTATCAACCCGCCGATGGCAGCCGACTTGTTTCTTTTATAACTGGCGATATCGCCAACCACAATACTGTTATCCTGCCTTCCGGGCAGGAGGTCTGATTTTTCCGTGATGCTCCTTACTGCTTCGGCCGGCAAAAGTACATAAGAGGCATCCTGAAGCCTGCGGAAGGTCAGCCCGGTATCCTCCAGCAATGCCTGAAGCGCTTCATCTGCCGACACAGGGGCTGGGGGCAGATCGTTGAGCGTCTCCCCGGCCAGGGATGCCGTATCATAAAATATGCTGACGGCGAACCTTTCTTCAAGCCACTGGATTTTCCGGCCGTTGTCATAATTGCTGAAGACAGGGCTGTCAGAAAGTTGGGCATTGGCAAAGGAACCGGCTAACCAGAAGGAAAAAAGAACAGCGAAATGTCGGAGTGTGCGATTCATCAATCAGCGAACAGGTTCTGCAACAATTTTTGTGGGTTAAATTCCGGGGGAACAGGTCACCGCCTCATCAATCCAGACCTTAAAAATAACAATAATTCAACAAACCTCCGGAAAATCAATTTGTTTTTTTCTTAAAAATCGACATACCCCAGGCTGTTGCGGCTTGTCATATTATCCGTGCATGCGTGGCAAAAAAAACCCCGCCAACGGCGGGGTATAAAATCATTCCTGTCTTAATGTTTCAGGATTTATAACCGGCACCGCATCACCATCCCGGGTATTGCTGCAGCTTATTGCCGCTGAGTGCAATTTCCTTATCGGGGATGGGGAAGAACTCATGTTTGCCCGGTTCATAAACTACCTGGGTAATGCCATCCATCATCGTATGGTTCAGGTAAACCGGACCCAGGTTCCACCTGATCAGGTCGAAGAACCGGTGTCCTTCACAGGCCAGTTCAATAAGTCTTTCCTGGACGATCTGATCATGGGTTACGGTCCCGGTAAGGTCGGCCGGCACACCGGTATTGCCGCTCATGCGTGCCCTGGTCCTCACCTGGTTGATATACTGCAATGCCTTGCCGTTATCACCTGATTCAAGTGCTGCCTCCGCAGCCCACAGCACAACATCGGCATACCGTATCAGCTTCACGTCAATGGGCCCGTCCTGCCAGGTCAGGGAACTTTTCCAGTACTCATCGTAAGAGGGTTCATATTTACGGTTTCCCCTGTTAATGCTTTCTTTATCATCCAGTAGTTTAAAATTCGGGTGACGCCAGGCCAATCCTCCGTCCTGGGTAAAACTGCACAGTATGGTGTCGTCTTCCGTAAGAATGGTAGCCGCTTTTCTCGGATCCCCGGGTTCATAGGATGCATCGAGGAAATCCGACGGGCACCACCATCCCCATCCGAAGTCCATGCCGTCTTCGGTAGGGTTGGTTAATTCCCTTACCTTGGATGGGGCGCACCAGCGGCAAAGGGCGGTTCCGCGGGTGTCAAACCATCCCCTTCCGTCCTGCACATTCTGGATCTCAAAGACGCCTTCCAGGGAATTATTTGCGGCCACCATGAAGATCCATTGATAACCGCCGGTTTCGGGGCTTCTCCAGGTGTCAAATCTTTCGCCGTCAATACCCACGAGCTTGTATTCCCCGGAGCTTATCACCTGTTCGCTCCAGTAAAGTGCTGAATCCCATTGCTGGGTCAATCCGGTGAACCGTGCATCACCCTGGTGGTACTTGGCATAGGACGATTCATACAGGAATACCTTTGCCAGCAGGGCCTTGGCAGCTCCCTTTGAGGCGCGGCCGATATTGGCAGGGCCCCATGCACTGCGCTCAGGCAATGAACTGATGGCAATATGGAGATCGGCTTTTATAAGGTCGTATATGTCGACGATTTCATTGCGCCCCATTTTATATTCACTGGGGCCCAGCACATGATCAACCAGCGGAACCCCGCCATAGATCTGCGCGAGGGTGAAGAAATTCAATGCCCGCAGGAATCTTACCTCTCCCAGTCTTTTGCTGATAAGGCCGGCATTGAAATTAGGGTCGGTTTCCTTTGAAATTTTCGGCAGCTTTTCGATGGCAACATTGCAATATCCTATCGTACGGTAAAGATATCCCCAGGTCCATTCAAAAACATTGGCTTCCTGGGGGGTATGGATCAGCATGTCTACATGCTGAAATTCGACCACATTGGTCTTGCCTCCCGCACCGCCTTCGGCTTCATCCGACGCAAGGCTGCCCAGGGTCATCATAATGCAGAGATCCCACAGTTTTTCCATGCAGAAGTTTGAATAGCATACCGTGGTGGCCATCTCGGCCCCGACCATAGTAGTGTAAAAAGACTCCTCCGTTGGGGTCCCAATCGGTTTTGTGTCGACAAAATCATCACTGCAGTTGAAAAGCAAACCACCACAGCAAAACATTCCTATGATTATCAATATTTTAGTTTTCATATCTCAGTATATTTCATTGCAGGTTAAACATCGTTAGAAGCTAAGGTTAATGCCGGCCAGCAATATGCGGCTTTGCGGATACACGGCGCTTTTATCAAGCCCCTGTTCAAGCATGTTTGCTGTTGACAGCTCGGGATCGAAACCGGAATACTTGGTAAGCGTCAACAGGTTTTTGGCGCCAAGATAGATCCTCAGCCTTTCTATACCCGCTTTCTGGCTCAGGCTGAGCGGAATGGTATAGCCCAGCTGGATGTTTTTCAGCCTCACGTAATTACCGCTTTCGACATAGAAATCAGAGACCCTTACAAAATTCTGGTTTTCTCCCTTCGGATCAAGTCTGAGCAGATCAGTGTCGGTATTGCCTTCAAAAAGCAGGTTGCCTTCCTTGTCATAAATCGGATCGCGATATTGGTCGAGCACTGCGGAAAGTCTGTTCGGACCGGTTTCCTGGCTCATCAGGTTGGCCTTTGATCCATTGAATAGCTTGTGTCCGAATTTGCCTTCAAAGAAAAGGTTGAGGTCAAAATTCTTGTATTTGAGATCCGAGGAAAATCCGAAGACGAATTTGGGGATGGGGCTCCCGATGTTATCCTTGTCAAGGTTATTGATTTTGCCGTCGCCGTTAACATCAACAAACCGGAGGTCACCCGGCTTGGCCTTTGATTGTGCCCACACCGTATCTCCGTCTGGCTCGATTATATAAGGCTGATTCCAGATATATACGACACCCTTTTTGTTATAGGCAGCATCGTCCCAGGTAAAGATACCGTCGGTTTTTAATCCGTTGAACTGCGAAACAGGCATACCTTCGGAGGTCAGGCAGATATTGGCCAGGTTCACGCCAACGGTGCCGCGGTATAAGGAGTCCCCTTCGAGGTTGATCACCTTGTTGCGTATAAACGCACCGTTGAAATCGAAAGAATAGCGGAGCGCACCGCCCGAGTTCCTGAAACCGAGGGTGAACTCGATCCCTTCATTGCGGATCTCGCCGATGTTGCTGATGGGCCTTGCATCTCCCCCGAGTTGGTTGATATAGTTGGGATTCTGGTACATGCCCGCAATGGCCGGCAGGGTTTGATTTATGAGCATACCGTCATTGGACTTCCGGAACAGGTCAACAGTTACATTCAACCTGTTGCCCAGGAACCCAAGGTCAAGGCCCAGGTTGGTCATCTTCATCGATTCCCAGCGCATTTCACGGTTGGGCATCTTCTTCAGGGCTGCACCTGCTGATACGTTGGTGGAGTGATCGAAAATATAGCCGAAGGCATTGACACTTTGGTTGACGACGGGTGTATACCCGTAGCGTTCCGGGGCATTGGCACCGGTTGAACCATAGCCGGCGCGTATCTTACCAAAGCTGATCACGCCAAGATTCCGGACAAAGTCCAGTTCCGAAAATTTCCACCCCAGGGATACCGAAGGGAATTTTCCGACACGGTATTGCGGGCCGAAACGCGAAGAAACATCCCTTCTGAAATTGGCCGTCAGCAGAATTATACCCCTGTAATCATACGTCAACCTTCCGAAGTAAGCATGATCTTTGTCTTCCCAACCTGTACCCTGGGCATATTGCACAGCGGTGAGTGTGTCATTCGTCCCGGCAGTCAGGTAACGCATTTCAGGAGATTCGTTAATAAGGTCCAGCGCCGTGCCGGAGATGTCTGCGAACATTGTTCTGCGGGCTTCCACACCTCCCATGATCCCTATATTATGATTGTCGAACAGGTTCCTGCTATAATTGAAATAGTTCTGCCATTCCCAACCCCATTGCTGTTCGATTGACTTGGTCACTGCGCTATTATCGTTGTAAATCTGTGGACTGTAATGGTAGATCATCTTGAATTCATCAAATACGGTGAAATTGGTATAGGCATTGATCTTGGAGGTAAAAACAAATCCCCTGAAGGGAGTGAAATCCACGTATGCATTGCCCCCCACGGAATAGCGTTTCCTCGTACGATCGGTCACATCTTCCTCCACCTTAGGATTTCCGCCCCCGGTGGGATTCACCGACCATTCGCCGTTTTCGTCATAGGGAGAAACATATGGAACCATGGTGAGGATGCCCAGTATGTTTGTATTGTATTCATTGTTATAAGTCCATTCGTCTTTCCCGATGTGTTTTGCCCTGGTAAACTGCACGTTTTCACCCACCTTAAAAAGTTTGCTCAGCTTATGGTCGGAATTGATACGGAAACTGAGTCTTTCAAAGTCGCTGTTCCTTAAAATGCCCTGCTGCTGCTGATAGTTGGTACTGACAAAATAGGTGGAAACATCGTTGCCCCCGTTCAACGACAGGTCATAATTCTGCATGACGGCATTGCGGAACATGATATCCTGCCAGTCATAATTCTCCAGGGTGTCGGGCTGGGTTGTGAAAGCCGCGCTGCCTCTCAGGGCATTGATGATATTCATGGCTTCGGCATATTCCTGTGCATCCATGATATCCATGGCTTTCCAGGCCTTCTGGACCCCGACATAGGAATTGAAATTGGTGGTCAGCTTGCCGGTCTTGCCTTTTTTAGTGGTGACCAGTATTACACCGTTGCCGCCGGTAGCGCCGTATATGGCTGCAGAGGAAGCATCTTTGAGAATCTCAACCGATTCGATGTCGCCCGGATTAAGATAACTCAGGCTTCCGCGAACGCCGTCGACAATCACCAGTGGTTCAGTGCCATTGATGGAGGATATACCGCGGATCTGGATGGATACAGCCCCGCCGGGCATACCGGTATTCGGGATGACGGTAACGCCGGCAGCACGCCCCTGCAGAACCTGGTCAAGACTGTTGGCCGGCATTTCCACCAGTTTTTCCTTCGACACCGATGAAACAGCGCCGGTCAGATCGCTTTTCTTCTGCACGCCATAGCCTATGACAACCACATCGTCCAGTTCCGTGGTCGCTTCAACCAACACCACGTCGATCACTGACTGTCCGCCAACCTTTACCTTCTGGGTTTCATACCCGATAAAGGAATATACCAGTACGGTTTCGCTCCGGGGCACGGTAATGGTATATTTTCCATTGAGATCGGTGATGGTTCCCTGCGTGGTGCCCTCAATGATCACATTGGCACCAACCACGGCAATACCCGACTGATCAGTCACGGTGCCTGATACATCTGCTTCCTGTGCATGGGTCTGCAGGCTTAGCAGCATGCAGGCAATGGCACAGATTAATTTCCAAAGCTTAGGTCTTTTTTTCATAATGTTTTAGTTTATTTTTATGGGTTAAGGTTAATTTATCCATACCTGGGTCAGGTTCATCAGGTTATCAGGATTAGCTCTTTAAAAAAGGATTTGGTTAAGGCAATAGGAAAATTGTGCATTCCGGAATTCAATGGGAAAATAATAAAAATATACATACCATCGAAAGGCAGGTTGTAAAAATTGGTCATTTACTTGTAAAAATCACTTTTCACCGGTTACCGGTTACCGATTACCCTCACCCCTTCTCCCCTTCTCTCTTCCTTGTCACTTGTCACTTGTCACTAATTACTCCACCTTCACCCTCACCCCCTCGCTGTGGCTCGAAAACTCCGGCGCATACATACACTGGATGGTGGTGATGCCGTTGGAGAAATCGCCTTTCTGCGATACCCGCAGGGGGTACTCAAACACATAGGTCCCTTTGGGCAGGAATCCGAAAAAGAAATTCACCGCCAGGTCGCGGGGGCTCTGGTAATAATACAGCCCATCTTGATATTTGTAGGTAGACAAAGTCTCGACAGGCTCAAACGTTGCAGCACGCATGTCTTTCAGGTGTACATATTCCATATTCCTGTCCACCCGCAGTTCAATCCTCACCTTCACCAGATCGCCCACATGCAGGGCTGTATTACTGCTGACCGGGGTGATGACGGGACCGCGGTCGGTATTTTGTTGCAGGAAGAGTTGCTTCACGATGGCCAGCGGCGTTTCAGCCGGAGTGATCTTGTCGAGCTGCTCAAAATACTGCCAGTAAACCGCCCCCCAGGCAATGCCTTCATCCTTTTTGCTCACCGTTATGTTCCCCATCTCAGCGCTGATTTCCGAAGCGGTCCAGGCCGTCTTGAAATACCCGGTACCAGCCTCAATTTTTGTGTCGGAACGTTTGAACGGATCGATTTTTTCACCGCCAACGGTGATCTCAACCGGCGTATCGGTTGCCAGTATGTCGGTGCCCCTGCGCAGCAAGGCATAGCAGGCTTCCGAGGTAGCCTTGGTGGTCTTCCAGTCCTGTGTTTGCTTTTGTTTGAGCAGCCATACTTTCAGGTCTTCCACGGCGTTTTTATCGCCCGCCACCTCATCGAATACCTCTACCATCAGCGCCTGGGTCTCTACAGGAGCCTGGTGCCAGAAATAACCGCGCCCGGTTTTCCAGTACATGCCCATCTCCTCTGAATGAAGGGCCCGTTCGCTGAGCGATTTAATGATGGCAGCCGGGATGTCACGGTTGCCATATCGCTGTAAGGCAAGTGCCATCATGCCCTGCATGTAGAGTTCGTTCTGCAGCCAGTATTTCCCGGCCTGCCCCATGAAATAATCAAAGCCATTACGGTTGCCTCCCTCAATGGCGACATCCCTGAAATAACTTCGGGTATAGAGATAATGGATCTCAATATAATCCAGGTGGTTCTCCTCCAGCTTGATATTGCCCTTTTTGGCCTGTGCCTTCAGGTATTCGTAATGGTCCTGCATTTTCCCGTCTATGTACCGCAAGGCCTTCTCCACCATTTGCCGGCTGCGGTTCTCATCACGCACACCCTTCACGCCCATTACATCGAGATGTCCGAGACCGGCCACGATATGCTGGGTAATATAACGGTCATCGGGTAATCCGGGAAACCAGGTAAAGCCCCCGTTTTCAAGCTGGGCGTCCAGTATCTTCTTCAGGGCTCGC
>CAYMJH010000040.1:0-3498 GCA_964390385.1 uncultured Bacteroidales bacterium | reverse complement strand
CTCCTGTTCACGGGCCATCCGGTTGAGGTCAAACAGCAAGGCCACGTTACGTTTGCGCTGGCTTTCATCTTTTGCATTCAGCACCCAGGGGGTCTCCTCGAGCAGGGCTGATTTCAGCTCCTGGTTTTTCTCGAGGTTCGACAGCAGGGCGTCAGGCTGTATCGTTGCCCAGGTGTCAAACACCCGTTTGATCTTAGGATTCGAATTGGCAATGTGTGCAGCAATGGAATTGGCATAAAAACGTGAAAACACCTGCTCGGTACACTCATAGGGGTACTCCATCAGGTAGGGCAGGGCCTGAACGGCATACCAGGCCGGGTTGGAAGTATACTCCAGGGTGAACCGCTCGTTCCTTAAAGTGGCAGAGGTGTTATCCGCCAGCTTGTCGAGCCTGAAAGTCTTAGTCTGTTTCCCGCGAACAGGCAGGGGAAGGGTTTCTGTAACCAGCATGCGGTTGGTGACCACCGGGAGGATCATCTCTTCACCATCGGAGAAATTGCCGGCTTTTGCCTTTACCCTGTAAGTGATGGCCTGCAGGCCTTCGGGGATCTCAATGGACCATTCAACATTGGCGCTCTGCCTGGGATCCAGCTTAAATGCCCTGGCAGGATCCTGGATCTTCATCAGGGTATTGACGGGCTTCATGGTAAGCGCATCAAAGAATTCAAGCTCCGCAGTCCCCGATAAAGGTTGATCAGCCAGGCTGGTGATCTTGGCCGAAAATATCATCCTGTCGTTTTCCCTGAAGAAGCGCGGCTGGTTTGGAACCACCATCAGGTCTTTCTGTGTGACAAGCTCTTTTATAACGTTTCCCGATGCCAGTTCCGCGGTGTGGGTAAAGCCCAGCATCTTCCAGCGGGTCAATGCTTCGGGCAGGGTGAAGCTGATGACGATATCCCCATGTTCATCCGTCAGCAATTCAGGATAGAAAAAGGCGGTCTGGTTAAAATTGCTGCGGATCTTTACCTCCCCCATGCCAGTTTCAGCTGGTTCCGGCACAGCAGGCACTGCAGGAGTGGCATCCGGCGCTTGCTCCGGTAACCGTGTCGCAGGCAGCATAAGGCTCTCCTCAGCATCATCCATAACCATTGCGGCGACTTTCATGCGTGACGGGCTCTTCACACCTGCCGCCTGCCGGGCAACCCCGTATCCGGTTACTACAGTCTCATTCAATTCATACCGGACATCGGAATACCGGTAAAACGCCAGCCCGAACCAGTTCAGCTCATCATAGTAAGGCCCTTCGTAATCTTTCATTTCCGGCCGGTTCCAGTTGCTGTCATGGTTGCGGAACGATGCTTTCTCAAAGCCATTACGGCTGTTCCAGGGAAGGCGTCCGTAAAGAACAGGGAAGAATAATCCCGCCGGCCAGTTATGGGGGCGGAATACGTCAAGCGAGGCATCATAAAGCGTTGCCGCCATCTCGGCCATGACCTGCTCGCCTTTGACCCCGCACACTTTTATTTTCCATTGCTCCGGCTGGCCGGGCTGCAACTTGTCCCTGAATGATTCAAACTTTATATCCAGCTGTTTGTTGGTATAGGGAACCCGGATGACGGTGGTCTCCTTGTATAGGCGGCTGTCCCTTACCAGGGTATAATGCACCGTAACATTGCCGCGGTATTCCTCCTTAACGGGAATTTCAATCCGATGTTTTTCATTACCGAGTAGTATCCGCCGGCTTTCGATGATCCGCCCGTCCTGTTCCAGCTCGTAAAGCGCATCGATCTTCTCAGCGCTTCCTGCCATGATCATGGCCACTTCACCCGGTTCTGCCGTTGTTTTCACCGGCTTGTAATAATGCACGGCGGGCTCAGCAATAGCCTTGTTGCGTGAATCGGCCAGGTCAAAATAGGCAACTTCCTTCACAGGCTGTTCATAACGGTCGTTTGCCGTGATCTCAACCCTGTATTTTCCCGGTTCCCATGCCGCCAGGTTGCGGATCGTAAAATCCTTTGCCGCGGAGGTGCTGAAATTCAGCCTGAGGGCCTCCTTTTCTTCTTCCCATTTGTAATAATTCTTCTCTTCCTCGAACATATCGTGGGGAAAAAGCCTGTAAAATTCCCCGCGTGTCATCACAGCCTTGTCGGGCCTGGTCCACATCCTTTCACGGAAGGCCTTGCCGGGGCTCCTGAGTTTCCATATCGTGATCGTCCCGGCAGCCGGTTCGAATTCTCCTGCCAGGTTGTTCGTGGTAATGGGAAATTTTTGATTCAGCATACCGGTATCGGCTTTATCGAGGTCTCCTATGGTGACGCCCAGCACCAGCGCTTTATAACCGACATTTACCGTCGTCTGGCCGCTATGGGTCTCCCCGTTGATATCAGTGACGTCGGCATATACCGTATAGCTGAATGTCGGTTCCGATTGCTTATCCACGCTTTCATCGGGTATAGCCTTGAATTCAACGGTAAACCTGCCCTCAGCGTCGGTTGAGGCGACGCCATGCGTGATTTCCATTTCGGGGGATGAAGGATAGTATCCGTGCCTGTACCACCACCACCAGGGGAAACGGGCCTGGCGCACCACACGGTATTGCACCTGCGCCCCGTCGATATTGGCGCCTGAATAGGCCTGTGCCTTACCCTCAGCTTTAATGACTTCTCCTAACCTGAAGCTCCCTTTCACCGGTTCAAACTTCACCTCGAATTTCGGCCGCTTGTATTCTTCAACCGAAAAATAGGCGCTGCTCGACTGGTCGTCGTTGATCTGAAGCCTCATCTGACCTGTAAGCCCCGAAGACGGAGTGGTGAAGGTACCGTTGAAAGTGCCGTATGCGCCGGTGACCACTTCTTTTTTTGCCACCACCTGGTGATTGACGTCGAAAAAAGTGACGGTATATTGCTTACCGGTAACAATACGGGTGTTTTTTTGGTCTGATGAAAAAACCAGTCCTTTGAAATAGAGGGTTTGTCCCGGCCTGTAAATCGACCGGTCGAGGAAAAACATGGTGCGCACCGAAGCACCCTGCCGCTGATAACGTTGCTGCGATATCTGCCCCTCATGATAATAACTGTCGATGTCGGAAGTCCTGATCCTGTCGTTTCCCAGCGATATTTCAAACTGCAGGTCATAATACCGGTTCAGGGAGACATCTCTCAGGTAGGGAATTTTGCAGTAGCCATTTTCGTCGGATGTCAGGGTGGCTGTTTCAACATGGTCATAGCCCCCGCTTCTTCCGTTGTATATCCTGGAAAAAACTTTGACAACAGCCCCGGTTACCGGCTCGCCCGAAGTCCTGTTCAGCACATACAATTCAGTGCTGCCGTCATCAGCATTGCGGTGGACATAACTGAGGTCTGACACCGTGGTAAAAGCATAGGCCAGGTTGTTCCCCGGCACAGTGAAATCTGCGGCCGGGCTGAAAACAACCATGTAATCTCCTTCCGGTATTCCTTCCAACGCGACTTCCACGCGATGTTCCTGCAAATCGCCGTCATCGGGCAGCGTTATGGAACCCGATTTCACCGAAGGCTTAGGCAGGAAATGGAGGAGGAA
>CAYMJH010000039.1:20778-23716 GCA_964390385.1 uncultured Bacteroidales bacterium | reverse complement strand
TGGATTCCCTGGCGAGGATCTTGTTCATGATGCTGAATGAGGCTTCTGCCTGTGCGGGACGTGACCCGAACAGGAATTCATCGGAAGCGATACCCCCGGCAAAAATGGCTTTTTCAGCATCGGATTCCACCAGGGTATAAGTAACATGGTCGATGACCCTGTGCTGTATCTTCAACGAATCGATATGCCTGGAAAGGAAAACCAGTTCAACGCTGAGTTCCGTATTGTCGGGGATCTGGCCCACAACGCTGGCCGATGGGATATCCCTGCCCAGGTGTTCATGCAGGGTTTTCAGCACCGCCTTTTTCTTTTCCAGATAATCGGTGTTATGGTCGGAGCGGACAAAAAAAGTGAGCTGAAGGATATTGTTTTCCCTTTTTATTTCGTCAATCTGGCGAATGCAGTCGATGAGCTGTTCGTGGAATGAAATGCCGGAAAAGGGCAGGACATATTTTCGTTTATGCTTGTTCGTCATGCTGCGATCCCGATAATTTGAAACCGGGCGGAATCCTCAAAGTAATAAAACCCCTGGTTCAAAAAAACTGATTTTTGCGGGGTCAAAGATATAAAAAAAGATACAAGACACAAGATGCAAGACACAAGACCTAAAACACAAGATAAAAGATACCGGATGCAAGATGCAAAATATCCATTGCCTTCAGCTTTAGCCGACAGCAGATGATGATCCGATCCTTTCTTCCCTGGTGCTGTTGATCCTGAGAAGTTTGAATATATCTACCGCCACGATGGGAATCAAGGACATCAATAATACGGTAAGCCAATGTCTCCCATCCATGACAACCAGGCTGAAGGCTTCGCGCATCGGACTGACAAGCAGCACCAGCAATGCAAGTCCTGCCGAGGCCGCAATAGCGCCTATCAGCGGCTTGTTTCTCAGCGGGCTGATCGCCAGTGAGGACCTGGTGTTGGAATGCAGGTTGCGGACATGGACAAGCTGGGCAAACATCAGGGTGGCAAAAGCCATGGTCTGGCCCAGGGCCAATCCGCCGTCCCTTAATCCAATGAGGAAAGCCACCAGCGGAATGGTACCGATCATGATGCCCTGATACATTACTCTCCATATCATTCCCCCGGTCATGAACCCTTTTTTGGCGTTGCGCGGCTTGCGGCTCATGATGCCTTCTTCGGCCGGATCAACGCTGAGTGCCAGGGCAGGCAGACTGTCAGTCACCAGGTTGACCCACAGGATATGGATGGGGAGCAGGGGAATTCCCAGGTTGAAAATGGAAGTGATCAGCAGGAGAAATATTTCTCCCACGTTGGTGGATAGAAGAAACTGAATGGCTTTCAGTATATTATCATATATTCTGCGGCCTTCCTCCACCGCCGAAACGATGGTCGCAAAATTATCATCGGTGAGCACCATATCGGCTGCTCCCTTGGCCACATCAGTGCCGACGACACCCATGGCAGCTCCGATATCAGCCTGCTTGAGCGCCGGTGCATCGTTCACGCCGTCACCGGTCATGGCCACCACCTCGTCATGTTTTTGCCAGGCTTTCACGATACGCACCTTATGTTCGGGTGCCACACGGGCATAGACGGCATATCGGCCGACATTTTCGGCCAATTCATCCTCCCCGAGCTTTTCAAGTTCCGCACCGGTAATGGCCAGGTCACCGTCGTGATAAATGCCGATCTCACGGGCAATAGCCAGGGCAGTGCTCTTATGGTCCCCGGTTATCATCACAGGCCGGATGCCGGCTGTGCCGCATTTCGCCACGGCATCCAGGACTTCCGGCCTTGCCGGATCGATCATGCCCAGCATACCGATGAAAATCAGATCATTTTCAAGGTCGCCTATTTCCACATGCCGGGGTGCTTCGGGCAGGTCTTTATAGGCCATGGCCAGTACGCGCAAGGCAGAGCCTGCCATGGCTTCGTTGGCTTCCCTCACCAGGGCTTTATCCTGATCGGTGATATTCATAACATTCCCTTTGATAATGATCCTGTTGCAGACACTCAGCACTTCCTCAAGGCCACCCTTGACGTTGGCACGGGTCAGACTGTCCGTGACCCGGTTTACGGTGGTCATGCGTTTCCGTTCCGAATCAAAAGGGATCTCTGCAACGCGCGGGTATTCTTTTTCAATGCTGTCCTTGTTGACGCCGTATAGCAGGCCGAAATCGAGCAGTGCAGTTTCGGTGGGATCTCCCAGGAACTCAGGTTTTCCGTTATCGTGCATCTTTATTTTGGCATCGGCACACAGCACGGAAATGGCCAGCAGCCTTTGCTCCTCATCGTTCAGCACGGTGGCGGGCGAAGTCCTGTTGATCTGGTCGTGTTTATGGTTGACATAAGCTTCCACCACCGTCATTTTATTCTGGGTTAGGGTGCCGGTCTTGTCCGAACAGATCACCGTGGCACTGCCCAAGGTCTCAACCGACGGGAGGGTGCGGATGATGGCGTTTCTTTTAACCAGGCGCTGAACGCCGATGGCCAGCACAATGGTTGAAACGGCCGGCAATCCTTCAGGTATGGCGGCGACGGCAAGGCTTACGGCAGTCATGAACATGCTTAGCACAGAGTTCCCGTAAAGAACACCTACGATAAAAATTACGCCGCAAATGATCAGCGCGGCAATGCCCAGCACTTTTCCCAGTTGCCCGAGGCGACGGCTCATAGGGGTTTCGGTATCGTCAACCTGCTGGATCATGTCGGCAATCTTGCCCACTTCGGTCTTCATGCCTGTTGAAACAACGATGCCCTGACCGCGTCCGTAAGTGACCATGCCGCTTGAAAAGGCCATATTGACCCTGTCGCCCAGCGGAACATCGGCCGATGAAAGGGGCTCCGTACTTTTTTCCACCGGCACCGATTCTCCCGTGAGGGAGGATTCCTGGACCTTCAGGTTCACCGCTTCCGTAAGCCTCAGATCGGCCGGCACTATATCCCCCGTTTCGAGGATCACCATATC
>CAYMJH010000039.1:0-20768 GCA_964390385.1 uncultured Bacteroidales bacterium | reverse complement strand
CGGGAACCAGTTCGCGGGTGGGGATCCCCGAAACCGAACCATCCCTGAGTACTTTGGTGACAGGCGCTGCCAGGTTTTTGAGCGCTTCCAGGGATGACTCAGCCTTCTTTTCCTGTATGGCTCCGATGAAGGCATTCAGGATCAGGATCCCAAGGATCACAAAGGTGTCGAGCAATCCTTCCCCTTCCATTACACCTACCACCCCCGATATGGTGGCGGCTATCAGCAGGATGATGATCATGAAACTTTTGAACTGCGAAAGGAACATCTGAAAAAAACTTCTCTTTCGCTTGGATTCCAGTTGGTTATAGCCGTATTCCACGAGCCGCTTCCGGGCTTCTTCCGAGGTAAGACCCCCGGTATCATTAACCTTTAGCAGGTTGAGTATTTCGCTGACGGATTGGTTATAAAAATGGTTCATGCTTTGCATTGGAATTTTTTCTCCTGCAAAGATCAAAATATATTTGAAATGGTTGGAATATAGAAGTTAGAAGTTAGAAGTTAGAAGTTAGAAGTTAGAAGTTAGTAGATGGGAGCTGGCAGCAGGCAGGCAGTGAGGCGGATTCAGAAGCGGCTGCGTTTATGGATCAGGGGCCTTACCTGGTCTTTATAGTTAAACCTGAAGTCAGCACCGATTATGTACTGAATGCCAAAGTGCTCTTGCTTCAGCCTGGCTTCTGCAATATAGTAAAGATCAATTTTGGTTTTCCTCAACGTCATTTCATTTCCGATGTAAAAGCGCAGGTAACTGAAGCGGTTTGTATGCAGGTTGTAGTATGGCTCCAGGGCAATATAGGGCTTCATGGCCTTTGAGATTTTGTAATCCAGGGTGGTCTTATTCCGGAGATAATCTTTAGGCTTTTTATCTTCGGCAAGGGTATGCTGAAGCCTCAAGCGGCTGGTGATTTTCAAATCGTTATCCAGTCTTTTCGGCTCGTAAACCAGGTCGGCCGCTAATTTTAATTTGTCGGAAGTCTCTTCCCCGCTTTCGTTCATATTCTCGGGCAACCTCGACAGAAAGGAATAGTGGCAGGAGGCTGACAATTTCCACCGTTTGCTCAGGGCATAATCAACGCCGCACTTCAGGGTATTTTTTGAAAAGGCATCGGGGATGGAAACCCGGGTTGTTTTGAATGCTATCTCGGCATCTGCTTTTGAGGTTACATCAAATCCAAGGGACACACTGCTTCGCAGTTCCTGGGCGCTTACAGGAAGGCATGCCAGCAACAACGGGAAGAGATATGTTTTGGGCGGGAGCATGGGGAATGGTTAATGGTTAATGGTAAATGGTTAATGATTAATGGTTAATTAGTTGGCTGGACGGTCAGGTATATCAACCGGTTTATTCATGGCAGTATCATTTTGAACGGATAGGATATGCCGTCTGTTGTCAGCCGCAGTACATATAATCCCGGTGGTATATTCACCCCGACACGAACCTCAAATTCAAGGCAGTCCGTAACTTCGTGTTCATGCATCAAAATGCCGCTTGTTGAATAGATTTCAATGTTCACCCTTTTTATCCGGCTGGCAGAGGTTACCATGACGGTACCACAACCGGGAACCGGATATACGATGAACGGATTCCCCAATTCTTTTTGAAGCTGTCCTGCCATTACCAGAGGGCGCTGAACGGCAAAGGACCTCAGCTGCCCGATGTTCTGCTGCCACTCAACATAACTGGCCGGTTTGTGCCACCGGTAAATGTTGTCAGGCACCAGGGGCGCATAGATTGACTCCAGCCGGTTTATCTGGCCGATGACCCTTGCTGCGCTGAAAGTTGTCGCCAGGTGATGAGAGAACCTGGCCTGAAATTCTCTTTTGAAAACAGGATTTCTTAAAAGGCTTTTCATGACCAGGGTTGAGAAATCAGGAAAACCGCGGTAGTTTTCGATCTCGTTGAAATATTCGCCGAGGGTGTTATAATTGACCCACACCATGGTTTCATCCATATCGAAGAAAAAATACCTCCATTTCGACGGTTCGGCATTGATCCTCCATAATTCGAGGTTGCTCTTCGGCCAGTCGGTATTGGCCAGGTACATCTGGGCTGAGAAATAGTCGATCAGTGCATCGAGATCAATACTTTTCTTCATGGCATCATAAAAATCACCGGTAACGGGATCTGCATTCATGATGGTTTCCACCAATTGGTTATAAGCCTCGGGGCTGCCTTCCTCCACTTCGATCTGCCAGTTGTAACCTATAATATCAAGATCCGGGTTTGTTATCCCGTAGTTGTTTTCAATATAATACCGGTCCTGCCGTTCCGCGAGATTGTAAATCCCCCAGTATTCGCCATTGACAAAGGCCACCACCGTTTGGCAGGCCTGGTAATCCATATTCATTTGTTGCACGAGACTGTTGCACAGTTCATTTTTTATCAGGGATTCTCCGGAAACATTGGTGGTTCTCAGCAGCATTGTTTTAAACCGGTTAAGCCCGGGTTTCTGGCTGAAGAATGGATAATGGAAGTATTCAGTGCCGTATTCGGCGCCGGCATATAAACGGAATGATTTCTGGGGGAAATGTCTTGAGCCCCGGCCGTGCATACGGATCCCGGCATCCTGGTCGATGACCAGGGTTCCGGCGGAATCGAAAATCTCAACATGGGCTTTACGTTCCCACCTGCCACCGTGCTGGTAATAATTGTCGTGTTTTCCCTTAACATAGATACCCGACTCCTTGTCGAACAGATTGTCCTTGTCGGTCACCAGCGATACTACCGGCACTTTATGCTCATACCGGGATCCGTGGCCGATGAAATAGGTGTTGCAGATTTCATGGCTGGCCGGACAACCATTGCTGTATACGACAGCGCGCAGGACATTCGCCTTGAGGATCTTATTGCCGGGTTCCACGCCATCATCGGGGATGCCGGCAAACCTGTTTTCCTTCGAAGTGAGATCTTCCAATCCGATCGCATACCGGTAAACCGGCGACTCCTCATCCGGCGTGTCACCATTCAGGGTAAACCGGATTTCATTGCCGGGATGGCTGTTTGATAATTCAACGGACAAGGGAGTTTTATAAAAGCCAGCCGGGTAATTGACCGTCAAAGTGTCAGGGTGATAATGCACGGCTATTTCCTCAGCCCTGTTATTTGAGTTGCCAGGGGTAGGCTTTGCAACCATCAGATGGCCTGATCCGTCGGGGCAACGGGCAAGAGAGGCGTCGGTAGGCACACACCGGGGTTTGATTGCATCGATCACAGCACCATTCCGGTCAAGCAGGAACAAGGATTCCTGCATATTTCTGATCCTGAAGTCGGTATGAAAAGGTAAGTCCTGCCTGATATTTTTATCAGAAGCCAGAACGACCAGGAAGCTGTCGGGCTTCAGTTCGTATTCAGGAAAAAACCAGCAGGCTGTTTTGGCAGTATCATCAGTGACAGCAAAGTCAGCCAGATTGACGGACCTGTGGCTGCCGTTGTATAACTCAAACCAGTCGGGCGAATCACCATCACTGTCGTGCAAAACGTTTTTGTTGGAATAGCATACCTCATTGATGACAATGGATTGTGCACTGCCCTGAAGGATGGCAAGCATTAAAGCACCTATGCAGAACCCTGTTTTCATTTTTCAATCGATGCGGTAATTTCATTTACTGATTGAAATGCAGTCCGAGTGAAATAACGATCATGTCATAATTCAGGGCCTGGGCATACTGCTGGGTCCCGGATATCCTGTATTCCATGCTGGCAAACTGGTGGCGGTAAGAAAGCTGGAAGGTCACCGAATATTCCCCGGCAACCGGAAATTTTCTGCCGATACCGGCATCAAAACAGAGACCCCCCTTATATTTGAATTCACCGAGGTTGCTGCCTCCCGTGTACCAGCCGATTGAATAGCCGGCCTGGATTTTGACAAAGGGGGAGTTTGCTTCACACTTTCTGTATCCAATTGTCTCGAGGTATACCGGGATGAATTTTTCATCCCTGAGAATTTCATGCCCGATGCCGATGCCAAAGCCGACCGATTCACTGATCATCATTCCGAATGAACCCCGGAAGGCATATCCCGGATTATACAGGAAGTTGTTATTGTATATCTGGCCTCCAAAACCATAGGAAACTTCAATATGCTGATAGATCCTTAAGGAATCGGCTTCCCTGAAGTCAGTTGCTTTCAATGGCAGGAAAAGAGCAACCCAGACAACGATGAAAAATGTCCTGTGCATGATTGTATAGACAACATTTAAGAGAGCAAGGTTGCTTAAAGCAGCAATCTTTTTGTTTTCACGTGCAAATAAGAGAGATTAACACAAAAAACAAATTCTGTTTCGGCCAATAACATGAAATCACCGGTAAAATTACGGAATAAAGAAGTGATTGTCAACAGTAGTTAGAAGTTAGAAGCTAGAATTTAGTAGAAGACAAAAAGTTAGGATTTGCGGAGGCCGGAGGTGCCGGCTTTGAGTTTCTTGATCTCGTTGAAGTGCTCGAGGTTGGTTTTCTCACGCTCCACCCTCACCTTTTGCCGGTAAGCTTCAAATTCTTCCTTGAGATCATCCAGGTCTTTTTTGGTTTTCACGGTGACCACCCGGTTCCGCCTGAAGGCAAGATATCCGACGGCAAGCAGGAATGCGGCTGCCGCCAGCAAAATCCACATCACGGAATTGTACACCATTTTATTGACCTCCATGCCCAGTACGCGGATGCTGTCCTTGGTGCGGGTTGCCTCGTCCAGTCTCTGATTCACGGCTTCCAGGTGTTGGTTGAGGGAATCAATGCGGCTGTCGAGCAAACCGGTTTGGACGGTGAGTTCTTTGATGGTGTTCTTTGCTTTTGCCGCAGAATCGAGAAAATTCCTGGTAGCCTTCTGAAACATGTCTTCTCTTATAGCCCTGTAGTTCTCATATATACGGGTGCGCTCATTCAGGTATTTCATCTGTTCGGGAAGGCTTCCCTGTTTAAATACTTCGGGAGCGTCATCCTGACAGAGGCTTCGAAGTGCCGTGGCCAGAACGATTACGATGATTAAGTAGAATTTTGACATAAGCGGGATCCTTTCAATAACAATTGGTTTTAATCGGTTTCGTGGTCTTGTATGAATTGTAACGAAAAATACCGGAAATTGTTATAGCTTCAAAGCATAAATTTCCGGTATCCCGGTCTTTCGGTATGACCGGCCGCGAGACTGTCATCGACCGCTCTTTATTTTTCCATGGGCAGGTACCAGTTTCCGGGTGAGGACAGCTTTGCCCTGATGGCTTCGGCCTGGGCGGGATCGGAGAATTTTGCCGCCACCTTGTCGGCTAACCAGGACGGGTCGTTTCTTCGCCGTGCGATGCGCATCAGATCAAACCATCTTTTTCCTTCAAAAGCAAGCTCCATGGCTCTTTCCTGAAGAATCAGATCCTCGGCATACAGCATCCTGGCCGTTTCGTCGGTGATGGATCCGGGCACTTCCACAGGCAGTAATTCAACCCTTCCTCTTATGCCGACGTTGTCACGCCAGGTCGTAAATCCTTCCAGGGAGCCTTTAACATTCTTTATGCCGTTATTGATAAAAATCAGCGCGGTGGTATCATTCATGCGGTTGAGCGCTTCAGCCATGATCATGTGAATGTCTTCGGCACGGTACAGGATATTGTGAGCATCGAGGTAGGAAGAGGCTTCAAGGGAATACTTGTTGATCATGGGAGAATGCTCATCCAGCATGACAAACGAAACATCGAGCCCCCGGTTGATGTCCCCTGATCCCTTGAGGTATTGCTGGCTGTTGAACAGGTCTGTTATCATCGCGGTAGGCCTGATCATGTACCTGAATTTGAAGTATTCTTCCAGCATGTTTACCTGGTTGTTGTTCAGGGAGAAGGGAACCCCGGTCATGACAACCTGCGGATTGTTGGCTGCATTGATGAAAATGTTTCTCCATTTGGCTTTCTCAAAGGTTTTGTCCACCCTGTAATAACGGTAAACCCTGTTTTCGGCAGGATTATAGGTGTAGTCATCGAGGGTTTCTATGGCAAGTTTGGCGTAGCCGGCGGCTTTGCTGTAATCGTCCTTTTCCAGGTACATCTCGGCCAGCAGCGCCTCCTTATTGATCAAAAAAGTGCCGGTAATGTAGGTGATATCAGTAAGGTAGTATTCCACCTGGTTTATCAGGGTGTCAATAATGGCTTCCCTCCCCAGCACAGGCAAATCGCCGGGCAGTGAGGATACGCCCGAAGAGCCCAGGTATACCACTTCCCCGTATAGCCTGGCCAGGTTGAAATAGGCCCAGGAACGCAGCGCGACCAATTGACCCTTTACCGCCCAGTTGACCAGCGCATCATAGTCAATATCGCGGTTTATGACAACATCGGTGTTGGCGAGCACTTCATTGGCATTGACAATGATCTTATAGAAAATGGACGGATCGTTGAAAGTGTTGCCCGGGGAAACGGAATGGTGGTTCAGTTCTATCATATCACGGCTGGCATTGCCGGTGGTTTCCATCATGTCGGAAAAAAGGCCGTCAATGACCACCAGGTTGATCGAAGCCTGCTGGGTGAGTGAGAAAACGCCGGCGTAAGATGAAAAAATTACATCTTCGAGTGAATTGTAATGCTGCTGCGGTGATATTTTTCCCCCTGCCTGCTGGTCAAAAAAATCATCGGAGCAGGAGAACATGATGACAGGTAAGAAGATCAACAAAAATCTCCAACGGGGCCTTGCCTGGTTAAAAGTCTTTTTCATGCTGGGTTCCATGCGTTTTTGTTTTTAAAGGTCTAATTTGATCCCTATCATGAAGGAACTACGGTGCGGTATTTTGCCGTAGTCGATTCCCATGTAGAAAGGATCGTTACAATAGAAAAATTCCGGGTCGTATCCGCTGTACCGGGTGAGGGTCAGCAGGTTGTTAGCCTTCAGATAAACCGTCATATCACGGTAGATCCTGCTTGTCCTTCCCACATGATAGCTGAGGGTCAGTTGTTTCAGCCTGAGATAGGATCCATCCTCGATCCACCGGTCTGAAAACACGGCGTTACCGGAAGGGTCACCATAGGCAGCCCTGGGAATGACTGAACCCGTGTTGCCGGATGACCAGTTATCGAGTACGTCCGGGCCCTGGTTCGCGTATGAATCCATGGACTGGGAAACCTGTTTTGTATAGTTGTAAATGTCGTTGCCTGCGCTGTAATTCAGAAACAACGACAGTTCAAACCTGTTATAGGCCAGTGAAGTGAATAATCCACCGAAGAAAGCGGGATTGGGATCCCCGATAATGGTTTTGTCCCCATCATCGATCACCCGGTTGTTGTCCCTGTCAACAAATATGATGTCGCCGGCTTTCATGGGCAAACCTCCCGGCCCGGTCACCTGCATGGCTTCCTCGTCGGTCTGGTAGATCCCGCCGGTCTGGTAACCGTAAAACGCATTGATGGACGAGCCGACACTGGTTATCAACTGGGCGTTCCCGGCTGACACTATGATAGGCTTGTCCTCCTCAATCAGATCAAGCCGCGTGATCTCCTGCTTCCAGATGTTGATGGTCCCTCCCAGTTGCCAGGTGAGCCTGTTGAAATATTTTCTGACATCAACGGCGATTTCAATGCCCGAATTTCTCAGGGAACCTCCGTTATCGCAATAGTTCATGCCTGACAGGTAGGCAGGCAGATGCTGGGGTATGATGAGGTTATTGACCCGGGACCGGAAGAAATCGATATGGGCATTGAACAGCTGGTTGAAAAGGGACAGGTCAAGGCCGGCATTCAACGTGGATTTTTTCTCCAGTTCGAGGTTCTCATTGGGGATGTAATCTCTTACCAAAACGCCGAAATTGTCGAATTTTCTCTGGTTATAATAGTGTTTTGACTGGTCGTAAACGGAAGTGTACATATTGCCGGTTACCCCCCATCCGATCCGCAGTTTAAGTTCCTCCACCCAGCTCACGGGCAGCAGGAATTCCTCGGATGATAACCGCCAGGCAGCGCTTACCGAAGGGTAAAAATTGTAACGGTGCTGTTCGTTCACCGCCGAGTTGCCGTCAAGGCACAAAACACTGCCCAGGTAATATTTACCGGCATAATCATAGTTCAATGATCCGTAATAGGACAGCCAGTTCAGTCCCCTGTTGTCGGCGTCAATTTCGCGCATGTAGTTGAGGCGTGCATTGCCTTGCCCTATCTGGGTAAATTCATCGGTAGCCGTGTTCAGGTCGATGCCTTTATCAAACGTGTACTTATTCATCAAAAGCCACATACCCAGTTGCACGCTGATCTGATGAAGGCTTACGGGGTTGTTGACAAAAGAAAGCGTTGCATGGTTCTGGGTGGACTGGTAGTTTTCGGCAAATGCCCGCGGGCTGTTATAAACGGAGTCCATGGCTATGACGCCGAGGTCGGGAATAAAAATGTCGGAGCGGGAATTGCTGTAATCGAGTCCGGTGAGGTTTTGCAGTGAAAAATGCCGGTTGAACCGGTACAATAACCTGGCCGAAGCAACAAAATTGGCCGATCTGCCATGGCCCATGCCTTCTGTGATAAGGGCAACCGGGTTGCTTACATTGAAGGCCCCAACGTCATCGATATATTCAAGATCCTGGCCGGTGGCAGGGTCTTTGGCATAAGGCGCCATCAGCGGTGATTTTCGAAGGGCAGCCGTAACCGGGTTGGTAGCAATATTGTCGCCCATTTCCGGGATATTGATATTCGACAGGGAAAGCTTCGCATTGGGCGTTACCGAGAACTTGTCTGTAATGTTGATACGGCCGTTGATCCTCAGGTTGTATCTCGAATAGAAGCTGCCGTCGAAAGGTCCTTCATGCTTTAAAAATCCTGTGGATATGTTATAGGTTGCGATATCGTCGCCGCCTTTGAGGAAAATAAAGTATTTCTGCAGGAATGCCGGTTTGAATATCTCTTTCTGCCAGTCGGTGTTATTGCTGTACCTGTAATATTCGGTACTGCCGGGACCTCCGTTGAGCCAGGGGTAACGGGCATTTATATCATCGGCGGTATAACCCTGGCCCTGTAACTGCTGTGTAAAGTATTGTTTAAACTGGCCGGCATCCATTACGGGCAATGAGGCGGGGAGGGTTGCAACGCCTTCATAGGCATGAACCCTGATGGAGGTACTGGTTTCTCCTTCCTGTTCGGTGTGGATGTTGATAACCCCTGTTGAACCATTGGCTCCAAGATATGACAGGCCGTCCCTGACGACCGTGATATTGGAAATATCATCCATATCCACGATATCCAAAGGATTGGGCGTATAGCCCTGGATGACGGTATTGCCGGAGTAATTGATCAGGCGGATCATCCCGTCGATGCAGACCAGCGGATCGTTATGGGCAAAAAAGGAAGTGACACCGCGAATGCTTGCCCACGTTTTCTGTCCGGGCATACCGCTCTGGTCAACGACATGAACGCCTGCCGTTTGGCCCTGCAGCGGTTGCAAGGCAGAGGTTGCGGATGAGCTCTCCAAACCGGGACTGAAGGCTGCATAGGAACCCGTAAAATCCCTCGCAGGCTGGTTGCGCAGGGGAACAATCACCCAATCATCCACTGAATTGTAGGCCGAGGGTACCATGTGCACAACAACCTGATCGCGGCCCCGCAGGTAGAGCTCACGCTGGTCGTAACCGGGCATGGTAACAGAAAGCCTGGCATTTTCATCCGGAACAACGAGGATGAAATTGCCGGAGTCACCGGTTTCAGTGAATTCTCCCGTGGACAGTATGGTCACCGCCGCATTTTTCAATGGCTTACCCGTGCCCGATTCAAATACGGCACCGGTGATCTGCCGTGACTGAGCGTAAAGCTGCCCCAGGCAGGATATCCCCGCCAGCAGGAACAGGAACCGCATGTGATGATGCATTATGCCTTTCATTTTATTATCCGTATTTTCAGTTTTCATAAGGATCCTGGATTTCAATCGTTTTGCCCGGTCTTATTGAGCCGGAGTGAATTGCAGGTAATCGATGAACAACAAACCGTAGTTGATGGCATCAAACCTGAAGGTATGCTCTTCCGTTTCTTTCCAGTCAACAACGGCAAAATTCACCGTTTGCAGGGTCCATGGATTCACACGTGCATTGATAATGCCTTCCACTTTTTCACCATCAATATAGGCTATCATATCCGATTGTGCCTCATGGGTCAGGATATGAACGCCTACCGTATATTTCCCTTTCATGATCTTGGGGACGGTGACCTGGATCCACCAGAAACCGTTCATGCTGAAACAGTCATAATTCATGGAGCATGCCCCGCCCGAAGTTTTGTAATAGTATAATAAATAGTCCCCCTCCCATTTCACCTTGGCAAAAGTGTTCTGACCGTCAAAAAACCGCTTGTAATATTTGCCGTAATAATCGGTTTGCTTAATATCAAAGAAGTCAGTAACCTCGAAGAGGATAGTTTCAGGTTTGGGATCCTTAACGGGAAGCAGATCATTGACCGCATGAACCACCCCGTTTTTCGCCGGCATATTGGTGAAATCATAAATGAAACCGGTATAGACACCGGTTATGGCATTGTTATTAAGCATAAAATCATCACTCTTCAGCTGCATTGATACATAGTTGTTCCTTGAAAGCACGGGATAATTCTTATTGACAAAATTTGACAGGTAGTAACTTTCCGATAAACAATGGTACTCCATGTACTGGTAAAACCCGTTCTCGGGGTTGGTCAGATCGGGATCCCCGTTGGCATAAAGGCTTACCAGATCCCCGGTGCCGGAAACACCCCTGTTGGTATAAACGGTATCGGGGACCGCCAGAATGGTATACCGTGTACGCACGTTGATCTTACCGTAAGGAAATTCAATCAGCGAAAGGGTGTCTTTCAGCCCGCACAGGTCCAGTCCCTCTGCAAAGATCGTATAGGAAGGATCGCTGTCCAGCAAGGTGTAGATATCCATAACCATGGGATCGAGCACTTTTTCGATCACATGGATGATACCATTTGAGCTTTCAATATTCCTCTTGATAATCCTGGAATATTTGTTAAGGATGATTTCTGACTCCGAGAATTCGGTGACAATATTATCGCCCAGCATATTCCTCGCATTCAGGGTTCCCAGGGGAATACCGCTGGTTTCAATACGCAGCGGAATCAGATGGTTCAGCACCAGGTTCCTGAGCTGTGTGGAATCCATATTATGGTATGAAGTGAACCCTTTTTCAGCATAATAGGCCGTGAAAGCACTGTTATTGGGCAGGAAAAGTGTCAAGCCGGTTCCTGTGCTGGCTCTTAACAAACTGTACAGCCCGGTTTCCCTGGCAATTTTTTCAAACTCGGAGAAATCTTCGGGGTGCAACGTGAGGTATTCAGCTATCTGGATGTCATCCGATGCCGGATTCCATACCCTGGCTTCTTCCTGGCAACCGGTCACGGCCATAAACAGAAATGCAATCCAGCAAAAACTTCCCGTAAGGAATCGGCAGGAGTTGTTCGACCCTGGTGTTTTCATGGTGCCTGTTTTAAAGATGGATCTATCTGTCATAATAAGGATTTTGCTTGAGGTTAGGATTAAAGAGAATGTCATTTTCAGGTATGGGGAGGAAATAACTCATGGTATCGATCAGCCTTGCTTTATATATAGGCCTTTGTTTAATATCGGATCCCTGCAGCAGTAATTCAATGAGGTAATTCTTTCTTTGGAAATGATTTCTCTTGGCATACCGCAGCAGGTCGAACCATCGTTTGCCCTCGAAGGCTAACTCCCTGGCACGTTCATTGAGTACATATTCACGCAGCCTGTCCTGTGACGTCAGCACCTCGTAAGGCTGTGCAGCCCTTTCGGCAATGGTCCTCAATATCTCGTTGGCTTCCGTTATCCGGTTCATCTCGATCAGTGCTTCGGCTTTCATCAGGTAGACATCGGCCAGCCTGTAGAAGATAAAATTGGCGTCTTCTTCGCCCGCCTGGCGTGAGGTTTTAAAATCCTGTGAAGCGCCGACGTATTTCCACACCGGACTTCCATCATAACATTTTCTTATGTCATAAGCGTCAGTAAAAATACTCTGGGCGATATTGCTCAGTTTAAGATTTCTTGTGCGCGTGATGGGCAAAAGATCGTAATAGACAGGATTGATCTGGTTGATGGCGGCATCATACTGGATTTCGAATATGCTTTCCACGGAGTTGCCGGGATAAAACATGGTAAACCAGTCTAGCGTCGGCATCAGTCTGTAATATTGTTGCTGGCTGATCACCGAATCGCAATAGGCAATGCATTTGTCGTATTGCTCGTTCCACAGGCATACGTCAGCCAGCAGGGCCATGATGGAGTATTTATTCGCCCGGCCCCTGAAATACACAGGATTATCACGGAATTTATCAGTAAAAGCCTTGCCGTTGGCTTCTTCAAGATCCCTGATGATCTGCCGGACAACAATATTTTCTTCACTTTTCGGAGGGAACAAGTCGATGGTATCGGAGATTGAGGGCTGCAAAACCAGTGGCACGTCCTTCCATATCCTTACCAGGTAGAAGTAGGACAGCGAGCGAAGAAAGATGGCCTCGGCCTCGATGCCGTTTTTAATTTCCGGGGTATAGGTCTTGTCGATCTGCTGTATCCGGGGGGAGTAATACAGTATGGTATTGGCCAGGTTAATGGTGTTATAATAGCCTTTCCATTCAATTTTCGGATTATTGGCCTTAATATTTACCGCTTTTATGGAGATGTAATGATAATTAACCGAGCCTGTGAAAGTGGCCATATCAGCCCTGAGTTCACCCCAGATAAAGGATGCCAGGCTGGTTTCGCGAAATGCATCATAGGTAGCGGCCAACACCGCCTCAATATCCTCTGTTTTTTTCCAGAATTCCTCTTCCACCAGGTCGCTCTCAGGTTCCACATTGAGATACTCGCAGGAGGATAAAAGGGCTGTGACCAGCAGGACCGAACCTATCCAACCCTTATACCATAATGATTTTTTTACAGCTTTCATCGTTGTGCGTTTTGCATGGTTAGAAAGTGATATCTATTCCGAACATATACCGGATACTGGGGGGAGTCCTGCTCCAGTCCTTTGGCAATTCATCGGGTTTGGTGGGCTGTGATACATCAGGGTCCTGCCCCGAATAATTAGTCCACGTATAAGTGTTGTAGCCTGTAACATAAAGGCTTGCATTGTCGAGCCTGAGCCGGGTGCATATTTTCTCACCCAGGGTGTATTTGACGGAAACGGATTTGAACCTCAGGAAATCCCCGTTCTCAACAAACCTGCTTGACCCGAGATAATTGAAGGTTGGGTCATTCTCGCCCGGGTAGAATGCCCTGGGGATATCCGTCAGATCGCCGCTCCTCCTCCATCGCCAGTTGGTGGCTTTGCTCTGGTTGTCGTGGGTGGTCATCTTTTCCAGTTCCATGCGTGTCTGGTTAATGATCTTCTGTCCGAACTTATAATAGAAGAACAGGTTCAGGATCCAGTTCCTGTAATGGAACCGGGGGCTGATCCCTCCCATTAGTTTGGGATTCAGATCGCCCAGGTACACGAGGTCATTTTCATCAATAATGCCGTCGTGATTGATGTCATCATACCAGGCATCGCCGCCCACGAATTTATTGGGCCTTGCCCCTCCCATGGTGGTGATCAGGGGCACGCCGGTGATCGGGTCATAAACAATATTACCGTATTCATCCCTCACAATGGCATCTTCATTGGTCGGGTATACGCCCAGGTAGCGGTAGCCGAAAAATCCGCCGATGGGCTGGCCCGGAACGTTGCTGATCTTGTAATTGCCGTTATCGAGCATATTCCCGTAAGTGTACTGGTAATTCTCGGGGAGGCTCAGGATGATATTTTTATTCTGCGAGGCATTCAGGTTAATATCAAAGCTCCACCTGTCGCCTTGCAGGATCTTGGCATCGACCAGGAATTCCCATCCGCGGTTGAGCAGTTCCCCGACATTGCTGTTGATGGTGGTATAGCCGGTCGACTGGGGAATTTTGGCATCCCTGATGTAAAGGTTTTTGGTTTTCTTGTTATACACATCGAAGACCATGTAAATCCTGCCATGAAAACCGCTGTAAGTCAATCCGACATTGGTCTGTTCGATGGTTTCCCACTTTAACCCGGTAAGTTCAATGTTGATGGGCAGTATTCCTGGCATGTCCACATAGGCCGCATCGGTTCCTGCGCTGTATTTCCTGAAGTAGAGATAATTGTCTTCAGGGGTATTCCCGCTTTGTCCCCAGCTTGCCCTCAGCATCAGGTCGTTGACGAATTTTTTGTTTTTCAGGAAATTTTCGCCCGATATGCGCCAACCCACCGATGTGGTCGGAAAGATGCCCCAGCGGCTTTCGGGACTGAACCTTGAGGAGCCTTCCGTTTTTGCCCCCACCATGAGGAAGTATTTATCCCTGTAGTCGTAATAGGCATCTACAAAGAAGCCGATCAAACGAAAAGTAGAGCTTCCGGAATTCATTTTGTCGATCCGCTGTTCCTGATCGATATTGTCGCTGAAGCCTGAAGCCGTGTTCCGGGTTTCGATCTCCAGGGTGTTTTGCACGCTCTCCTGCGAATCGAATTGTCCCCTGACGGTAATATTGTGGTTATCGCCCAGCACCGGATGGTAAAGGGCCCTGGCCATGGTGTTAATGGTCGATTTTTTGATGAAATTATCGTAGGCATTGTTGGTGATCACGTTGTTGTAATCATACCCTATGGCTTTATAGGGAAGGAATTTATGGTTTTTGCTGTCGAAGACATCGAGGGTAACCTGTCCCGTCAGTTCCAGCGGGGTGATGGGTTTGTAGCGGAGGTTAAAAGAAGCGCGGGTGTTGTTCTTGTATGTTTTATTGGTGGGCAGGGTGGCAAAGGCAACGGGATTAAAGTAATCCTTGGCGGATCCCTGGATGGTTCCGTTGGAGGGGATGAAGAAGTCATCATAAACGACATTGTTGGTATCCCTCTCATAAACCGACATATTGGGCATTTTTGCGTAGACTTTCGTACGGAAGTTGTCCTTGCTGTATTCAAAGCCGTCACTGAATTTGTGGGCATAAATCTCGTCCTGGTCGTACCGGGTAAACAGGATATCGGTCCTGAACTGCAACTTTGACGACAGGTCATAGTCAAGGGCAGTGAGCATATTGAACTTCTTTAAACCGGTGCCGATGGTGGTGCCTTCTTCGTCCATATATCCCATGGAAAGATTGTATTTCGATTTGGCGCCGCCGCCCCTGACTGAAAAGTTGTTCTGCACCGTCCAGGCCACCTGGGTGATCTCTTTAATCCAGTCGGTATTCTGGGCAAAATTGTAATATTGGTCCCATTCCTCATCATTGGGCCTGTAAGCAATCTCATCGTTGGAAAAGGTATTGTAGGTCACGTTGTAATGGGCTTCCGTTATCAGGCGTGCGTAACCCGGCCCGTCGAGCATAGGGATGTGAGGCGGTTCATGAGCCCTGGTAACCTTGAAATTATACTGGAATACCGGGGGCGATTTGATACCGCGCTTGGTATTGATCATCAGCACGCCGTTTGATGCTTTGGATCCCCAGATGGCTGTTGCGGCAGCGTCTTTCAGTACTTCAATCGATTCAATGTCTTCCGGTGCGACGTCGATCAGGTTCCCGAATTTATCGACGTCGGCCTGTGCAAAGTCAAAGCTTTCATCAATCTGTGTCTCATAGGGTATCCCGTTCACCACGATCAGCGGTTGGTTGCGGGCGTTCAACGAGGCCGTCCCGCGTATCCTGATGTTCAGCCCTGCTCCCGGGTCACCCGAAAGCTGGGTGATGTCAACGTTTCCCAGGCGCCCCTGGATCATCTCCTCAACGGTGGTTGACGATGAGCCTTTCAGGTCGGAAAGTTCGATGCGGGAGACAGCGGTTATCCTGTCGCGTATGGGGACAACGCCGTCATTTCCCATTCTTTCACCGGTGATGACCACCCCTGCCATCTCTATGGATTCCGGCTCCAGGGCTACATCGAGCCGGGTCATCCGTCCCACCTCGAAGGTTTGCCTGATATATCCGATAAAGGAAACCTGGACAATGGACTGTGACGAGCTTACCTCGAGCACGTAATTGCCGTTGGCATCGGCAATGGCGCCTTTGATATATCGCCCGTTCTTGTCAACTTCTACAACGTTGGCCCCGACCAGCGTACTTTTATCGCCGGCGTCGGTAATACGCCCTTTCAGGACGATGGTTTGGGCAGACAACGTTGCCGGAAGCAGCAGGCATGCCAGCATTGCCAGGCAGGGGATTGAACTTGTTCTCATCTTGGGGGATTTCATGCTTGTGGGTTATTATGAAAACCTTACAATTTCACACTTTTTCAATTAATTCCATTCCTTGTCGTACAAAACGGAATTGATTTTATGGATCACGCCTTTCTGGACCAGGTTATTGGCGGTGGCATGCGGAACGGTAACCGACTGGCCGGTCTTGTCCGTTACAACGAGCGCATTTTTGGTATTGGCCACTTCCAGGGATACATAGCTGATGCCATCGCCGGTTATGGCCTCGATGACGGGGGTGGGGAAGGTTCCTTCCGTTATTCCGTCATCAAACAGGGTCGTTCCCTGGATAAAATGATATTCAATGAACCGCACCAGGGTGTCGGGTTCGCTGTCGTTGTCCCTGGGGATTACAGCGGATGCAAGTGCCGCGTTGGTGGGGACAAAGCCGGTCCATTTGTCGCTCATGCCGGTAAACTTGAGAAAAACAACGGTATCAAGGGTGGCGGGATCGGTGGTTACGCCCACAAGTCCGGCTTCCTTCAACAGGTCGTGAAAATCAGACAGGTCGGGGTCCCCGGCAATGAAGTGATAAATGTTTCTCCTGGGGGCTTTGATGACGTTATCGATATAATAGAGCACGCCATTGTTGCAGCCCGACTCACGCTGTCCGGTGATGGTCACCTGATCGCCTGCTTCCACGTTGCCTCCCATGGCGAATTCCGAATTGCTGTAAATGGCCAGGTGGTTCCCTGAAGGCATCTCCAGGAATCCTTCAGGCGGGATGCTGCCGGGCTCGGCATACAGAAAATGGTCCTGCACAAAGGACAATATTTCATCGTCAATCATGTCGCGCCACAGGCCGTCCTCGTCCTTTACCTCAAAATTCTGGTTGTCGGGGACATACCGGATGCCATAGGCATCCATGGCATCATTGTCGGGTGCAAAGAGGGTCACCTCCAGTCCGGGATTGGATAGGGCCGAGAGCACATTGGCCTCGATGAGGAAATACATGAACTGGCTGTAATGGCTGTTATAGAACAAGGGCCCGGGCACACACGAAAATGCATTGGATTCGAGCACCCTGTTCATCCCGTAAAGGATACCGTTGCTGCACATGAAGGTTTCCACAATATCGGCGGCCGGACTGATCTTGATCACGTCGCCAAAGGCGTTAAAATAATTCTTTTCTATTTTGGACGCCAATTGCAGGCTTTGCTGCATATGCGACTGCAGGATGTAAAACAGGGTCACCTCGGGAACGCTGTCGAGAGAAGTGTAATATTGATATATGGTATTGTCAAGGTAGGGCTTTAAAACGTTATCCTTAGGGATGAACAGGCTGAACATGTCTTTTTTCTCAAATTCATTGGCTGGGAAAGGCCCGTATTCGTTGGCAAAATCGCAAATGCTCCGGTAGCTTTTCCTGAATTCCATCTCATTGGTGATCTGGTTGATCCTTGAAGAACCGTATTCGGCGAACCGTTGTGCCATGTCATAGAAAATCCCGTAGGTGTCCTGGTGGTCCCTGAGATATTCTTCGATGCTGGGGGGAGGGGCAACCACCCGGTCGATATAATAGATGAATCCGCTGGAGGTTCGCACCTCCTGTTCGGTCACCCTGGCATCGTGCCAGTGCAGGCCGCCCCATTGGGTGCCGGGGTACATGAAGGTATAGTCGCTGCCGTCGGGGGCGCCGGCGACATCACTCATATATTCATCGGAAAACAGCGGCAACAGCTTATTCAGGCCATACAGGGTGAGTTCGGTCCCTGCTTCCTGGGTGGAGGTGGTGTAGCGCACGGTTTCCTTGTAGGGGAAAGAGGTGGAACGGGTGTGCTTCCTGAAAAAGAGGCTGGCGTATTCCCCGTCGGGTCCCTGGAATTCACTAAATATATATTCATAAATCAGGTAATACCTCGTGCGGGGATTGTTCAGAATATGAAGGGTGAACAGTTGCTTGGCCTGTTCTTCGGTGAGATCGTTAACGGACTGGATGCCCCTTTTCTCGAAATACTCTTCAAAAGCGCTGTCGGAAGGGACAAACAGGGTAAACAGCGTTTTTTCAATGGGATCGGCATACCCGGCTCTTTCCATCAGGGCCAGGAAGGTGTTGTGCTTTCCGGTTTTCTTCAGGGTCTCAATGTTCGATCCCCCCAGCCAGGGAGGATCGTCGTACCTTTCCTGATGATCTTCACAATTCACGCAAGCCAGGCCGATTATGAAAAGCAATACCGGCAACCTGATGTTTTCCAAATGTTGAAGCATATGGGTCGTGTATTTTGGGTTCATTACAATATGCGGAATTCAGCCAATAATAGGCATGGGACCGGGGGAATGAAAATTAAAACCAGCATGCATTCAATACACACAAGGTTGATAGAACCATTAATAAGCCTGCCATTTTTCTTCACGTTTCCCTGCCACCGGCAAGTCAGCATTTTCTTTTCTGTGAAACCTTATTATGATAACACAACGGGATGAAGAAAACCAGCAACCCGGCAATCCCCTGATTGCATCAGCCGGTTCTAATTTTCCAAGATAAATATAGAAAAATAATTGATTGGCGAAAGGGGATGGGGGAATTTTGTTAGTAAATAATGGGGAGGATCAGATGTAAATTATACTAAGTTGAGGATTTTCTTTGTCGAGGTTATAAATAAATAAATTCTCTTATTCAGATCAGGTGACGATTGCGAAAGGAAATACCAGATCCGGATTTCAAATATTTTTCAAAACTATAAGCCTTGTACTTATTTGAAAATGCAATGTGAGTTATTAACACTACAGGCAGTTTATCACGGGTGTAGTGAATTTGTCCCATAGTATGACGTTTAAACCGGTCTTCAATATTATTTGTACACCCAGTATAATACGTGCCGTCAGCACATTTGAGAATATAGACAAAATACATATGATTAATATTACATTGCCAATAACTATAAGTAATTTAACGGACTGCGTCCACCGTAGCCCGGTGAAGGATTGTTGAAAAGGGCGAAGCCCTCCTCCGCCAAGGCTACGGAGGGCGAAGGTAAATATTCAGATCCATCATTTGTAATGCATGAGAACATATGAAAAATGCAAAATATCTTATTACATATTGCCAATAAATATAAGAATACTACATGTGGACTGCGTCCACCGTAGCCCGGTGAAGGATTGTTGAAAAGGGCGAAGCCCTCCTCCGCCAAGGCTACGGAGGGCGAAGGTGGAGCTGCCGGGAGTCGAACCCGGGTCCAAACAATCAGCCCATAAGGTTTCTACATGCTTAGCCGTGTTTTGATTGTCGGGCAAAGGCTGGTAACAGGCAGCCGACCTGTGCCGTATCCCCTTAATTTTCGCCCGGTGCCAGGGGAGTTGACCGGACTATTCCCGCTTTTGATGTGCCTCTTGATCCGCCGCTGCAGGACATGGCAACGGAGAGACAGCCCGTTCCGGTACCTTGTACCGGAATAATGCCTTAACCTACTGTTATTCGATTAGGCAGCGAGCGCGTAATTAGCTTCGCCATTTATAAATCTGCACCGCAGAATTACGGGTTGCTGTGCGTGGCCCGGCATGCTTGCTTACCTGCTGTCTTGCTGTCAAAACCAAAACAGCCCCAGTTGATTTATTGATTTGTTGATTTGTTGATTTAAATCTACTAGCTACTTATCAAAGAACCTCAATCCTGCAAAATTAATAAAAAATCTGCAAAGAGTTCCGTTCACCGCCCCGCGTTTTTCAGTTTCCGGATGGTATCAACCGGATCACCGGCCTTGAAGACGGTGGTGCCCGTTACCAGCACGTTAACGCCGGCTTCAAAAAGCGCGGCGGCATTGTTGAGGTCAACTCCCCCGTCCACTTCAATCAGCGCATGGGAACCGGCCGCCTCTATCAGCTTTTTAAGCTTGCGGATTTTGGCATAGGACCGGGGAATAAACTGTTGCCCCCCGAATCCCGGGTTCACCGTCATGATTAACACCAGGTCGAGATCCCCGATGATATCTTCCAGCGTGCCGACAGGGGTGTGCGGATTCAGTGAGACCCCTGCTTTCATGCCCAGTTTTTTTATTTCATTCACGGTACTGTGCAGGTGGATGCAGGCTTCCTGGTGGACGGTAAGCTGAAAGGCACCGGCATCACGGAATCTCTCGATATAGCGTTCGGGCTCAACCATCATCAGATGCACGTCGAGCGGCTTGCGGGCTATCTTATGAACAGCTTCTACCACGGGCAAGCCGAAAGAAAGGTTGGGCACAAAAACTCCGTCCATGATGTCACAGTGAATCCAATCGGCATCACTGGCATTAATGATCTCGATTTCCTGCTGCAGATTGCTGAAATCAGCGGCAAGAATGGAGGGGGCGACGTATCGGGTCATACAAAATGATTTTCAGGAATACAAAGATAGCAAAAATGGTTGTAATTAATCGTCATGGAGTCTGGAAGTCTCAGCCCAGGTGGCATCAAGAATCTTCTTCAAAACATTCTGATCATCCACCCCCTGCACCCCCGCTTCGCCTTCGCGTAGCCGCTTCGGCAGAGCAAGGCCAGCGGGGGACATTGCCATTGCTAACCTTTATGCAGAACAATTTCCTTGTGCAATTATATCTTAATATTGAAAGCAAAATTCTATATTACTCCAAAAGTTTGAT
>CAYMJH010000038.1:22925-24023 GCA_964390385.1 uncultured Bacteroidales bacterium | reverse complement strand
TACTTCCAAGGTACGCTCTCTTTTAGGCTGTCGCTTGCCATTCCGCCTTTTACCGGCAACAGCCCTATGGTTATTGCTGCTGCAACCTGTAAAAACGTAAGGAAATGGAACCCAAACAGGTCATTGAAACTACCGGAACCATCATCAAGGTCGAAAATCTTACCCACATTGATTACCACACCCTCGACGATACTTTGGTGCTGGAATCAAAGCAGGAACTGCCCGGACTGGGCAATCAGACAGCGGGCGACAAACCCGGCGCTGTTTACCTGGTTTTGCTGTACCGCTATTTCCCGGAGAAAATTTCAAGGCTGGCAAAGGCCCTGAAGGAAACTTACAACGCCGAATGGTGGTCGGCATCAGGTGAAATATTGATAAAGAATAAAGTGTACCCGATCATAAGAATTAAAGGTTGTGCTAAATATGAATATATTCCTGTAATTCAGGATTTTTATAAAAGCAATGATATTAAGTTCGCCCCGTTTAAAATGATCCGGGCAGCGGGAAAGATTAAAGTTTATAAGCATTTCAGGATCATTGAACTGATTGAAGGCCTTTATCGCGATTTATACGAATCGGAAAGGTTCTACTTTAGGATTCCCGGGCAGCTGACCTGGAATATGCTGGTTTATTTCACGCGTCATGTCAAAAGCAACCTGGAAAATGCCGGGTTTGATGCTGCGCTGGGAGTCATCAACCGTTTCAGCGGTCCCGAAGATGTGATCCGCGTAGTTGACCGGGACAAAACCCTTGAACGGGCCCTCACCATAAGGAATCAATATCTCAAAGTCCTTAAAAAGGAAGAACTGCTGATCCGGCAGAAGGGATCCGATACCCGACTTTTATAGCATTGATAATAGACTATTTTGCCATTCACTTCCAAAATCTTTGATCTTTGATCCTGAGTCCACCTGAATGCACGCATTATTCTTCAGCTTTTCACGATTTTATACAGCTTGTCTGCCCTGCGCGCTTTACCGGGCAGGGGTATGGAAAACCGTTCGCCCTGATTCACCCTGGTTACCGGACCATCATCATTGTGCATATCCGTTATGACGGTTTCCATGACTCCGGTATTGGGGCCGATGATCATAATTT
>CAYMJH010000038.1:679-22911 GCA_964390385.1 uncultured Bacteroidales bacterium | reverse complement strand
GCGCTGCGGCCTCGCACAAAAATTCTCCCACGCCGAGCCTATGATAGTAATTCAGGCTCTTCGCCGCATAGACTTTTCTTTTTGTTGCCTTTGAACCGTGGACATCGTTCCATTCTCCCAGTTTCCGGCCCAGGTAATACCCATCCCAGAAGCCCCGGTTGAAAACCGTTTTCATGCGTCCGGCCAGGATTTCAGCTTTTTCCATGGTATACGATCCGCTGATGATATCCTGCAAGGCTTCATTATAACACGATGTCACCATTTTCACGTATTCAGGCGACCGGGCACGTCCTTCAATTTTGAGCACCCTCACCCCGGCAGCCAGTATTTTGTCGAGGAAATGGATCGTACACAAATCTTTAGGAGACAGGATATATTCATGATCAATATCCAGTTCCAATCCGGTTTCCTTTTCTCTCACCGTATAGGCTCTTCTGCAATCCTGAAAACAGGTTCCCCTGTTGGCGGACTGGTTGTAGTGGTGAAGGCTCAGGTAGCATTTGCCCGAAACCGCCATGCACAATGCACCGTGGATAAACATTTCCAGTTTCATCAGGTTGCCTGATGGTCCCCTCACCTGTTGTTTCCTGATCTCCCGGCTGATTTCCGCCACCTGGTCAAGTGTCAGCTCCCGGGCCAATACGGCAGTGTCGGCAAAGGGAGCGTAAAATTTAAGGCTGTCGATATTGCTGACGTTAAGCTGTGTGGACAAATGGACTTCCATTCCCGCCTCCCGGCAATAGCTGATCACAGCCTGATCGGAAGCAATAATGGCATGAACTCCCTTTTCCTTTGCCAGTGCAATGATCTCTTTTACCCTTTCGAGTTCATTATTGTAAACTGTAACATTCAGGGTCAGGTAAGCTCTTTTTTCAGACTGCCTGCAGCATCTCAGGATTTTGTCCAGGTCTCCGGGAGAGAAATTCACAGCGGACCGGGAGCGCATATTCAGGTTCCCGATACCGAAATAGACCGAGTCCGCTCCGCCCTGTATGGCAGCGCGCAGGGTTTCAAATGAGCCCACCGGTGCGGTGAGGTCAATCTGATGCCGTTCAATATCCAATCCTTCCATCTGCATACTACCCGCTACTAACTACTAGCTTCTAACTACTAACTTCTAACTACTAACTTCTAACTACTAGCTTCTATATTATCCTCACTTAAAGTATTTCTTTATCGCCCCCCAGTAATATGACTTCCATCCTTCCTCCATGTTTTCCCAATCTTCATCGGGCACATTGGTATGTTCAAGTTCAACACGGGTTCCATTGTCTGACTCTTTCAGCAGGATGGTCACGATGGATTTTTCCTGGCCATCTCCGAAATACCATTCCTGGACCACCTGCCGGTTTGGAACCAGGGAAAGGTTCATGCCGCTGATATCCCCTTCAAAAAGAGTGAATTCACTTCCTTCAACCGGTTGCATTTCCGCCGGATAACCGCTCCACAACTCGATGGTAAGGGGATTGGTAAGGGCGGTAAATACTTCTTCGGGCGTTGCGTTGATAAAATGGCTCTGTTTAATGGTTTTCATGGTATGCAGTTATTTGAATCCTTTGTCTTTCGGCCGGTTTATGATCCTTTGGCGAAGGTATGGCAATCTGCAACATATTTCGGATTTCCTGGTTAAAAATACTAATCTATGTGTATTTTAGTATGGCCAAATGGATAATTCTTCATTGTTCTTGAACCAGGGAACTGTAATAAAGACAACAGGCAGCTGGCACACTGTCAGCGACGGAAACCGGATCATCCTATGCAAAATGCGGGGAAAATTCCGCGAAAAGGATACCAGGCTTACCAATCCTGTTGCCGTCGGTGATGTTGTCGGGGTTGAAACGGACGCTCACGGTAACAGCACCATCATCAGCATAGAACCGCGGAAGAACTATATCATCCGACGTTCCTCCAACCTATCGAAGGAAGCTCACATCATCGCTTCCAATATCGATCAGGCCCTGCTGATGATATCCCTGGCCATGCCTGCTACACCCTATGAATTCATCGACCGCTTCCTGCTTTCGGCAGAAGCCTATCATATTCCGGTGATCATCGTGGTCAACAAAACGGATCTGCTGACGGAAGAAAGTGAGACATTGCTGCGTTCCTTGTTGCAGGCTTACCGCTTCGCCGGCTATACCTGTCTGGAGATCTCGGTCAGGGAGAATCTGGGCATCGAAAAAGTGATGGCGGTGATGCAGCATAAAACAAGTCTCCTGGCCGGAAATTCGGGTGTCGGCAAATCATCTCTCGTCAACCTGATCTGCCCCGGACTGCAATTGAAAATCATGGATATTTCGGCAGCGCATAAAACCGGCAGGCATGCCACCACCTATGCAGAGATGATTCCTTTGCCGTTCGGAGGCTCCATTATCGATACCCCCGGGATCAGGGGATTTGGCATCGTTGATATCGAGAAAAATGAAATCGGTCTTTACTTTACGGACATCTTCAGGATTTCGCAGGATTGTTCCTTCCATAACTGTACCCATATTCACGAACCGGGCTGTGCCGTGAGACAGGCTGTGGAAAAAGGAATCCTTGCCTTCTCGCGTTACCAGAGTTATTCCAATATTTTTCTGGATCGAAATGAAAAATACCGAACAGGGTAAAAGATTCTTCGTAAAACGGTATTATGTTAATAACTTCGCATGAATTTAAGGCATAAAGAAAAGAAAATACTTAAAATTTAAGTTTTGCTTCTTTGAGTTGACATGGTTTGAACGGTGTAGTTTTTTTAGCAAGCACGATGAGAAAAAATTACTTTATCGCCTCTGTTGTTTTTGTGTTGGTTGTTGCTCTCCTGTTTTTCGCCTGCTGGCGGATTAATGTCAGGCAAACCGCCTATCAGAGAGAAATAATGCAAAGCCAGGTGCAAAACTGCGGCACCGATATAGAGAACAGCATTGTCCGTTTCAGCAATGAAGTCAATTACCTTCTGTATTCCGAAGACCTGACATCCATAATCGGAAGTGATCTGTCCAATGCCGGTGCACTCGGAAAAATTGAAAGGCTGTACTCCAATTTCGGCGATCTGATAAGGAACATATATATCTACGACCGGTATAAAAATGTCATTAACCTGTACTATGATAAAAAGAACTCACTGATTATTGATCCCTATTCGGCGCAACGCCAGAAAACATTGGCCGATAAGGAATCGGTGCTGAAAACGGAAGAAGGCTACCAGCTCTCGCTTCCGATATACAAAAACAATGAGCTCAGCGGTAATATGGTATTGTCTCTCGATTTTGCAAGACACATCCATGCTGCGGCAGAGAAATTTCATCTCGGCAGCAGGTTATGGCAATGGGTTACGGATGAAAAAGGAAACATCCTTTCCCACAACCTGAAACAAAAAGTCGAGTTTTCTGCTGCCGAAAAAATACGTTCAGATCTGGCAAACGGCCTTTCCGGTTTCAGCAAACACCGGATTCTGATAGACAATAAGCAGGTCAGCATGCTTTCCTCCTATTATCCGCTTGACCTGCTGACCCACCGCCTGGGCCTGGGATTTTCACTCAATCCTGCCGTCTTTACTTGGTTTCTATGGAAAATGCTGGCAATTTGCGTGTTGTGTTGTACCGGACTGTTTATACTGGTGCTGTATTGGATCAACCGGACAGGGAAAAAAAACGGGCATAGCCAGCTGATGAGCCGTGAATACCGGAATCTGAAATCAGTTCTGGATGCTCTCCCCCTTGGTGTTTTAGTCGTGGATTCCCGTCATAACATTAAAATGATCAATCCCGCCGCCAGTGAATTGCTGATGGTCAGGGAGGGAGAGGATGGGCAGCGCAGGAACCTGCTGGACCGGTTCATCGAGTCAAATGAATACTACGAGGATGAAAACAACGAAACGGCCTTTGATTCCAACCAGTTTGTTTTGTACAAAAACGAGGGAGAGGAAGTCATTGTTTACAAAAAGGAAATTCCCCATGTGATCGATGACGAAGAATTGACCCTGAGCGCATTCATTGACATTACCAGCATTGAGAAAGCCCGAAAATACGAAGTCGCCTCCAATACGGCCAAATCGGAATTCCTCGCGAAAATGAGCCATGAAATCCGAACACCGATGAACGGCATCATTGGGATGACGGAAGCCCTGCACCAGGAAAATCTCACCAAAGAACAGAAGGAATACGTAGAGATCGTGAGAAAATCAGCGGATCTGTTGCTGAACCTGATCGACGACCTCCTTGATTTCTCAAAAATCGAAGCCGGTAAAATGCAGCTGGAGGAAATACCCTTTAAGCTGAGGGACGAGGTCAAGACCTCTCTTGATCTGTTCAGGCCCATTGTGGAAGAAAAGAAACTGAAGCTTACGGTTAAAATTAACCAGGACGTTCCCGATAACATCATCGGCGATCCTTTCAGGCTGCGCCAGGTGTTGTCCAACCTTATCAGCAATGCGGTCAAATTCACCCACGAAGGGGAGATTGCCGTCGGCATTCAACTGGAAGAGGAATACAACGGCAATCTTACCCTGCTTTTCTATGTTGAAGACACCGGCGTAGGGATCCCCCACCAAAAAATTGAAACCATATTCAATTCCTTCACGCAGGCTGATGAGTCCACTTCCAGAAAATACGGGGGATCGGGCCTGGGGACGACCATTTCCAAACAACTGGTCACCTTGATGAACGGCGAAATATGGGCTGAAAGCCCTGCTTCGCTGTCCACCAATCCCCAGTATCCCGGATCGAAATTCAGCTTTACCATAGAGGTCTTTTCCAATGAGAAGCTGATCAAGAACATAAAAACTGAACACATTACGCGCCTGAACCAGGTAAATGCCCTGGTCATCTCCCAGAATACCGATATCAAACGCCGGCTGTACCGTTTTCTTGAAAGTGAGCAGATCCGGTACAACATATACAGCCAGAGCCAATCGGATATCAGGGAGCTGGTTACCCTGATGAAAGACGACAGCCGGCCCCTGCATATCCTTTTCATCCTGGATGATGTCGGTTTTAACGGCCTGGAACTGGCCAAGAAATTACGGGATGAAAAGTATATCGATTCTTACATCGTTTTCATGATCAGCTCCCATCATAAGCCGGAGAATTTTGTGCAGGCCAAGCGTTACGGCATCGATTACTACCTGATCGAACCCTTCGAGTACAATGATCTGATGGGGTACATGCATGAAATATTTCCCAGTATCATTAAGGCGCCTGCCGATGAAGGGAAAAAAATCAAAAGCGATCTTTCGGTTTTGGTTGCCGAAGACAACGTCATCAATCAGAAAGTGGCTTCCACCATATTCGGGAATCTCGGATTTTCCATCGATCTGGCACAAAACGGCAACGAAGCCATCCAAATGATCAGGGAAAAGTGCTACGATATTGTTTTCATGGATCTGATGATGCCCGACCGTGATGGCATTCAGGCTACCGTTGAGCTCCGGGGCCTGGGCTACCAGATGCCCATTGTGGCCATGACGGCTACGGCCAGCGCCAAAAGCAAATCCAGGGCACTGGCATCCGGAATGAATGACTATATCACAAAGCCGGTGAGGATGGAAACCATCAAAGGCATTCTTTACAAATGGTTTGCATGAAAATAAGCCTGTCATGAAATCAATCGAAACCATAGAATCGCTGGGGAAGTTAATCAAGGAAGAAACGCTTCAGGATATTGACTTCAATATAGCCCCCAACACGCTGGTGCTTGAAAACCTGGAGCCCTTTCCGGGCTACCACGGCGAAAACCTGCCCTTTGAATCAATGCCCGAATCGGTTTTCCTCATCACAGCGAAACCATTCTCATCCGAGAATGTCTTCAGGATATCCCAGCGCCTTTGCCGTTACCAGCATTTGAATTTCAATGCCTGCCCTGCCGAGATCACTCTGATGAACAACCGGTATTCCGCCATCCGGATCAAAGGACTGGAGAACTATACTTCCATTGCCGATATCCAGGGTTGTTACATGGATCAGGGAATCACATTCCTGAAACATAAAAAGGTCAAAGCCACCGGATTGATAAAAATCGAGAAGGTTTTCAGGCTGGAGAAAACAGATGATTTTATTTACAGCGACCGCGATGATGAGCTAACCTACTACCTGAACATTCCTTTTTCTTTCAACTGGAACCAGTTTAAAAAGGTGACCTATGCCATAAAGAACAATCTTGAGAACCGGAATTTCGATGCTGCGATGGGTTATGTTTATCTTACGGAATGGTTTGATTTTGTAAGGATCTATGCCAGGATGGATCCCGGAAGGCTCAGGATCATCCGGGAAAAATACCTGGAAGAAATTGACCGCATCAGGCAGCAGTCTTAGTCACTTCCTTCACCTCACTGCATCCCGGATCGATTGTCCGGCGGCATTTGTTCAATGCGCTTCAAGCCAGTTCTGTCCGGATCCCACATCTACGATCAACGGGACATTCAGCGATACAGCATTTTCCATTTCTTCTTTAACGATCCGGCTGATGGTTTCCAATTCAGGCTTGTAAACGTCAAAAACCAGTTCATCATGGACCTGAAGGACCATCTTTGACCTGAAATCCCGGCTGATCCTCTTATGGATATTCACCATGGCCAGCTTGATGATGTCAGCTGCCGATCCCTGTATGGGGGCATTGATGGCATTTCGTTCCGCCATTCCCCTGACGGTGGCATTGGCCGAGTGAATTTCCGGCAGGTATCTTCTTCTGCCCAGAATGGTTTCAACATAGCCCTTGTCCTTGGCCCGTTCAATACTATTGTTCATGTATTGCTTCACCTGGGGATATGTTTTAAAGTATCCTTCAATCAGTTGTGATGCATCGCTCCGTGAAAGGCCCAGTCGTTGTGACAATCCGAAAGAAGATATGCCGTAAATGATGCCAAAATTGGCTGTTTTTGCCCGGGTTCGCATTTCACGTGAAACCATTTCCACGGGAACATTATAGATTTTGGCTGCCGTGGCTGCATGGATATCCTGATGCTGCCTGAAAGCTTCCGTCATACCGGGATCCCGGCACAGATGAGCCATGATCCGCAATTCTATCTGCGAATAATCGGCAGAAAGCAGGACATGCTGTTCGTCACGCGGTATGAAAGCCTTCCGGATTTCACGCCCCCGCTCATCACGTATGGGAATATTCTGCAGGTTCGGGTTTTTTGAGCTTAGCCTCCCGGTTGAAACCCAGGCCTGTTCGAAAGAAGTGTGGATCCTTCCGGTAACCGGATTGATCAGCGCGGGCAACGTTTCGACATAGGTATTGAGAAGTTTCTGCAGGGTTCTGAAATCAAGGATCCTGGAAATGATCGGATGCTTGTCCCTGATTTTGACCAGCACTTCTTCCCCGGTAGGGTATTGATTGTTCTTTGTCTTTTGTACCTGTGCGGGAATTTTCATATGCCCGAAAAGCACATCGCCCAATTGCCTGGGAGATGATATGTTAAAAGTCATCCCGGCCATTTGAAAGATCTCCTCCTGCACAACACTGATCTCCTTATTGAGCACCCGCGCATATTGATTCAATTCCTCCGTATTGAGATTGATCCCGGTTCTTTCCATTTCAGCCAGCACCCTGATCAGTGGCATTTCAACCTTTTCCGCCAGGTTTGCCAGGTTCTGCCTTGATAGTTCCGGACGCAATATCCCGGCCAGCTGCCATGTCACATCTGCGTCTTCAGCCGCATATTCACTGATTTTGCCCTTCTCCACATCCCGCATGCTGAGCTGGCCCTTTCCTTTTTTTCCGATCAGTTCCTCTATCGCTACAGGTTTATAGTTCAGGTATACCTCGGCCAGGTAGTCCATGTTGTGGTTGAGCTCGGGCTGGATAAGATAATGGGCTATCATGGTGTCGAACAGCGATCCGTGAACCGGCTGATCATACTGCTGCAGCACCTGAATGTCGTATTTCAGGTTCTGTCCGATTTTCACGATATCTTCCTTTTCAAGCACCGGGCGCAATATATCGAGGATTTTCATGCCTTGCCCTCTGTCTGCCGGAAAGGGTATATACCAGGCTTCATGAGCTTTGACGGAAAATGACATGCCCACCAGTTCCGCTTTAAATACATTGAGGCTCGTGGTTTCGGTGTCAAAACAAATGCTGTCACGATGCACTAATTCCTGCGCCAATATTCTTATATCATCCTCATTATCAATGCATTTATATTGATGAGGTGTATCGCTGATGGTGGCCAGCCTCCTGCCTGCCTCAACCGGTTCCTTTTCGTCAACGGCCGGAAAAAGCACTCCCTGCTCCGGGGCAGCCGGTTTTCCTGCGGATAAAATCCGCAATGACAGCGCCCTGAACTCAAGTTCTGCAAAGATCTCCTTCAGCTTCACATTGTCCTGCGGCATTTTTTTCAGCCTGTCCATATTTATGTCAAGGGGTACATTGGTTTCAATGGTGGCCAGTTTTTTCGACAGCAGGATCTGATCCTTATGCAGGGCTATGCTCTCCTTTTGTTTTCCTTTCAGTTCATCGATGTGACTGAACAGGTTTTCAACACTGTGGTATTGGCTGATCAGTCCTTTTGCCGTTTTTTCGCCTATGCCTGGCGCGCCGGGAATATTATCGGACGCGTCACCCCACAATGCCAGTATATCAATGACCTGGGCAGGTTCCCTGATGGAATAGGCATTCATTATTTCAGCTGGGCCCAGCACTTCGGCATCGCTGCCTGATTTTGCAGGCTTGAGCATGAAAATAGTATCGCTTACCAGCTGTCCGTAATCCTTGTCGGGTGTCACCATGAACACCTTCATGCCCTCTTTTTCCGCGCGCTTGGCCAGGGTACCGATTACATCATCGGCTTCAAATCCGCTTACTTCAATAGCCGGAATATTATAAGCTTCCAGTATTTTCTTTATGTAAGGAATGGACGCCTTGATTTCTTCAGGCGTTTTCTGACGGTTGGCTTTGTATTCCGGGAACAGTTCATTCCGGAAGGTTGGACCCGGATAATCGAAAACAACGGCAATGTAATCGGGATTCTCTTTTCGAATAACTTCATCAAGCGAAGTGGTAAAGCCGAAAATGGCCGAGGTATTTTGTCCCTTTGAGTTTTTGATCGGACGGTTGATAAAAGCATAATAAGACCTGAATATGAGGGCATAAGCATCCAGTAAAAGCATCTTTTTCATACCCGTCAATTTATGGTTTTGCTGTTCAAGTTACAAAAAAAAGGCCGGTCATGTTTAAGTGACCGGCAAATGATCAGTCTTTTTATTTCAGCAGGCGCATTTGGCAACGCACTCTATAATACTGCTCAGGTTCTCATTCCTGATGCTGTAAAAAGTATTTTTGCCGTCTCTTTTCGACAGGAGAACTCCTTTGTCTTTCAATATGCCCAGGTGGTGAGAGGTGGTTGATTGCTCAATACCGAGCAATGCATGGATCTCCGACACCGTAAGCTGCTTTCCTCCGTCCAGGTAACGGAGTATGGCAATCCGCATCGGATGTGCAATTGCCTTAAGCATAGCGGCTGCCTTTTCCAGTTGTTCAGCCGTGAGGTTCTCAAATTTCATAGGTTTTTGATTAGATTATATCCTTTTTCAGATGCAATGAAGGGATCCGACTTTTCTATTTAATACAATTTCAATTAGTTGTCTATGCAAATATATAAATATATAATGAGAAAAACTGTTTTCCACGCATTATTTAAGCCCGCAGGATTGCAGGCAATCCATAAACAGAAAGATTATTACTACTTTTGAACCTATAAAAGCAATTCTGATGTCTCTCCCCGATTCCGTAAAAAGTCCCATTAAACACGAACTGACTGCCTTCGAGCATACTTTTCGGCATTCCCTGAAGACTGAAATACCCTTGTTGAACCTCATTATAAACTACATTATCCGCAGAAAAGGAAAACAGATCCGTCCCATCCTGGTTTTCCTGTCAGCCAAGATCAACGGCACGGTCAATCCCTCGACCTATATTGCGGCATCCATGATTGAAATCATGCATACTGCATCCCTCATTCATGACGATGTTGTGGATGAATCCTATGAAAGAAGAAATCACTTCAGTATTAATGCCCTGTGGAAATCAAAAATGGCTGTTCTCATTGGTGATTATCTGCTGGCTCAGGGTTTGCTGCTTTCGGTAAAAAACCGCGAATACGAAAGCCTGCAAATCGTGTCCGATGCCGTAAGGGAAATGAGTGAGGGCGAACTCATGCAAATACAGCTAAGCCGGAAGCTCTCCATCACGGAGGAGAAATATTTCGAGGTCATCCGTAAAAAAACCGCAACACTGATCAGCGCCTGCACTGCCAGCGGTGCAAAATCCGTTCATGCTACGGACGAAGCGGTATCCCTGATGGCCCGTTTCGGTGAAAAACTGGGGACCGCCTTCCAAATCCAGGATGATTTGCTGGATTATCAATTGTCCTCTCACGCCGGTAAGCCTTCCGGGAATGATATCAAGGAAAAAAAGCTGACCCTGCCCCTGATCCATGCCCTGCAAAATTGCAGTCCGTCAGAGAAAAGACAGATTTTATCCCTTATCCATAAAGGAAAATCTGATTCAGGTGTTATCGCCGAAATTGTAGCATTTATCCGCTCAATGGGAGGCATAGATTACAGTATTAATAAGATGAATGAATTCCGTGATGAAGCCATTCAGATCCTTGACCCTTTTCCCGACAGCGATGTAAAGCAATCCCTCATGGATCTCGCAGTTTACATCACCAGCCGCAAACAATAGAATCCACTTTTCCCAGTACTCACATTCTTGAATCAAAAAACTACCTTTACTGCTGATGCGTAAAATCCAATCAGTGATGCGAATTATGGGTCAAATGGGATAGGGTAATTGAGGCTGGTTACCCCAGGGTAAAAACCGCGCAGTGCTTGTTGCTTTATTGACCGGTATGGAAATATTCAAATACCTTTCTGGCAAGTTTCGGGCCTACAATACGTTCAAGAACCGGGAGTTCGGCATTCATAACTCCCTCAATATCACCTAAATACGATAACAATTTCGTTTTAGCTGCCGGTCCTGCACCCTTAATTTCATCCAGCTTCGAAACCATCATGGCCTTTGACCTCTTAAGCTTGTGAAAGCTAATCCCAAACCGGTGAGCTTCATTACGGACCTGTTGAATGAATTTAAGACTCACTGAATTCTTATCAAGGTAAACCGGAAAAGAGTCGTTGGGAACATAAATCTCCTCAAGTTTCTTAGCAATCGCAATAATGGAAATCCTTCCTTTCAAATTCAATGCTTCCAGGCTCTTCAATGCGGCACTCAATTGCCCTTTTCCACCGTCTATAATGATGAGGTTAGGAAGTGCTGCATTTTCTTCCAGCAGTCTTTTATAACGACGCAGGATAATTTCCTGCATCGAGGCAAAATCATCCGGACCCTTCACCGTCTTTATATTGAAATGGCGGTATTCCGAAGGTCGTGGCTTACCTTTCCTGAATACCACACAGGAAGCAACAGGTTGTGCTCCCTGTATATTGGAATTATCAAAACACTCAACATGTTCAGGCAAGACATTCAACCGTAAATCATCCTTTACCCTTTCAAGTAGGCTATTTGCCTGAGATTTCTTTTCTATACTGTTTCTGAAGTTCTGCCTGTCAGAAAAGTAAGCCTTCGAATTTCGCACTGAAAGATCCAGCAGCTTTTTCTTATCACCCGATTTTGGGACTGTAATTTTAACCTTCTCTATAATTGATTCGATTGGAAATGGAAGGATCAACTCTTTTGGAATTACTTTTAAACGCTGAATGATGTCAGCAATTGCAATGCTCAGCAGTTCTTCCTTTGTTTCATCCAGCCTATGGATCAGTTCCAGGTTGTGCGACTGGATTATGGCGCCATTGATAACCTTGAAATAATTTACGGCAGCATATTGATCATTAAGAGTGATGGAAAAAACATCAACATCTGATATTTTTGTGTTTACGATAGTGGATTTGCTTTGAAATTTTCTTAAAATCAGAAGTTTTTGTTTGATCAATTCAGCTTCCTCAAAACGATATTCTGATGCATAAGATTTCATCAGGGTCGAAAGATAACTGATAACACTGCTTAGGTTTCCCTTCAATATATTCCTGATCTGGTTAATACCCGAATGGTATTCCTCTAAACTTTGCAGGTTTTCGCAAGGACCTTTGCAATTCTTCAGGTGATATTCAAGGCATACCTTGAATTTTCCGCTTTCTATATTCCCCGCAGTAAGGTTTAAAGAACAGGTCCTGAGTGGAAATAATTTTCGTATCAGGTCCATTAAGGTTCTTACCATAACCACGGAGGTATAAGGGCCAAAATATTCCGAATCATCCCGTTCTATCCTTCGTGTTGAAAACACTCTTGGAAATGGCTCATTCCTGATACATATCCATGGAAATGTCTTGTCATCCTTCAATAAAACATTGTAGCGCGGTTGATGCTCTTTTATGAGGTTATTTTCCAGGAGCAAGGCATCAGATTCCGTATCCACGATCATGTATGCAATATCGGCTATCTTGTTGACAAGGATCTGAATTTTTCTGCTTGCTGCAGCAATATGACTGAAATAGGAGGAAACACGCTTTCTAAGATTTTTGGCCTTTCCAACATAAAGTAATTCCCCATCCCGGCTGAAAAATTTATAAATTCCGGGTTTTTCAGGTATTCCTGCAATTATTGTTTTAATCGAAGCCTCGTTCAAAGCTGAAAATCAATAAAAATATATATGATTGTTCCACGTGGAACACTATCTTCCCATATACAACAATATTATATTAATATCGCTCGGTGAAACGCCTGAAATACGGCTAGCCTGCCCAATTGTTAGAGGTCGGATTTTCTTAAGCTTTTGTTTTGCTTCAGTAGAAATGGCATTGATCTTTTCATATTCAATTTTTTCATCGATGCTGATATTTTCCAATCTTTTTATCTTTTCAGCAATGATTGCCTCTCTCTGAATATAACCATTGTATTTAATTTCTATTTCAGCACTCTCCAATACTTCCTTATCGTTTTTCAAACTAAAAGTATTCTCTCCAATCTTCCCTTTAAAAAACATCAGCAAATCATTCAGGCAAATTTCAGGTCTTAGAACCAGATCAAACATTTTAACCGTTTGGTTAATTATTGAAGTATTCTGTTCCTTTAAAAAGTCATTAATTACAGCAGGCCTTATACTTGTTGTTTTAACCGCCTTCACAATTCTTTTCTTCTCTTCGATCTTTCTATGTAACCGTTCCATTCTTTCATCTCCTGCCAGTCCAATAGCTGCAGACCTTTCAGTAAGTCTTTCATCAGCATTGTCCTGTCGCAATAAAATTCGGTATTCTGCCCTCGACGTAAACATCCTGTATGGTTCATCCACACCCTTTGTGACCAAATCATCTATTAAGACACCTATATAAGCTTCATCCCTTTTTAAAATGAATTCTCTTTTATTACATATCTTCAGATGGGCATTAATACCGGCGATTATCCCTTGTGCACCGGCTTCCTCGTATCCTGTTGTGCCATTGATCTGTCCGGCAAAATATAGGTTTTCTATTGACTTTGTTTCCAGCGTATATTTAAGTTGTGTAGGCGGATAATAATCGTATTCAATGGCATATCCGGGTCTGAATATTTTAACATTTTCAAGGCCCTTAATGGTTTTCATTGCCCTGTACTGGACATCCATCGGAAGAGAAGATGAAAATCCGTTAATATAATATTCAACCGTATTCCAGCCTTCCGGTTCTAAAAAAAGCTGGTGCTTGTCCCTACCTTCAAAAGTGACAATTTTGCTTTCTACACTGGGGCAGTATCGCGGACCAATTCCCTTAATCGTGCCATCGTATAAAGGAGAATCATCAAATCCCTCCTTTAGTACTTCATGCGTCTTCAGGTTTGTGTAAGTAATGTAACAACTTCGCTGAACCAAAGGCACAGGCGTCTCAAGGAATGAAAAGCGCCGTATCTCCTCATCACCCCTTTGCTCTTCCAGTAATTTAAAATTAATGGTTCTGCCGTCAATTCTTGCAGGTGTTCCCGTTTTCAATCTGCCAACTTCAAAACCCATAGAAGCAAGCTGCTTTGATATTCCTGCAGAAAAGGGTTCTGCAATCCTGCCTCCTTCTATCTTTGTCCTTCCGATGAACATAATTCCGTTCTCGAAGGTACCATTTGTAAGAATTACGCACGACGCCATTATTTCCCTGCCCAGCCTTGTTTTTACGCCCTTCACGCAACCCTTCCTTATGATCAGCCTATTAACGTTGTCCTGCCAAAGATCAATATTAACATTGTCCTCAATGACTTTGCGCCATTCCAGGGAAAACAAGGCCCTGTCACATTGAGCTCTCGGACTCCACATGGCGGGTCCTTTTGATCGGTTTAGCATCCTGAACTGTATCATTGACCGATCAGTAATGATTCCCGAATATCCTCCCAAAGCATCAATTTCCCTTACTATCTGTCCTTTTGCTATTCCACCCATAGCAGGATTGCAGGACATTTGCGCAATCTTTGTCATATCCATGGTGATAAGCAGTACTTTCGATCCCATGGTGGCAGCCGCACTGGCAGCTTCGCATCCCGCATGTCCCGCACCGACTACAATAATATCGTAATTATCAACCATTTACAATTCCTCTGTATCGATTCAGATAAAAATCCTCTTTCCTTGTCATTTCTCTCTTTTCAATGGTAGTATTATCATTGTATCCCGCCAGGTGTAATACGCCGTGAATGATCACCCTGATCAATTCGGTTTCATATTCTTCCCTGAAGCGCTTTGCATTTCTTTTTACAGCTTCTGTACTGATGAAAATATCACCTCCTATTTTATCCTTTCTGTTATAATCAAATGTTATAACATCGGTAAAATAATTATGATTCAAAAAATCTTTGTTGATTTTCAACAATTCCTGATCATCCAGGAAAATTATCTCGATTTCGCCTAACTTTTTCTTTTCATCCTGCAGTAATTCCCCAATAAGCTTTTCCAGTTCCCCAACCCTGATGCCCTCTATTTCCTTTTTCCTATTGCTGAGCTTAACTTTCAATTTACGCCAGATTGAATTCCAATTCCACCCGGGCACCGTTCTTTGAAAACTCTATTCTATCAGAGAGTTTCTCCATCAGAAAAATGCCCCTTCCGTTTACATTCTCAATGTTTTCCGGCGCTGTAGGATCCGGTATATTCTTATAATCAAAGCCGTTTCCCTCATCGTCAATTTGAATCCTCAGCTTTTTACCATCCCGGGTGATCTCTATATTTACCATTTTATTTTCGTCTAGCTTATTACCGTGAACAATGGCATTATTGGTACCTTCTAACGCAGCGATCAGAATATTTCCATAAATATCCGAACCTATATTATACTCTGCTGATATTTCATCTACAAGCTTCTCAACCCTTCGTAGATTCTCAATTTTTGATGCTATCTGCAGTGACTTTTTCATTTATGCTTAATTTCGATTCATTCTAATATACTTAAATAGTTTGATTTGGTTACCCTTTTTCGAAATTTTCATCAAAATTAAACAAAAAAAGAATTGATTTTTATATTCTAACGCGATAACCAAAGTTCCGGGTCATTCCGCTCCGTTTCCTTCCACACCTGAAAATGCACTATCGTTTCGTTCTTTTCCAGGTCTGTTGCCACATTACCAATTGTTTGCTTGGTTGCCACCTCGGTTCCCTTGGCCACCATTACATTACTCAGATTATGATACAGGGTGTAGTAATTGCCGTGCCTGATAATCACTGTGTAGTTTGATCCCGGTATCGCAAAAACCTTCGTGACAACGCCTTTGAATATCGCCCTGACTTCTGCATTTTTAACAGTGGCAATATAAATTCCGTCATTTCTTACCTTAATGCCTTTCATAGACGCATGTTCCTGCTCGCCGAACTTCCCTACCACTATGCCCTGCTTTGTAGGCCATGGCAATTTGCCGTAATTCTTTCCGAACTCATCGCTGATCAGTTTTTCTTCCTTTGTCAATGTAGCATAAATATTTCCTTTTGCGCTTTTCTTACGCTCTTCCGCGATGATCCTTTCAATTTCCTTTTCAAGCTCCCTGGCAATTTTCTTCTTTCTTTCCAATTCGGCCTTTAATTCCTTCTCCTTCTGCTTAAGTTTCTGCAGCAATATCCTCTGTTTATTCTCTTCACCTGCGAGTAAATCGGTTTGTTTCAAATGCTGGCCCTGCAGTTGTTGCTTTTCCACGCGCATTTGTGCAATTTTTTCATTTTCTGCGTTTATTTGCTTGGTCATTTCCTTCATCATATCAACTTGCTTTTTGCGGTATGCATTGATGATCTGCATATACCTGAATCGCTTGTATGCCTGATTCATATTGTCACTTGCCAAAACATACAACATGAAATTTTCCCTTTTCCTTTTTTTATAGGTCAGATATATTGAATTGGCATAACTCTTCCTGATCCTTTCCTGTCTTTCTTCCAACTCCTTAATGGATGCATTGTTTTCCATCATTTGCTGATCGAGCAATTCCAATTCATCGTTCAGGTTTACAATAAGCCTTTGCTGCACCTTAATTTTGTGATTTACAAGGTTCAGTTCGCTCAGCGATTCTTTGCTCTTTGCCTTCGTTTCTTCGATCAGCTTTGACGTAAGCTCAATTTCCTCCATAGTCTTTATCCGGTCACTTTCAAGTGTCCTTTTCTTATTTTGCTGTGCAAAACCAGTTACACAGCAAAGGATCAACAGCATAAAGCCAAACCATATTCCCTTTTTCATCGTGTTATTCCATTATTACCCTATAATGATCCAACACTTCATTGCTCTTTTCTCCTCCAAACCTCATAGCTTTTTTTATATATTTCCTTGCCATATCCCTTCTTTTCATTTTAAACATAATCCAGGCATAGGTATCCAGATAAATATAATTCTTCTTTTCTTTTTCTATGGTATATCTTGACATCTTCTCTGCCTTTTCTAGATCCTTACCGGCCAATGCCAGAAAATAGGCATAATTGTTCATCACCATGATGTTATTGCCATCCAGGGATAAAGCCTTTTCATAATAATCAAACGCCCTGTCCGTATCACCTGAATCATTATAAGCCTCGGCCAGAAATATAGAATACTGCAACATCAGATTAGCATTGTCTGTCAACTGCAATCCCCTTTCCAGCAACCTTATCGATTTCCCGCCCTGTTTAAGCTGTTGATAAGCAATGCCGGTATACAGGTAGGGAACAGATTCACGATCAAATGCTTCTATCACCCTTTCCCCGTAAAACAAAACACTGTCGAAATGGCCCAATGCATTTTCTGCAAAAATTATTTGTTCCCATATCCTGTAATTTCTTTCATTTCCTGTCAACATTTGTTTCAGCATTGCTGATGCCAGCTCAAAACGTGATCTCTTAAACTGATAATCAACGTATAATCCTTGTATTCTTATATCATCCCTGTATTGATCCTGCAAAAAGCCTATCGCCGTGTCAAGAAACGCCACACGTTCCTTTTCAATGTTGCTGTTTCCCATCTCATTCATCAGGAAAACAAATACCTCTTCCTTCTTAACATCCTCTTGTTCCAATGCGGAAGCATAAAAATGAAAAGCCTCCCTGTACCTTTCAAACTTCAGTAAATGCTGCAGATAGGAAATAATTGTCAATCCATTTTTATCAGTTTGTAACAGCATTTGATAATAACCCTCTGCTTTCTTCTCATCACCTAAATCCCGGTAATGCTCTGCCATCATCCCTAGGAGCTCAGCATCATCCTGCGACAAGCCCCTGGCATATTCCAGTTGTTTCAGCGCCTTTCCATTCTTTCCTGCTGTCCTGTATATCTTGTACCTGTTTACATAGATCTCACTGTTCCTTCCGTAATTCCTTTCCATTTCATCATAGAGATCCAGTGCCTTACGGCTATCTCCATTAATCTGGTATAAAATCCCCAGGTTTAACAGATTCTCTGCATTTCCAGGTTCTAAACCGATGAGCAGACTATTGTAAATTATGGCACTGTCAATCTGATTGCTGGTCTGGTAGAGCTTTATCAGATGAATCAGGTACCATCGGTTATCCGGATCTGCTGCACAGGCTTCCTTACCCAAACTCCTGGCCAAATTCATATCACCCACCCTGAAATAGATCATTGAAAGCTGGTATTTTATTGCGGCACTGCCGGGATTGTATTCAAGGCATCGCCGGTACAAACTGATAGCCTGCGGAAAATTCTGGTATATCATATGCTTAGTGGCTTCAGTAAAAGCATAATAATATTCCGATTCCAAATTCTCCTTCCTAAGATCGTTGTTTAAGGTCTCCTGGGCCTTCGTATTGTTAATGAAAACCATCAGCAAGACGACAGCCGTCCAATAATTTCTCTTCATTTTCATTCAGCTCTTTTTAATTCCTGTATGCCCGAATCCTCCTTCACCCCTGCCGGTATCATTGAGCTTTTCGGTTGTTTCCCATTCCACTCTCTCATGCCTTGCAATAACCATCTGGCATAACCTTTCTCCGTCGTGAATGGTGTAAACCTCTTCAGACAGGTTGATCACGATGACGGCAATTTCACCACGGTAATCAGCATCAATGGTTCCCGGGGAATTCAATACCGTTATCCCGTGTTTAAGGCAAAGTCCGCTTCTGGGCCTGATCTGAGCCTCATAACCTTCGGGCAGCTCAACAAATAAACCAGTAGGCACCAAAATCCTTTGCAGTGGCTTTATCACAACCTGGCCATCAAGGTTGGCATACAGGTCCATCCCTGCCGAAAGCATTGTCTTATATTCGGGCAGCTGATGCTTTGATTTATTGATTACTTTGATTTTCATCGGTTTTTCCTGAAAAAACAGCTATCAGATTTTCTCTTTTTATACAATAGAATATATATATCGCTAACAAAAAGGTTCCTATCAGTGCATTCCATGCAGCCGTTTCAGATCTTGCCCAAAGAAACACGAGATACAAAACCACCGCCACCGCAACTATCTCGAAAAGGCGTTTGTACTCATAAGGGATCCGGTAGTATTTATTGCCCAGTAGCAGGGTAATGATCAGCATAACGGCATTGCTTACCAGGTGTATCCATGCACAGGCCATGTAACTGAATTGTGGTATGAACCCTATGTTCAATACAACTGTTAGCAAAGCGCCCATACCGGTTATATAGATTCCGAAATAGGTTTTTCCCGTAAGCTTATACCACATGTTAACATTGAACAAAATACCCAGAAAAATATTGGCAGCAAGCACTATGGGAACGATCCTCAGGCCAGCATAATATTTGCTGTCTACTATATATTTTATATAATCCAGGTAAAAAATCACAAACAGGAAAATGATCATGCAAAAAATAGTAAAGTATTTCAGCACATTGGCATATACTTTCTTTGAATCCTTTGTATCATATTGATTGAAGAAAAAGGGTTCTGCAGCATATCGGAACATCTGGATAAAAAGGGTCATTAAAAGTGCAATGCGGTAATTGGCGCCATAAATGCCCATTTCAAACAAAACATTGGTTCCCTCGGGCAGAAAAAACCGCAGCAGTATTCTCTCAATAGTTTCATTGAATTGGCCTGCCAGTCCTACCACCAACAACGGCATTGAATACCTTAAAAGGGGTTTCAGCAGACCCCTCTTTATCCTGAAACCAACCTTCCTGTAATCCTTATAGAGAATCATCAGCAGTACAATGCTGGCCATCAGGTTGGCAATGAAAACATATCCCACCCCTATATCCTTCATATAACGTTCATAGAAAGAGCTTTGCACAACGATGCTGATCCTGGGCAATACCTCCAGGAATGTCATCACCAGCACAATGGTAATTAACACATTTAAAATTTTCATGGTTGCAAAGCGTCTGACCTTTTCCTCCATCCTGATCTTTGCAAACACAACTGACGTTATCGCATCAACAGCAACGGTAATACCCAATAATGCCAGGTATTCTGGATTGCTGTCGTATTCAATCCATCCAGCAATCCTTCTGTAACTCAGCAATACAAGCACTATAAACAGTACCGAGGTTCCGGCTACCGATAAAAATGACACATTGAAAACATCATCGATATTCTTTTTCTCCGATGAAAATTTGAACAAGCCCGTTTCCATTCCATAGGTAAGGATAACCAACAATATAGCCACGTATGCATAAAGCTCGGTGATGATGCCATATTGTTCCACACTGAACCGGCGGGTATAATAAAATGCCAGGATGGCATAGTTCAGCATTCTCGGGATGATATTGCCAAAGCCGTATATTAATGTCTGGCCTCCCAGTTTCCTGTAAACACTCATCTTTTTCTATTTATGGCAAATCTCATCCAGTATGCTTTGTATAGAATCATATTGAAATGAATATCCATGCTTCAACAGTTTTGCGGGATAAATCCGGTGACCCGACAAAAGGCTGATAGCTGCTTTTCCAAAAGCAAGCCTTATCATAAAATCCGGTATATTAAAAATCAAGGGCTTACCTGTTGAAACGGACAATTGCTTAAAAAATTGGTCAAAGGTAATGATTCTGTCATGGGTAACATTCACAACTCCATCAATTTCGCGGTTCATCCTCACAAATTCGATGATCCTGATCAATTCCTTCAGGTAAATGTATGACATGCTTTTCTCACCCCTGTTGAAGCTTGTGCCAATCCCGATGTTAAACAACGGCAGCACCTTTTTCATGAATCCTCCGTTTTTTCCCAAAACAAGACCCATCCGCAGCAGTACGGTCCTTATATTTCCCTTGGAAGCCCTCCATGCTTCATTTTCCCAGTCCTTCACCAAACCCCCCAGGAAACCCTCTGAATACCGGCCTGATTCCTCCGTAAACATTTCACTGCAGTTCTCCCTGTAAATTCCGATGGCAGAAGCCTGGATGAACAATTCCGGAGGGCTGTTCACCCTCAGCATGGAATCGGTCAGCCTTCCCGTTACGCCAATGCGGCTATCCTTCAACTTCTTCCTTTTCGCCTTTGTCCATCGGCCTATCACCGGCTCCCCGGCAACGTTTATCAATACCGCTGAGCTACCGGTAATGGCATCCAGCGTATCCTTTTCACGCAGTGCCTGTCTGGATATTTTTTCAACAGACAGCCCCATTTTGCTGTAAAAATGCAGTAATTCATTTCCGATGAATCCGTTTGCACCGCATATGGCAACTTTTAATTCCATTAAATCAAGGGCTTTCTCTTATCTTTATGCTGTCTTTTTTATATTTGCAAAATTATTTAAATAGTTCACGAATGAAAGAGATAAAAACAATTGCTTCGGCTTTGCTTTTCATTTTGTTTTCCTTTTCACTCGGCGCTCAGCCTGTAAAACAAACCTATGTGGTCTTCCAGACCAGCAAAGGCACCATAAAAGCAAGGCTTTATGAAAATACCTCCATGCACAGGGATAATTTTGTCAAGCTTGTTTCCGAAGGCTATTACAACGGCATGTTGTTTCACCGTGTGATCAGGGACTTTATGATTCAAACCGGTGATCCGCTTTCAAAAAATGCCAAACCCGGTGATTTACTCGGCACGGGAGGACCCGGCTATACCATCCCGGCAGAAATATTCCCTGACCTGTACCATAAAAAAGGTGTCCTTGCCGCAGCCAGGGCAGGCGATAAGGTTAATCCCCGCCGTGAATCATCCGGTTCCCAGTTTTACATTGTCCAGGGGAAAAAATTCACCTCCGATCAATTAAAATCAATGGAAAATACCAACATGCATATTCGTTTCACACCCGAGCAGGTAAAAGCCTATACCACGGTAGGAGGCACTCCCCATCTCGATTATGCCTATACCGTTTTCGGAGAAGTGGTGGAAGGGATGGATGTGGTGGACAGTATTGCCGCAGCAGCTGTCGACGGTCATGACAGACCCCTTGAAAACATTACGATCATTAAAGCCTCCATACTCAATTAGCCATAACCATGCTGGACATCATTCAAGCACTTCAAAACGAGGTTACTGCATTTCAATGCGTTTCAGCCGAGCAGCTTGAGGAATTCAGATTGCTTTACCTGAGCAAGAAAGGAAAGATCTCCTCCCTTTTTGATGAATTCAAATCGGTTCCTGCCGAACGTAAAAAAGAGATTGGGGGTAAGCTTAATGCACTGAAAAATTTAGCCACCGAACGGTATGAAAGTTTCCACTCAGCCCTTTCACGGCAGGCGGCATCCGTTTCATCCGATGATCTTACCAAGCCTTCCCTTCCGTTCCTTTCAGGCAGCAGGCATCCTGTTTCACTGGTTCGCAGGGAAATTGTCGACATTTTTTCTCGCATAGGTTTCACGGTATCTGAAGGTCCCGAAATTGAAGATGACTGGCATGTATTCTCC